>NZ_JBHWJQ010000036.1:0-84672 GCF_042731435.1 Streptomyces sp. NPDC059861 | reverse complement strand
CTGGGAACGACGCGACGACATCCACGAGGCCTTCCTCGGCCTCGCCACCTGCCTCATCACCCACCGACACGTCCAACGCCTTTGTTAGGACCTCTAAGCCCGGTGCGACCCGATCACGTCATGCCCCTGAATTACGTGACACGGGAATTCGGGACTTGACGCATGGCCGCGGGCCGTTCCACAGCGCGGCCGGAGCCGACCGTCGGGATGCGATCAGGCGCCGGCCGCTGTGCCATGGGACAGAGGCGAGCCGCGCAGCGCCGGCCGCCGGCGCGCGCGACCGGGGGGGCCTCACCGGGGCCCTCGACCGGCGGCATTCCGCCCCGCCGCACCGCCTCCTGAAGGAGAGCCCCGTGCCCGTATGCCTCGGCGAGGACGTGGTGGCGCTGCTCCGCCGCCGCAGTACCTGCTACCTCGCGACGACGATGCCCGACGGCTCGCCGCAGCTCACCCAGACATGGGTCGACACCGACGGCGAGCACGTCTTGATCAACAGCGTCGCGTCGCACCAGAAGACGCGCAACATCGCGCGCGACCCGCGCGTGGCGGTCGCGGTCGCCGATCCCTCGCAACCGACCTCTTACGTCCAGATCCGCGGCCGTGTGGTGCACCTGACCACCGAAGGGGCGGTCGACCACATCGAGGCGCTCGCGCGGAAGTACCTCGGCGGGCCGTACCCCTGGTTCGGCGGCCGTGACCAGGTCCGGGTGATCCTCGTGATCGAACCCATGAGGATCAGCAGCCCTCGTGGCTGAGGGCCACCTCTGCGCCGCCCTCCTCCGCCTTGCAACTGCACGCGCCAGCCCCCCACTCGGGCCGGCCGAAAGGCGCAGTCGCTCCCGGCCGACCTGACGTGAACGACGTCCTAGGCGTTCTTCCGTCCGGAGCACCAGTCGGGGCCGGTGACGCGTTCGCAGACTTCGATGCCTTCGACTTCGTTCCTTTCGTGGACACGTGAACCGCACCCGCTCGCGGATCCGTTGGTGTCGCTGATCTCCTCGTACCCGGAGCTCAACCAGACTCTGACGTAGACGCCGTTGCCGTCCGCCTCGCGGTCGCACACCTCGGCCACCTCGGCGATGAACACGCCTCCGGAGTAGATGTGGTAGGCCTGCGCGAAGTCGTCTCCTTGGTAGACGCGCGGGATGATGCCCGCGTGTGCGGAACCGGAGGCCAGAGTGGAAAGCCCGGCGACGGCGGCAGCCAGTGCCAGCGCCCTTCCCATTCTCCTCGCGACGGTGGCGATCTTACGTCTGTCCGCGTCCATGTCTCTCCTGAGAGTTGGCGACAAGTGCTCTGCTGCGTCGGGAACCACCGACGGCTCGAGCGCTGTGCGTAAGGTACTTGACGATTCCTTGGTTCGCGCCGGTCCGTGTTTTGACGGACCGTCAGATATCTGTCTGTCCGACAACCGCATGCCGCCCGGCGAACCCATGCGGGTTCGCCGGGCGGCTGTCGGCGTGCCGGGATCACCTGGAGAGTCCGGCGGCGCGAACGATCGTCTGAGTGACGGTGTTGCCCCGGCTGTCACCTGCCTGCACGCGCAGGGTCAGGTAACGGGCCGAGGCGGGGGCGCGCAGCGTCACACTCACCCTGCCGTTGCCCTTTCCGCTGAGGCGCGCCGTCGTCCAGTGGGCGCCGTCGTCGTAGGACACCTCCACCTTGTTGGTGTGCACTGCCGCGCTCGGCCCGCCCTCCAGGTGCAGCGGAGTGATGAGCAGTGAGGAGTCGGCGGCCGCCCTGCCGTCGCCGGACGTCGGCAGGCGGTAGTCCAGCTGGAGCAGGGGGAGTCGAGCGGCACGCTCCGTGCTGCTGGGCGCGGAGGTGAATGTCCACTCGGTGCGTGTGGCGGTCGAGTACGGGAATGCCTCCGTCGCCGTACGGTCCGCCGTGTGCACCAGCCGGTAGGTGCCCTTTTTCGCCGGCACGGTTCCCCAGACCCCGCCACCTCCCTGGGCGATCACGGTGTCGCCCTGGTACAGCGTGGTCTCCTGCTGGGTGTCGGCGCTGCCGAAGGGCACGTAGTTGGCGTGATCGCCGCCGGAGTCCCCCCAGGAGGGCACGGCGATGTCGACCTGGTTCCCGGTACGCACCGGGGGCTGGACGCTGCTGTTGATACGGGGACGCACCACGGGTCCGAACCAGTCCACGTCCGTGGTCCTGCCCGCCCGGTACGTGACCGGTCCTGACGCGCTGTAGGCGAGGGACTGGAGTTCGGCCTCTTCGGTCCAGGAGAAGCTGTCGTCGGTGCTGACGTAGTCGGTGCGGTGCGTACCGGCGGTGCTCAGCCTGTTCGAGCCGACCCGGTACGTGGTCCAGGGGTGGACGTCGTAGCGGTTCTCGTACACCTCGCGGCCGGTGGGGTTGCGCAAGGAGGTCTCGACGCGAGCCAACTGGTTCGTCCTCGGGGCGTAGACGAGGTCCGCCGGTATACGGCCGGTCCAGGTGCGGACCAGGTCGTAGAGGTAGGACGTGTCCGGACGCGAGACGGCTCGCAGGGGCACGCCCCCCGTGGCGCCGGCCGTCACGCGTGTGATGAGCTTCTCGCCCTCCGTGCGGGAGAGCCCGGCCACCGCGATGGTCGATTTGATGACGGGCACGCGCAGCCTGCCGTCGAGGTCGTTGACGAACAGCAGAAGCCGCACCCCTGCGGCCTGCGCGGCCCTGATCTGGTCGTCCGAGAGGTCCTCGTCCTCGGAGTTCCAGCGCACCACGGCCGCCTTGCCCGCGGCGTCGACACCCTGGTAGTCCTCGCCGAGACCGGCGCCAGGATGGATGACGTCGAGGTCGTGGTCGCCCTGGGGCAGTTTCGTGGAGCCGGGCATGATCCAGAGATCGTCGAAGTCCTGCCCGCCCGAGGTCACGGACAGCAGTGGCTCCTGGTTGCGCCAGCGGGTGGTGAGGTACTGCTTGCCGTCACCGCCGGGTGCGGTGGGTGCCGTCCAGATGCTGTCGAAGCCGTCGCCGACGAGGGTGCTGTCGGTGACCGAGGAACCGTCCTGGAAGCTGCGGTGATAGTCCAGGCGCTGCGAGAAGGTCTCCGTCCGGCGCGGAGTGACCGGTGTGATCTGACGGAGTCGGGTGCCGTCCAGCACGAGGTCGGTGGGGCCGTTCACCTCGACCTGAGGGATGACCATGCGTGCGTACCCGGCCGATGCCGCCCCGTGCGTGCCCTGCACCCGGAAGTCGGCGTAGACGGTGTAGCGGCCCGGGGGCAGTATCTCGTCGGACTCGCCGCCACCGTAGAGGTAGGTGCCCGCGTACTCGTCGCCCTTGCGGTAGAAGGTCAGCGTTCCGTCCGTGGCCTCGCCGGACCGGCCGGTGATCTTCGTGCGGACGTGGAAGTGCCGCTGGCCCGTGCTGACGCCGAGCAGTGTGCGGGTCAGCGCTGTTCCGTCGTGGGAGGCCGTCAGGTGCCCGGTCCAACGCTGCCCCTTGCCGGCCTTGTCGAGGTCCGTGGTGACCGTGGCGGTGGCGGTGGAGCGAGCGGGGACCTCGACACGGCTCGGAGCGACGGTGAACACGCCGGCGGGAGCGCCGTTCGTGCCGACGGTGAGGTCCACCGTGACGGGCTTGTCACCGGTGTTGGTGAAGGTGGCCGTGGACTCCACCGTGCCCTTGTCGGCTCCCACGGAGTGGATGCCCGCGTCGAGCTTCCCGGTCGCGGTGAGTTCTGCCGTTGCCGCGGCGGCGCTGACCCGGCCGTTGCCGCCGTCGTCCGCGCTGATGGCCGGTGTCGGCTTGACGGTGCTGATCAGCGCGTCCTTGATGCGTGCGCCGGTCCAGCCGGGGTGAGCGGCGGCGACGAGTGCCGCGACACCGGCCACATGCGGGGTGGCCATGGATGTGCCGCTGGCGCTCATGTAGAAGCCCGTACCCGAGCTGCGGTACTGCGATCTCGCCGCCAGGACGGCGACGCCGGGCGCGGTGATCTCGGGCTTGAGGGCGTCGTCGCCGTAGCGAGGGCCGCGGCTGGAGAAATCGGCGATCGCGTCGGCGGAGTCCACCGCGCCGACGGTCAGGGCCGCGTCGGCCGTGCCGGGTGACCTGACGGTCCGGGCGCCGGGACCATCGTTGCCGGCCGCGATGGTGAACAGGGCGCCGGTCTCGGCGCTCAGTTCGTTCACCGCCCGGGCGAGCACCGTCTCGCCGTCGGCGTTCTCGCTGCTGCCCAGGCTCATGCTGATGACTCGGGCGTGTGCGTCCCTGGCGGCCCATTCCATCCCGGCCACTATCCAGGAGTCGTAGCCGAACCCCTGGTCGGACAGCACCTTGCCGACGTGCAGGTCCACGCCGGGTGCGACGCCCTTCTCCTTGCCGTCGGAAGCGGCGCCGCTGCCCGCGATCGTGGACGCGACGTGCGTGCCGTGGCCGTCACGGTCGACGACGTCCTCGCCGGGCACGAAGCTGACGGAGTCCTCGACGGTGTCCCGCAGGTCGGGGTGCCCGGGGTCGTAGCCCGTGTCGAGGACAGCCACGTCGGTTCCGGCACCTGTGTTCCCGCCGGCCCAGATCCCGGGTGCGCCGATCTGTGCGACCGTGTCGCTGAGGGTGGCTTCGGCGCGGCCGTCGAGCCACACCTTGGCGACGCCCCCGCGCAACGAGCCCTCGCCGCCGTCGGCCGTGGACGCCAGGCCCGTTCCGGCACCGGTCAGCGCATTCCACAGGCCATCGGTGTCGTCACGGTCGGCGGCAACGGCCACACCGTTGACGCTGGTGAGGGGACGGACGTCGGTGACGCCACCGGGGAGGGAGTGAGCGCGCCCACGCAGTGTCGAGGCGGACGCCTCCCCGCCCCCATAGGTGATGATCAGAGGCAGGCGTGCGAGTGAGGCGTCGTCATAGCCGTCGGCCATCAGACGTGTGACGTTGAACAGTTGGTCGTCGAGAGCCCCTGACGCCAGGTAGGTGCGCGCGGAGTCGGGATAGACATAGGTGTCACCTCCCACGGTCAGCACCCGTGCGCCGACGGGCTCGCCGTCAGGGCCTTGGACGCTGAGGGTGCCGGGTCCGCCCCCGGCGTCGGGGGTGACGGTGACCTCGTCACCGGTGACCAGGGTGATGGTGGCAACGTTGTCAGAAGGGAGGGTGAGGTCGGCCAGGTGTGTGGCCGGCGGATTGTCTGCGGAGGCGGTCACGAGCGGGGTCGCCGCTGTGGCCAGGAGAACGGCCGCCACGACGAGCAGGCGGCGCTCTCTTCCGGACGAGTGGTGTGCCAACGGAGTCCTTCGACTTGAATGGCTGTACAGGTCGACGGGAATCTATGCCTTGATGCGGGATCTCGGGAAGACCCGGGAGCGTAGGCAGCGTCTCGGTAATGACGGTGCAACACACGGAGTTGAGGCGATCGGGAGAACGGGGCCTGGTCGCGTGGATGGGAACCTGGCGGAGGCGGGTGCTGCATGCAATGGCCTCCGCCCACCTGCTGGGGCGTCGCGGCGTGCACGGACACCGGGGTGGTCGCCGAAGGGGTTCTGCCGGTCGCCGGTCACCCGGGTCGGCGGATCAGATCGCCTGGGCGCAGTGGAACAGCCGGGGCAGGACGGCGCTGCCGACGGCGGCGATCGCGTCGATCTCCTCATCGGAAGGGCGGGAGCGTTCCGGTAGCAGGTGGCCGAAGCCTTCGACGGCTGCCGCGTCCACCTCGATGTGGAACTGCAGGCCCCATGCCCGGGGTCCGAGCCGGAACGCCTGATGCGGGTACCGGTCGCTGGAGGCGAGGAGAAGGGCGCCCTCGGGGAGCGTGAAGGTGTCCTGGTGCCAGTGGAGCACCGGCATCTCTCGGCCGACGCCATGGAGCAGGGGGTCGTTCGCTGCGGCCGGGTCGAGTGTGACGCTTCCCGGGCCGATCTCCGGCTCGGACCCGCGTGTCACGTCCGCGCCGGCCGCCGAGGCCAGCAACTGGGCTCCGAGACACACGCCGAGCACCGGTACCCGCTCCCGCAGAGCCTGCCGCAGCAGGCGGCGTTCGGCGGCAAGGTGCGGGTGGCGGCGGTCGTCCAGAGCGCTCATCGGACCCCCGAGGACGACGAGTCCGCCGGTGTCACGAAGGCCGGGCACGGGATCGCCGTCCCACAGGTGATGCACACGCAACTCCGCACCGGCCTCGGCGGCGGCGCCGGAGAGGAGGCCGGGGCCCTCGAAAGGGACATGCTGCAGGACGTGCCACGGACGGTCGGACATGCGGGTCTCCTCCGGTGTGGGGCAGCGGGGCCCGATCGGGCCGGCGAGGCCGGGGCGCGACACCCGGACGGTTCGCCAAGGGCTCCCTCTCTGGTGCCGCGCGCGAGCAGATCGCGCTGGTCGCCGCCACCGAGAACTCCTGCGCGTACTGCTACGCCGCGCACCACGTGCTCGGTGAGCGGGCGGGCGTGAGCGCCAAGGACCTCGAGACCGCGAGCGGGGCCGAGGCGTCCGACCCGAAGACCGCATCACTGCGCCCTCGTGGACAACGCCTTCAGCGACGCGGAGCTGCGCCTGGACTGCCCCGACCATGCCGAGGTCGCTGGACCGGGGCAATGACGGCTGTCGAAGCTTCACGGACCTGCGCGCCCCTACGGCATCGGCCGTACACGGCGTACGGCATCCTCAAACGTACCTCTGAAGGTGGCCGCGAAGGCTTCGCGCACCCGCGACGACGGGCACACTCCGGGGCACATGGGGTTCGCCGGCACGGGGGTGGCGGGCGCCGGCCGAGGGGGTGTCACGCCATGACGGATACGGGGAGCGTGCGGGAGACGCCGCACGAGATCGCGCTGGTGTCCGGCGGCCCGCGAGCCGCGGTCACGGTGGCTGTTGTCGCCCTGCATCTGCGGGGCGAGGTGGAGGCGGGGGTACCGGGCACGATACGGGCGGCCGAAGGCGAGGCGGGGCGGGGCCTGCCCGCTCTTCCGCCGCCGGGCGTGTCGCTGGATGCGCCGGCGGACTCCGTCGGAGGTCAGGCGACGGCCGTGACGGGAGCGATGCGGGCGTCGTACCTGGAGAGTGCGGTCTACCACTGCCTGGACGAGCCCCGCGAGATGGGGGAGCTGGTCCGGCACGCGGACGTCCGGTGGGCGCTGGCGGAGGTGCGGGTCGGTCTCGCGGAGGCGGGGCTCTTGCGGTATCCGCTGCTCGGACCCACCAGGGCCGCCCGGCGGCGGCTGAAGCTGCTGCGGAGTGCGTACCCCTCACTCACCAGCCGGCGCGGTGTGCCGGACCAGGACAAGCTGATCGCCGTCGCCCTGCACGGTGAGCCGGCCCTGCGCTTACTGGTGCCGCGTTTCGCCTTCCGGGCCGGTCTGACCGACCGGGTCAAGATCACCGACAAGGACTTCTTCCGTGGCTCGCCGCGTGGTGGCACCTACGGCGGCAGCGGAGGTTACCTCTACTGCGGCAGCGGACGGGGCGGAGGCGGAGGCGGCGGGGACTGAGCACGCCTGCGCCGGCCCGGACGCGCCGTGGGAGGGGCGGCGAACCGCCGTCCCTCCCACGGCCACGCTCTGCGAGCGGTGCCGGTCAGGTGCCGGCCTTGGGGTAGAGCTGGTTGAGTACGGCGAAGTCGTTCGCCGACGGGTGCTGCGGGAACTCCGGTACGGACAGACAGCTGTTGGTGGATCCGTTGTGGTCGAGACCGAGGGCGTGACCCATCTCGTGGCAGGCCACGCTGCGCCGTGCCGCGTAGGTGTTCGGGGTGACCTGGTCGTTGAGCTTGACCGTGACGGTGCCGTCGACGAAGTAGCCGCCGGACGTGGACGCTTCGGTCACGCCGTACCAGGCGGTCCCGTAGTTGCCGCTGTACACGTGCACGCAGTGCCGCCCGCCGCCGGGGCAGCCGGCGGTGTGCCACCGGTAGTAGGCGTCGATGCCGGGGGCCTGGTACCAGTCGACCCGGGCGTCGGTCACGGGCCACGAGTCACCGCTGTGGTCGAGGAAGTAGACCTGCGGGTCGTTGAACGGGCCGTAGGCCCACTTGTGGCCGCACCAGGCGGAAGCGGTGCCGACGATGGGCGCGCAGCCGGCGATGCCCACGTCGTCGAAGCTGCTCGCGTCCTGCACGCCGCGGACACCCTGGCGACGCAGGGTGCTGCGCAGTTCCTCGGACGTGACGCCCGGAGCGGGTTCGTAGATCGCGGTGTACGTGGTGCCGTCGGAGCGTGGCTGAAGCACGTAGACGGCGTCGTCCGCCTCGGCGCGGGCGGGCGTCGACCCCGCCGAGGCGGTCGTGTCCGCCTGCACGGCCGGAGCCGAGAGCGCGACCACCAGAGCGGTCACCGCCACCCCGATCGCGGATCTCGTTCTTCGTAGCATGTGGTTCCCCCTGTCGCCCGGGGCCGCCTCCCACCGCTTCAGCGCGGCGGGATGCATGAGCGGCCGTGGACAGGGAGCAGACTGGCATGGCCTCGACAACTCAGGAACGGCGTGAATCCGCCAACCACTGGCGTGCCACAAACGCCGGGACGGCCTGCCTCCCCTGGTCCACCACCGAGCTGGGGGAGTCAGGTACCGCTGATCACGGCCGCCGTCGCACGGACGAGGCGCAGTGGTACGCGCTGTTACCCCTTGGTCCCGCTGGTGACGGCAGAGCGAAGGGCGTCGCCGCGTTGTCGCCGCGTTATCGTCGACTGGGTGAACGAAAGAGCGCTCGACAGGCTCCGGGCCTTCGGCGACGGCCACTGTCCCATGGCCGCGGTGGCGGCTCTCGGTCCGACCACCACCACTTCCGGCGCTCCGCTGCCCTGCAGCCGCCAGCGGTCTCCCACCCCGGCGGAACAAGTCCTGCCGACCGCATGTTCACCCCACTCACCAGGGACGGCACCACGCCGGTAGCCGCACCGCACAGGACCCCCACCGGAGCACCGAAGTGAGCACTGCCACCACCGCGACCTTCCCGGCCGCGCTGCTTCGCGCCGTCCAGCGGCTGATGCCGCACCCCCCGTGGCTGCTCGGGCCCCTGCTGCTGATCGTGGCCATTCCGGTGGCCGACGCCTTCCTGCCCCCCGACATCCATCTGGCACACCTGCTCACCGTCGCCACCGCGGTCACCGCCGTCGGTGCGGGGCCGCGCGCCACTGCGCTGGTGGGCGCAGCCGCGCTCCTGGCGCTGACCGCCGCCGGCCTGGAGCGGCACACCCTGATGAGCGAGAGCGTGGTGGTCGAGTGGTGCGCGCTGGTCGCGGTCTCCGTCGTCCTGGTCGCGTTCGCCCATCTGCGGGAGCGGCACGAGCGGGCGCTGCGACGGGCGCGCTCGGTATCCGACACGGCACAGCGCGTGGTACTGCGGCCGCTCCCGGAGCGGGCCGGACCGGTGCGGCTCGCCTCGGAGTACCGCAGCGCCGACGCCGACACCCATGTCGGCGGCGACCTGTACGCCTCGGCCCGCACCGTCGGCTCCACCCGACTGATCATCGGCGACGTCCGCGGCAAGGGACTCGCCTCGATCAGTGACACGGCGATCGTGCTGGGCGCCTTCCGTGCCGCCGCCCACCGTGAGATGCCGCTGGCGGAGCTGGTCTCCTACGTCGAGGACGCGGTCCGCTGGGGACTGGCCGAGTTCTCCCCGTCCGAGACGGAACTCGCCGAACGGTTCGTGACCGCCGTCCTCGTGGACATCCCCGACGACGAGCCGATCGTGCACCTGGTCAGCTGCGGGCATCCGCCGCCCCTGCTGGTGCGGTCGGGCGGCACCGTGACGACGCTGAACGTGGCGGATCCCGCGCCGCCGCTCGGTCTGGCCGTCGGCGCGGCGTCCGCGCTCTCGTACGTGCCTGCCAGCTTCCCCTTCCGCGACGGCGACCGCCTGGTTCTCTACACCGATGGGGTCACCGAGGCCCGCGACCCGGGCGGCCGGTTCTATCCGCTCGCCGAACGTGTCGCGATGCGGGCGAACCATCAACCGGGACCGCTCGTCGACGCCATCACCGCCGACCTGCGGGACCATGCCGGGGGCCGGCTGGTGGACGACATGGCTCTCGTCGTGGCGCAGAGGGGTCCCGGACCGGCCGGCGGCTGACCGGGGCGGTGACACCGGGCACCGGGCATCGTCCGGCAGAGCATGTCCTCGATGGTGTCCGGCATCTTCCGGAGGTGCCGACCGTCGTGAGGGGATCGGCGTCCGCGCGTCATCGCTCAGCCGTCGGCGGCGCGATCCGCGCGGCCGGAAGCGTCCGTCCTAGGCGAGCCAGCGGGGACAGAGCCATCACCACCGGGGACAGCACCATGCCTGCGGCCGTCGCCAGGAGGCTGGTGCGCAGCCCCCACTCCTCGGCGAGGAATCCGCCGAGCAGAGAGCCGAGCGGGGACATCCCCATGCCGACGAATGTGATCGTCGCGGCCGCGCGGCCTTGCATCCCGTCCGGTGTGACCGTCTGCCGGACGGCCATGACCGCCACGTTCACCAACTGGCCGCCGGCCCCGAATACGAAGTTGACCGCGACGAGCGCGGGAACGGTCACCGCGGAGGAGCCGTGCAGCGCGGGGACACACAAGAACACGCCGTCGCCGAGTGCCGCAGAGGCGAGGAGTACCGGGCCGTACCCGAACCGGTTCGGCAGGCGGGCGGCCAGCACGGATCCCAGGAGCGCGCCCGGTCCCGTCGCCGCGAGTGCCAGCCCGACGGCGGTGCCGGACAGGTGCAGTTCCCGCGGCAGGAAGAGCAGATAGACGGTCATCACGGCCGCGAAGGAGAACTGGAAGGCGGCCGAGGCGAGGCACACGGTCCGCAGCGCGGTGTCGCCGACGATGAAACGGAGACCCTCGTGGATCCGCCGCCAGACCCCACGGGGGCCTTCCAGGCGCTCCGCGGTCGATTCGACCCGGCGGATTCTGCGGATCGACAGGAACGACAGCGCGAAGAACAGAGCGCTCGAGGCGGCAGCGACCGGCGCCGACAGCAGGGACACCAAGGCACCGCCGAGGGCTGGACCGCCGATCTGAGCTGCGGACCGGCTGCCCTCAAGCGCACTGTTGCCCCGCACCAGCTGATCGCGTCGCACCAGCCGTACGAGAGAGGCCTGGTATGCCACGTCGAAGAACACGGAAAAGGATCCGATGGCGAAGGCGGTCATGAACAGCGCGGGCAGTCCGAGCCAGCCGAAGAGGCCGGCCACGGCGGCGGCACCCAGGGCAAGGGTCCGGCCGACGTCCGTCAGCACCATCACGGTGCGAGTGCGCCACCTGTCCACCCATGCGCCGACGAAGAGCGAGAGCAACAGGATCGGCGCCTGGCCCAGGGCCCGCAGGACGCCCAGCTGGGTGGCACTGGCATCGAGCGTCACCACGGCGAAGAGCGGAAGTACGACCAGACCTGTGTGTTCCCCGAGTTGGGAGGCGGTCTGCCCCAGCCAGAGTCTGCGGAAGTCGCGGTCCCGCCACAGGCCTGACGGAACGGGGTTACCGCAATCGGATACAGCGGAGGAAGTGGACGGCACAGGGATCCCTCGGGTTGCCGACAACGAGGCCCGCCACCGGGCACATGACAGGT
Source organism: Streptomyces sp. NPDC059861 (assembly GCF_042731435.1). NCBI lineage: Bacteria > Bacillati > Actinomycetota > Actinomycetes > Kitasatosporales > Streptomycetaceae > Streptomyces > Streptomyces sp. NPDC059861. The sequence continues at coordinate 73,211 of NZ_JBHWJQ010000036.1, read as the reverse complement.
GCGCCGACGGTTCAGGCAGGAGAAGGCTCGCTGTGCCGCAACACCAAGGGCAGCACGCGATGACAGGCCGATCGGCCTACGACGTCAACGCGCGCTCGGAAGACCGGGCATGTCCGCAACTCCTCGTGGGTCGACTCGATGCACCCGGACATTAGCGCTCGGCGGCTCGACGTGAAAGGGAAATAAGGGCTCGGCACGGGCGGTCATGTGACTCCATATGTCCCGGCGAGTACACCGACCGTTTCGGCTATGCCTTGGCGTAGTTCCGCCGGGGCCACGACCTCGACGTCGACACCGAGCCGCAGTAACTCGCCGCAGGCGTGCGCGGTGCTCTCCGTCGGGATGACCGCCTCGATCCATCCGTCGTCACCGACGGTCGTCGCGGTGGACTCGACCGCCCGCACCACCTCCGGGGGAAGGTTGTCGGGCAGGCGTCGACGGCCTCGTGGCGACAAGCGGACGGTGGCTGTGCCGATGTAGCGGCGCGGCTGGAATTCGTCGAGGTAGGAGGTCCAGTGCGCGCCCAGGTCGAAGTCCTGCGGTCGGTCGAACCGTTCGTCGCTCAGCGTCGCGTCGAGTACCTGGGTGACGCGGTAGGTCGCGATCCTGGGCTCCGCCGCGGCCACGAGGTACCAGACACCGGACTTGAGTACCAGGCCGTAGGGGCGAAGAGGGCGACGCACCTCTTGCGGCGCGCGCCAACGGCGGTGGCGCACGTCCACCGAGCGCCGGGTGAGCAGTGCATCGACGAACAGGGGGAGACAGGGTGCCGGTTCGGGCTCCCGGTACCGGGCCGGAGCATCCAGGTGGAGCACCGCCGCGGTCCTCTCCTGACCTCGCGCATCGGGAGGCCAGGGAGGTGGAAGAGGCCCTGCGGACGAGGGGCGCTCAGACGAGCCGCCACAGGTGGTCCGCGGTGCCGTTGTCCGCGAACTGGACCACCTGGGCGCTGTCGGCGGTGGACATCCGGTCCACTCCAAGGACCTTGCCGCTGTTCTGGTTGCGGAGTCTGAACCAGCCGTCGCCGTCCTCGACGCGGGTCCACAGGTGGTCGGCGGTGCCGTTGTCCTCGAACTGGACGACGATCGCACTGTCGGCGGTGGACATCTGGTCCACCCCCAGCACCTTGCCGCTGTGCCCGTTACGGACGAGGAACCAGCCGTCGCCCCGGTCCACGAACTGCCAGGCGTGGTCGGCGGTTCCGGTGTGGGAGAACTGCACCACCCGGGCGCTGTTGGCGAGCGACATGCCGTCCACGGCGAGCACCTTGCCGCTGTGCTTGTTCTGAATGCGGCGGAACGGCGGCTCCTGGGTCCACGGCCGACCCTGCGCAGTAGCCACGGGGAAGGCGGTGATCCGTAGCCGGGCGGCGCCCATCGGGATGAGGGTGACCCGTTCGACGGCGGCGGTCGAGCGGGCCGGGCCGTCCTGGAGCGGGGTGACGACGTTCTCGCTGTCGGCGATCCATTCCGGGATTCGGCGGGCGTCGGCGGTGATCCGCACGGGTACCGTCTCGTGGGTGAAGGGGTTGTCGGCGACGGGCCCGCCGGTGCGCGTGACGATCGCCCGGATGTCGGAGGCCAGACCGTAGTTCCACGGGGTGGTCGCGTGCACCTCGTACTCGGGGAAGGCCTCGGTGCCGGCGTACCGTACGTACCGCTCGCCGATCAGCAGCGAGTACGTCAGGGGTCCGTGGTCGACGCTGACCGCGCCGTGGTTGCCCGGCCAGGTCCGCAGCGTGGTGCGCTGGGGCAGCTGAAGGGTGACGGTGTCGCCGTCGCGCCAGGTCCGGTCGACCCGGGCGAAGGCCGGTCCGTCCGGGGCGGCGACTCGCTGTCCGTTCACCGTGAGCCGCGGCCCCCGGCACCAGCCGGGCACCCGCAGCCGCAACGGGAAGGCCACGGGTGTCGCGGTGGCGACGGTGATCGTGACGGTTTCGCCGAAGGGGTAGTCCGTCTCCATGGTGAGCGTGACGGTCGTACGGGACGCCCCGGCGCCGGCGCGCACCTGGCTGGGCGCGTACATGGCGGCGACCAGACCGTTGTCGGGGCTGCCCAGCCACAGTTCCTCGGTGAAATAGGGCCAGCCCATCCCGTAGTTGTGCGGGCAGCAGCGGTAGTTGTCGACACCGGGCTGGAACGCCTGCATGGCGAAGCCGTTCTGGAACTGCCCCTCGGTCTTGGCGCGGTTGTCGAGGTCGACGCTGTTGGCGCTGGTGACGTAGTGGATGGCCTTGCCCTGCGGGTCGAGCGCGGCCGGCAACGCGTTGAACGCGAGGTCCTCGCACCGGTCGGCCCATACGGGATCACCGGTGATGCGGGTCAGCAGCTCGTGACTGGCCATGAACTCGACGACGCCGCAGGTCTCGAAGCCCTGCCGGGGGTCACCGAAGTCCGGTCGGCAGTTCTCGTCGCCGGCGAAGCCGCCGCCCGGGAACTGCCCGTAGGTGCGCAGCACGTCCTCGTAGGCCCGGTAGGTGGCCCGGGTGAGGTCGGCGGAACCGTTGAACTGTGCGTACTGGGCCGGTTCACGAAAGCCTTGGGCGATGTTGACGTTGTGCGGACTGGGACTGGCCCCTGTCCAATTCGCGCCCCAGGTATGCATCTTGCCGGCGAGTTCCACCAGGAAGACCTCTCCGGTGCGGCCGTGCAGCCAGTGTGCGATGTCCAGCCCGTCGCCCCAGCGGTAGGAGACCCAGCTGGAGGCGAACGCCGACTTGCCCTGCGCGTTCATGAAGCGCAGGAAACGGGTGATGAAGGGCACGATCCGGCTGTCGCCCGAGTGCTCCTCCCAGGTGCGCAGTGCCATCAGCAGCGGCAGGAAGGGCCAGAAGTCGGGACCGTCGTTGAGTGAGGTGCGCAGGGCGCGCGGGCCGAAGAACCCGTCGCTCGCTTGCGTGGCCACAATGCCGTCGACCCAGCGGCGGGCGTTCGCCAGAGCGACGGGATCCTTGGTGGCCACCGCGAGAGGAACGTAGCCGCGTAACCAGTAGGTGACTTCCTCCCAGCCCTGCTTGTCAGGGTTCACCCAGCCGGTGCCGGCGAAGTCCAGGAAGTGCGAGCGCTGCTCGAATCGGCCGAACAGGCCCGTCAGCAGGAGCCGGAGCTGGCCGGCCAGCCAGCCGCGCGCGGTGACGCTGCCGGCGGGCAGCTTGCGGAAGGCGTCCTCGACGGCGAGCGGCGCGGCGGCCGAAGCAGGCTGGGGGACGCGGACGTTGAGCGTGACGGCACCCAGCGCCAGTGCGCTCGCAGTGAGGAAGGCGCGGCGGTCGACGGTCATGGGGAAGCTCCTGTCCGTGCGGGGAAAAGGGGAGCGTGCCACGGTCGTGTCCAGAGTCGTCCCGGAGGGGACGGGCGTGACCCCCGTGCGGACACGTGCGGTCACCTGGCTCCGTATATCGTTGTAAAGACTCGTTGGTGACATGACAACACCCGGAATGGGGGCGTGTCCAGACGCCGGATCGGCCCTCCGCCGAGCCTGCCGAGGTGGCCGGCGGACGGGCGCGGGCGAGCGGGGTGTCGAAGGGCTGATGATGCCGCGTCAGCGCAGTGCGGCCTCGCCCGCGCGGACGGCGTGCAGGGCGCGCTCGACGGTCTCCTGGTTCTCGCCGACCGGCGCCACGTAGTCGAGGACGCCGCGCGCGGCGTCCTCCCCGAGCGTGCGGGTGATCACCCACGTGGCGAGGTACTGCGAGGCCAGGCAGCCGCCCGCCGTGGCGATGTTGCCCTCGCTGTGGAACGGCGTGTCCAGCACGGTGACGCCACGTGCTTCGACGAAGGGCCGGGTCTTGATGTCCGTGCAGGCGGGCATGTCCTCCAGGAGCCCGAGCCGGGCGAGCACGAGCGCGCCGGAGCACTGGGCGCCGACCAGCTGGCGCGAGGGGTCGAGCCGCAGCCTGGAGATCAGCTGGTCGTCGGCGACGACGTCGCGAGCCTTGACACCGCTGCCGATCAGCACCACGTCGGCCTCGGGCAGGAACTCCATCGGGCGCTGACCCGTCACCTCGACGCCGTTCATCGACGTGACCACCGGTGTGGGGGTCGTGATGAAGGCTTCCAGGCCGTCCTTGCGGCACCGGTTGATCAAGGCGGAAGCGATGAAACTGTCGAGTTCGTTGAACCCGTCGAAGGTGACCACGGCTACCTGCATCACAACTCCTTCGCGTACGACATCAGAGGTGGATCGCACCCGTCGCGCCGTGCCGTCCAGGTGACGGCTACTTGCTTTTTGCAAGTGCTCTGGCCCAGCTTGACTGCGCCGCTTGCAGAAAGCAAGCGGCGCTTGTGCAGCCGGCAAGCGCCGTTCGCCACCCGCGGCGGGCATGGCACCCTCGCCGTGGTCGCTGATCATGGTTGAAGCGATCACCCCGTGAGCACCTCACCCGACAGGCGAGCCCCCTGCCTGGCCGAACGGTCAGGTGCTCAGGTGGGCCGCAGGGTCGGCGTCGACCTCGCGCACCGGTCGGAACTCCACGGCCACCACACCGTCGACGTTGCGGCACAGTTCCTCCAGCGCGGGGATCGTGAGCCGGGAGGAGAGCCGTCCGCTCAGGACGACGTGTCCGTGCGTCACGTCGACCTGGACCTCCGAGGGGGCCTGGCCCAATGCCCTGACCAGGACCTCCTCCACGATCTCCGTACGGATCGCCTGATCCTTGCGGAGGAAGACCCGGAGCAGATCGCTTCGGCTCACCACGCCGATCAGCCGCCGTTCGTCGTCGACCACCAGGAGCCGTTTGATGCCGTGCCGGGCCATCACCCGGGCGGCCTCGACGACGCTCCAGTCCTCACGTGCGCAGACGGCGGGTGACGTCATCAGCCCCGCCGCGTCGGTGGCAAGAGCCTTGTCGGGCCGCCGGCGGACGCTTGGTTCCGCCGCGTCGTCATCCTGCCCACCCCATATCTTGTGCAGGAGGTCCGCCTCCGAGACCACTCCCACCGGACGGTCCTCGTCGTCCACCACCGGCACCGCGGTGATGTCGTACTCCTGCAGCAGATGAGCGATCTCCTTGAACGGCGTACCGCCCTGTACGCGCACGACGGCGCCGCTCATCAGGTCGCGGACCTTCAGGTGGTTCATCCGGACCCGTCCCTTTTCTGATCTCCGAAGGCAGAGTCCAGTGGCGCCTGGGTGACGCGTCCGACTCGCATACCTCCACTGTGCCGGACGCGGGGTCGGCAGGCGATCAGTAATTGTGCCGCCGGGAGGTGCGACGCGAGGAAGGAGCCCACGCGACACCCTGAGGCGGGGATCCCGAGCTGTCGCGCTTCGTGTGTATATGATCACACTGAGTAGTCGAGCCGGGCGTCATGCCTGGATAGGAAAGGGTCACATCATGTTCAAGTTCAAGCGTGCCGCAGTGGTGGCCGTGGCGGTCGCGGGGCTCTCCACCCTCGGTGCCGGGGTCAGCTTCGCCGGTGATGAGGAAGGGCAGCCGCCGGTCATCGCCGAGGCCAACTCGACGGCCGACGCCACGGCCGTCGGTGGCGACTTCGTCATCGAGCCCGAGCAGGAGCGCGAGCACGGCGAGCACCACGAGGGCGAGGGCGAGTAAGGACGTACTGAAGGCTCATCCTCTCGGTACCGATCAGGGCACCTTCTTCGGAAGACAGATGTACTTGCACAGCCGCGACGTCTGATCAGGTACCGACTCGGCCTGGGCGACAGTGCACTGCCCCGGGCGCACACCCCGTGAGGGCGTCTGCGCCCGGGTCCCTGTCGGAGCGGATGCGTGAGAGTCCCCGAGCCGGGGCGGGCAGAGCTCTTGCCGGTGCGTCGCGGTCAGGGTCGCCGGCTGGGTCGGCGCCCCGACCGGCGGGCGACCAGGAGAAGCGCAACCGTGGCCAGCAGCGCGGCGATGCCCGGTGCGGTGAAGCGAGCCCATCGGATGGCCATCCCCCCGAGGGCGGCCCCGACGGGCATACAGACGATGATCAGCGCGACGTTTCTGTCGAACCGCCGGTTCTGCACCAGCTCCGCGATCACGCTGGTCATCGCACCGGTCAGGTAAGAGGTGCTTGCGGCGTCCCTGGTCGCCACGCGGACCCCGCCACCCTGGCAGCCCATGGCCAGCGCGCTGGCGGCGAGCAGGCTTGCCTGCTGGACGCTCCCCGGCTCGCCGTCCACGATCATCCAGGTCACCGACACCGACCAGAGGACAAGGGTCTCGACGGCCAGCGCGCCTTTCAGGCCCATCGCGTCCGGGCGCCGACGGAAAGAACTCACGGCAACCTTGCTGCCGACCGCCGTGCCCGCCCAGTAGGCGAGGATCGCCAGTGCCGCGAGCCGCGCGACGGAAGGGTCACCGACGCCCGACGCAAGCCCCAGCAGGGCCAGATTGGCGGTCATCACACTGGTGAAGACACCACCGAGAGCCAGGTATCCGACGGTGTTCACACATCCGGCCGTCGTGGTGAGGAGCACCTGCCCCGTGAGGTTCAGGACCTGGGTCGGCGCGGCGTCGTGGGAGGTGTTCATCGGCCCGTTCGTGCGTGACTGGTCAAGGCTTGTGCTCCCGCGTGGCAGGCGGGGCGGGCGGTCCGTCGAGGACGGCGCTTTCTGTGGGGAGCGACCAGATTCTCACCGGAGCGGCGGAACGCACGGCAGGCGGAGCCGGGACACGCGGTGGCCGCCTGTCTCCCGACCGACCGGGCCGAGCCGCTCCGAGGATGCGGCTGCCGCCCGCGCCGAGCGCCCGAGTCTCGTCCGGTGGTGCCGGGCGCGGGCTGTGGCTGGGCCTGGTCCTGGGCTGGTGCCGAAGGCCGCGTACTGCGCGCGGATTGCCGGTCCTGGCGCCGGATGTGGTCGCCCGAGCGGCGCGGCGCGAACGGGCCGCCGCCGCTAGGGCTCAACCAATTGCTGTTCGGCCCAGATCGTCTTGCCGCTGTCCCCGTAGCGCGTGCCCCAGCGGCCGGCGAGTGAGGCGACGAGGAACAGGCCCCGTCCCCCTTCGTCCTGCAGTCGCGCATGCCTCAGGTGCGGCGCGGTGTCCGCGTCGTCGGACACCTCGACGGTCAGCGTCCGGTCGAGGATCAGCCGGAGCCGGATGGGTCCCTGGGCGTGGGTGACGACGTTGGTCGTCAGTTCGCTGACGACGAGTTCCATCACGGCGGCCTCCTCCTCCAGCCCCCAGTGCGCCAGCCGCTCCCGTGCCGCGCGCCGCGCCTCGCCGACCGAGGAGGGCTGCGCGGGGAAGGTCCAGTAGGCGACGTGTCCGGGATCCAGGCGCCGGGTCCTGGCCAGGAGGAGCGCCGCTCCGTCCTGCGGGATCGTGCGCAGGACCTTGTACGCGGCCGCGTCGCAGATCTCCGCGGGGCGGGCCGAGACGTCGTTCACCACCTCCCACAGCCTGCGCAGCCGGTCGTCCGCCTCGGCCGGGTGGCGCTCCGCGCTGCCGTCCGAGTAGAGAGAGAGCAGGCTGTCGACCTTGAGGTCCCTTGTGGACGACTCGTAGGGAATCCCGCGGCCGAGCGCCGGACCGACGGGCACGTCGAGCCGGCTCACCACGCCCTCGGGGCTGGTGAGCAGCGGGGCCGGGTGGCCGGCCGATGCCGCCGTGCACTGCTGGGTGACCGGGTCGTAGACCAGGTACGCGCAGGTGGCGCTGAAGGGGGGCCGCACCTCGTGGAGTGTCACCGGGTCGTCGTCCTGTTCGCGTGCCAGGCGCTGGGTGGCGTCGTCGAGGTGCGCCAGCAGTTCCTCCGGCGGCAGGTCCATCTCGGCCAGCGTGGACACCGCGGTGCGCAGGCGGCCCATCGCCACCGAGGCGTGGAGATCCTCGCCGGGAACGTATCCGATGACCAGTCCGACGCGGCAGCTGGGGAGCTCGAGGACGTCGAACCAGTGCGCCCCGTAGCGTCCGGGCACGTAGCAGTGCGAGGGCTCCACGGCCGTCACCTCGGACGGGGTGCGCGGCAGGAGGCTGCGTTGCAGCGCGGTGTTGACCGTGCGCTCGCGGGTGAAGCGACGGGCGTTGTCGACGCACAGCGCGGTGCACGCCGTCAGCTGGGTCGCCAGCGACAGGTCCTCCTCGTCGAAGGTGTCGGAGCGAGAACCCTCCCGGTAGTAGCTGACCAGGCCGAGCAACAGCCCGTGGACGGTGAGCGGTGCCACGATCAGTGAGTGCACTCCCGCGCGGGTGAGGAACTCGGCCCGCAGCGTGTCGTGGTCCAGCCAGCCGTCGGCCGGGCGGACGGAGTCCACCAGTCGTGGACGCAGATCGGCGAGCGCCTGCGTGTAGGGCGTGGGGAAGGTGAAGGAACTGGCCCCGCCCACCGGGTAGGCACCGTACCCGCCGTCCTTGGCCCGGAACGCTGCCCGTCGCATCGGCAGCCGGGTGCTCACCGGCCCGATCGGCGCGTCACCGGAGAGAACGGATTCCAGCAGGTCGACCGAGACGGCGTCCGCGAAGCGGGGGACCGCCATGTCGGCGAGCTCCTGGGCCGTCCGCAGTGCGTCGAGGGAGGTGCCGATCTGGGAACGGGCGACGTTCAGGAGATCGAGTTCGTTCTGCTTGCGGACCTGTTCGGTGATGTCGTGGACCATGGCGGCCGCGCCGATCGCCTGGTCCCCGTCGTGCAGCAGGAAGCCGCTGACGGCGTACACGTGCCGGTGGTGGGGGTCGTCGCTCGGGCGGGCGGGCACCCGCTGGTCGACGACCGGGCTGCCGTCCCGCACGACCTGATCCATGATCGGCCAGAGCGGGATTCCGGAGTCCAGAGTCCTCAACTCCGCCCCGAGCACCTCTTCCTCCGGTTGACCACGCATGGCCAGAGCCGCCGCGTTGGACCGCAGCACGCGCAGGTCCAGGTCGTACACCTCAAGACCCGCCCGGGCCTGACGGAACAGGGCCGTCTCGAAGATCTCGGCTGCGGCGGACCCGTCGGTGGTGCCCGTCATGGTGCCGCCCGCCCATGTCGTTGTGCATGAGGCATGATCCACCTCATTTCTCCTCGACATAGGCCAGTTAACCCGCCGACCACGCCGCCGCGCCACCGGGGCCGCACCCCATGCGTCCGCCGCGGCGGACCGTCGAGGCCGCGCGGGGGCGCCCCAAGGCCAGGAAGGCAGAGACCAGCCCGCCGCGCACGCCACCCCGCATTCGAGCCGGCGGTGTGCCTCGACCGCCTCCTCGGCGGGTATGCCGGGGTACGGCGGGGTACTCCGCCGCGCCCCGCAGAAAGACCTTCCCGCCGGATCGACGACGAGAGTCCGTTCATCTCCGGTGCGGCTCTCGCGATCGACGGTGTGGCGACCGCCGGTCGCTGAGCCGGGTGTCGCCCCGAACCGCCCGAGATGGCCGATCGGTCACATCGCTGACGGCCTCGCTTCTGACACGGCCCGCCACACGGATCTGCTGCTCGTGGCCGCGACTGGGGTGGTTCGCGGGAATGCGGGCCGGTGCGTCGACGGGGGCCGCGACGGGCAGGTTCGGCAGGGCCTGCGAACGAGACGCCCAGCCGCGTCCCTTTCCACCCCCACCGTCACCCTTCGCCGTCTGTGCCGGCCCGGGCAGACGCGGGCGGCGGCTGGAAGCAGGCGGTGACGTCCTTGCCACGAGGACAAGGGTGGGCCTGCCAGTCATCGGCGAGGGCATCGACCAGGAGCAGCCCGCGCCCCCCGAGGGCTCCATCGTCCGAACCGCGTTGTTCGGGGAGCCGACTCGACGCGTCGTGCACGGTCACGTGCAGACATTCCGTGTCCCAGGTGAGGATGAGCTGCGCCGTGCTGCGGGCATGCACGTGCGCGTTGGTCACCAGCTCCGACACGGCCAGCACCACCGAGTCCACCAGATCCGGTGCCGTCCGCTCCCAGTCGAGCGCCGCCAGATGCGTCCGCGTCCAGTCCCTGGCCGCCTTCACTCCGCTGCTGACAGGCAGCGAACGCGCCCATCCCACTGCCCTGAGCGATGAGTCCTGCGCCACTGTCTCTCCTTCGGCCAGTCACCGTGCTCATCTCGTCTTCCCGGCAATCCGCGAACTCAACATGGCGGCGGGGTCGCGGCCCGAAGACCGTCGAGGCCGGCAGCAACGAGGCCCCGGCGTGTGCCGCGTACCGCCCGTGCTGTCGTGCGCTTTGATCTGCGAAGGAGTCGCCGCGCCGCGCAGGGCGCCGGCGCGCAACGGAACGTCGACGGAGCGCTCGGCATGACTGAGGAAGAGTCCGGCACCCCCCCACTGGCTGTTCGGCGATCAGCTCGGCCCCCATTTCGTCGATCCTGCGCGCGGCGGCCCGCATCGCGACGCGCCGGTGCTGATGATCGAGGCCCGCAGCGTCCTGCGACGACGACGGTTCCATCGCGCCAAGGCCCATCTGATCCTCTTGGCGATGCGCCATCGAGCGGCCGAGCTCGGTGACCGCGTGCGGTACGTCAAGGCGGACCCCTACCGCGAGTCACCGATCTCGAAGAGCTGCTGGAGCAGGAGCGCGACCGCCGGTACTGAGGCAACCGCCGGGCGACACCTGACCTGACAACTGGCGGCCTCTCAGGCCGGTTTCCCGCCCGTCCGCCCGACGCCGACCAACCCCCGGGTCGGCGCAGCCCGGACTGAGGCACCCTGTCCCGTGCTGGTCGTCGACCGGCACGGTGGTTTGATGCGGATCAACGAAGCCGCTCGCGCACTCCTGCCCGCAGCCGCCGGTGGAGAGCGGCTGCACGAGGCGGTCGGCCTTGATGACCAGCGAGGCCTCGGCAGCGGTGCGCTGCTCGGCAAGCGACCGCCGCGGTGCCGCGTCACCTGTCGTTCCCGAGTACGCCGTGAGCGCGGCCGGCGCGGCCGTCGTCAGCGCAACGGTCAGCAGCGCGGGGGCGAGGAGCGCGCGATACACCCACGCCCGCACACAATGAACCGCAACACGCCCGCGCGACTCGTTCTCCCACCCACCCCCCGTGTGCAGACCACCGAGACCGGAACGCGTTGATGGTGTTCGGCGCCGTGATGACGCAGGCGAGCATTGGAGAACCGACTTCGGTCGCCTTCGGACCTCAGTGTGCGGGCCACGAGGGCCAGCGCAAGAAAGCTACTTGGCGTCCACGTAGGCCCCGGCGTTGGCCGCCGCGGCGGTGGTCGACGAGCCCCAGAACCGGAAGCGCCAGTAGCCGTCGGCCGTGGCCCTTACGGTGGTCCTGAGGAAGCCCTTGCCGTCCGCCTTGATGACCTTGACCGTTCTGAAGCTGCCCGAGTTCTCGGCGCGGAACTGCACCCGCACAGGCTGACCGCCGAAGGTGACGTACTTCTGTCGCTCCCAGTCCGCCCGGATGAGGGCGCCGCTGAGGACGACGGGGTAGCCCTTCTTCACCGACGTCGGAAAGGCGTGAGTGGTGACCTTGGCAATGCGCAGCACCTGGGCCGTGCCCGCCTGGTCGAGGGTTCGGTAGTCCCCGTCCTGTGCGAACACGGAGACCCGGACACGCCAGGTGCCCGCGTCGGCGTTGACCAGCCCCTCGCGCCTCGGCTCGATCTCGGACCCGGCGACGCACGGGCTCCGGTCGCAGTGCGCACCGGCGCCGCCGGTGAGGGCGGTCCGCCGGTCGAAGCTCGTGCCCCGCCACAGCCACGCCTCGACGCTGCGCAGGCCTGAGTTGTCGGAGGCGGTGATCCTGTAGCCGAAGAACCTGCCGCCGGTGCCGACGGGTATGCCCTTGCCGCCGTTGACGACGACGTTGGTGATCTTCGTGTTGCCGCGCCCCTCGTCGGCGTGGGCGCCGGGTACGGCGAGTGTCGCCAATGCGGCGGTGGTGCCCAGCACGGCGACCACGGGTCTCATACGCATGTGTCCTCGCACGGGGAAACAGGGGGTGTCCTCCAGTGGACTTCCGGGCAACGGGTCAGACCGTCGGCCCCCGCAGGAGGTTGCCCCCGAACGGCAACCGACGGCAGGCGACCACAGACCGTCCTCCGCTGCCGACGGGCCCCGCCGTTTCCCCGTCGCGACCGTCCTCCCTGTCGCCGTCTCCCTCGCCCGGGGGAGACGGATCCCCCACGCACGGGATCCGGCCCGTGCTCGCCCGCGGATGTACTGGGGCAGTTGACGGCACGAGAGGACTGCGATGCGCACCTTGACGAGACGACACCTCCTGATCTCGGCGGCGACGGCGGCTTCGGCCACCGGGTTAGCCGCAACGGCGGCCGGACCGGTGCGGGCGGCGTCCATGACGCGACGCACGTACGACGACGACATCGTCCGGCGGTTGCGCGCCCTGCCAGGACTGCGGGTCGTCGAGGAGCGACCCGGAGCCGAGCCGGGATACCGGTTCTTCGTGCTGGGCCTGCGTCAGCCCGTAGACCACACCGACCACTCCGCCGGCACCTTCGAACAGCGCCTCACCCTCCTGCACACCGGCACGGACTGTCCCATGATTCTGGCCACGACCGGCTACGAGGTCCCGCTCTCGCCCCGCCGCACCGAGCCGGCGATACTGCTGGGCGGCAACCAACTCCTGCTCGAGCACCGCTACTTCGGGACCTCGCGCCGGGCCGCCGCCGACTTCGCCCACCTGACCATCCGCCAGGCCGCCGACGACCATCACCGCATCGTCCGCGTCTTCCGCCGTCTCTACCCGGCTGCGTGGATCTCCACCGGCGGCAGCAAGGGCGGCATGGCCAGCGTCTACCACGGGCGCTTCCACCCCCACGACGTGGACGGCACCCTCGCCTACTCCGCCCCGAACAACGTGGACGACCGCGACGACTCCGCCTACCTGCGCTTCCTGGACACGGTGGGTACGGCAGCCGACCGCGAGGCGCTCCGGGCGGTCCAACGCGGGCTGCTGCTCCACCGTACCGAGCTGGGCGCCCGCTACGAGGCCTGGGCGACCGCGACCGGCAACTCCTTCCGCATCGTCGGCAGCCGGACCAGGCGCTGGAGGTCGCCGTCCTGCGCGCCCCGTTCATGTTCTGGCAGAACGGCGCCGACGCAGCGGACCGCGCGGCGATCCCCCGGCCGGACGCCTCCGTCGACGAGCTGTACACCTGGCTGGACACCACCGCCGGGCTCGCTCTGTACGCCGACACGAACGCGCGGCAGTACATACCGTACTGGTACCAACTAGGTACGCAGATGGGGTATCTCGACGTCCCCACCGCTCACCTGGCCGACCTGCTGCGCCATCCGGACGGCATCGCGCCGCGCGTCTTCGTCCCCCGTGACATCCCGATGTCCTTCGACCCGCGGGCCATGGCGGACATCGACCGCTGGGTCCGCCGCAGCGGCAGTCGGCTGCTGTTCGTCAACGGCGCGCAGGATCCGTCGGTTGCCGAGTCGTTCCCGCCGGCCGCCCGCGACTCCCGGGTGCTGTGGGCGCCGGACGCCGGCCACCACGTGACGCTGGACGCCCTCTCCTCCACGGACCGTGCCGCGGCCGTCGACATGCTGAGCCGCTGGGCGGGCCGGCGATGAGGACGATGCCCTGGTGCTCGTAGCGAGGGCGAGCCGGCAGTGACAGGAGAGCCTTCAGGGGCCGGCGACCTCCTCGAAGCGTTGTGCCAGGAGCACTTCACCGTCCTTTCCGTACACCCTGACCGTGTAGTCGGTGTCCACGGTCGAGGCGTCGGTGAAGGCGTAGTAGGTGCCCCATCCCGTATCCCCGGGCAACGTCAGCGCTGGGGCGGTCCGGCGCAGTCCGGAGTCGAAGACGAGCTCTATCCACGTGGGTGGAGTTCTGGCGCGGAAGGCTCCGAAGTACAGAGGCGGCCCGTCGCCGACCTCGAGGCCTGAGCTGAGGCTGTCGGGGCCGAGGCTGTCGCCGATGGAGTCCCTGGCTTGTTCGATGGCGGCACTGATGTCGCCGTTGCTCACCACGAAGTTCTGCCGCCCCTCCGGGAGCAGCGCCATCCGGTGGCCGTGGCCGATGTCCACCGGCGTGTACGGGGAGACGGTGCGAGGGCCCCGGTGTTCCGGTGACGGAGCGGGGCGGGGTGTGGCCGTGGCCGTGGACGTCGGAGGCGTCGGCCGAGTCCGGGCCAGGTCCGTCAGGCCCACGGCTGTCAGCGCGACCACCGCGGTGACGGCGCCGGTCGCGACGACGGTACGGCGGCGGCGTGCGACGCGGCCCCTGCGCACGACGTGGTCGACCGGGGCCGGGCTGGTGGGGAACGTGTCCGCCTCGTTGCGGAGGAGTTCGCCGAGTCGCTGGTCGTCAGTCACGACCGCCCCCTCTCGTGCCGCGGCCACGGCCGAGGGTGGCCGGTTCGGACATGACGGCGTGTTCGCGAAGCTTCTTCAGCGCTCGGGCCGTATGGCTGCGCACCGTGCCGACGGTGGTGCCGAGCAGTCGAGCGACCTCGCTCTCGCTGCGGTCCTCCAGATACCGCAGCACGGTGACCGCCCGCTGTTTCGGCGGAAGCCGGGAGAGGGCGTCGAGTATCGCGCTGCGTTCGGCGAAGCCGTCGGTGTGGTCCGGGGCCTCCGGCTCCGGGAACCGCGTGGTCAGCCATTCACGGCCCTTCATCCGGCGCAGCCGGTCCACATTGATATTGATCATGATTCGCCAGACGTAGGCATCGGGATCGTCCGTGCGCCGTATGCGTTCCCACTTCACATAGGCCTTGGCGAGGGCTGTCTGGACCAGGTCCTCCGCGTCGTGGTGTTGCCCCGTCAGCAGGTGCGCGGTGCGCAGCATACGGGGCCAGCGGCTGACCATGAACGCCCGGAACTCCGCCTCCGTGCTCGTCTTCAATCGAGTCCTCGGGTCGGCCGCCGCCGGTCCGGGCCACGCCGTCGTGCCGTCGCCCGCAACGCGGGACGGCACGACGGCGTGGCCTCAGCTCCAGGCGTGCGGAAAGGGCGTCAGCGGCTTGCGGGCGAGGCGTCGTACGTCAGGTCGGCGAGGACCGAGCCGTCCGCGCCGTACGCGGTGACCGTGACCGCCCCCTGCGGCCTGCCGGCGCCGGCCGCGTCGTGGTAGTACGTGCCCCAGCCCGGCCTGCCGGGCAGTCTCAGCATGCCGGCCTCCACCTCGGCACCGGTGCCGAGGCACAGGGTGATGCGCGCCGGTACCTCGTCGGTGCGGAAGGCGCCGGTGAACAGTACGTCGTCCCCGTCGACGCCCATCCCGCCGCTGAGGCTGTTGGGGCGGATGTCGTCACCGACGAGGCTCTTGGCCTGCTGAACGGCCTCCTCGAAGTCGTTCCACGCCACCACGTAGTTCTGCTTGCCCTCGGGCAGGAGTCCCATCTTCGCCCCCTGCCCGATCTCCACCGGCTGGTACGGCCGCACGACCCGCGGACCGGTGGTAGAGGCGTCGGCACGCGCTGGCGTCCCCACCCCCGCCTGTTCCTGGCCGCCCGCGGCCGCCTTGCCCGCCGCGATGTTCAGGCCTTCCGCGTCGGCACCGCCGGAGGCCTGGCCGCCCCCGGCGAGAGCCGTCCCCGTCCCGGCCGCCAACGCCGCCGTCACGACCGCCGCCATGACGACCCTGTTCATCCTCATGAATCCTCCGCTGATCCGTCCACTCGGTGAATGGCTACACGTCTCAGACGCCTGACGGCCCCGGGACCTATGTCGCACCGCAGGGACTTTTTTCCACGGAGTCGGAGCCGGTGTCGGAGTCGGAGGGGGAACCGGAGCCAGGTTCGAGTGTGAGGAGTGACCAGAGTGCCTGGACCGCAGGGGCCGCCCCGAGCGAATTCGAGGGCGTCGGTGCGCCAGAAGCCGCCGTGCGGCGGGTTCGGGCGCGTGTTCAGGCGTGGAACTCGGTGAGGTCGATGTGGTGCACGCGCAGGGGGAAGCCGTATGCCGGGTGTGTGGTGTCGCGGTCTGGCGTCATCCCGAGCTTTCGGATCACGTTCTCGGAGGCGTCGTTGCCGATGCGGTTGATGCTGATGACGCGGTCGAGGCCGCGGTCCTGGAGGGCGAACTCCAGTGTGGCGTGGGCCGCTTCGGATGCGTATCCCTGGCCCCAGAACTGTGAGCCGAACTGCCAGCTGATCGCCACGGCGGGCAGTACCTCGGGCAGGAACTCGGGCACGGACAGTCCCGTGAGTCCGGCCAGTTCACCCGAGGCCAGCAGTTCGACGGCGAAGAGGCCGAAGCCTTCCTCGTCCCATTCCTCCTCCCACTGCTCGATGTCCTGCGCCGTCTGCTCCAGGCTGCGCGTCGAGCCGTCGCCGATCCAGCGCATGACTTGCTGATCGGCGTTGATGTCGGCCATGGGCACGAGGTCGTCGTCGTGCCAGCGGCGGAGGATGAGGCGGGGGGTCCGGATCTCGATCATGGCGCCCATCCTGCCGAAGTCGACGGCTTCATAGGTAATCAGTTGTCCTGGCGGTGCCCCGCACAGCCCGGTGTCCGTAGTGACCAGCATCTCCGCTTGCTGGTCCGAGCCCTTCCCACACCTCTCGCCGGCGCGGTCACACCCACTGCCGTACCGGGTTCACCCGATTGCATCGCGTGAGCTGGCCCGGTGCCACGGACGCGTGAAGCGTGTTGCCGTAGAGCCCGACGGAAGGCGAGAACGGCATGAGCACGGTCCATGGCATACGACGCCGCACACGGCGTCTTCACGGCGCGGCGGCTGGATTCGCCGTCGCCCTCCTGTGCGCGGCCCCGGCGGCACCGGCTTCGGCGGATGGTGGCGCGGGCGGCGTGAAGCCCACCATCGTGCTGGTACACGGTGCCTTCGCCGACGCGTCCAGCTGGAACGGAGTGGTCAAGCTCCTCCAGCAGGCGGGGTACCCGGTCGTCGCTCCCGCCAATCCACTGCGCGGGCTGGCCAGTGACGCCGAGTACGTCCACAGTGTGCTGAAGAGCGTGCGGGGACCAGTCGTGCTCGTCGGTCACTCCTACGGCGGCGCCGTGATCAGCGAAGCCGCTGTCGGTGACGCCCAGGTCAAGGCGCTGGTCTACGTCGCCGCCTTCAGCCCGGCGGTGGGAGAAAGTGCTCTGGAACTGTCCGACAAGTTCCCCGGGAGCACTCTCGGCAGCGCCCTCAAGAACGTGCCGTTCCCCCTTCCCGGTGGTGGCACCGGTACCGACCAGTACATCAAGGACGAGAAGTTCCACGACCAGTTCGCCGCCGACGTACCCAGGTCGGTCACCGACCTGATGGCCGCCACTCAGCGTCCCGTGGCCGCCTCGGCCCTGCAGGACAAGGCCGCCGAGGCCGCCTGGAGGACGATCCCCGCCTGGACCCTGGTCACCACCGAGGACCGCAACATCCCGCCGGCCTCGCAACGCTTCATGGCCCGGCGCGCCCACGCGCACACCGTCGAGGTCAAGGCGTCCCACGCCGTCGCGGTGTCCCAGCCGGGCGCGGTCACCCGCCTGATCGAGCAGGCCGCACAGACCGTCGGCCCCTCGATGACCGCCGACGATCCTTCGGGCAGGACCCTCGCCGACACCGGCTCCGGGCGGCAGACCACGCACGCCGTCATTCTCGGCGGCATATCCGCCGCGTCAGTGACCGCAGGTGCGGCCGTCGTCCTCCTCGGCCGACGGTGGCGATCGCAAGCGAGTCGCGGTCGCTGATGCCGCCGGCGGCGCGGCCGGAGCCGAGACCGAAGGCGCACCATGAGTAGGCGGCCAACCGTTCACGACGTGCGTTTCGCCGAGCGGATCACCGCGAGTCGTCGGCCGGCTCTGGTCTTCGGTCCAGGTGTGGACCGGGCCGGTGGCTGGTCGGCGACGCGGCGATGGTCCGCCCTGGTGACGAGTTCCGCGTCGAGTGCCGCCGCTGTCGCCTTGGCGGAGAGGGTGAACGCGGCTGTCCACGGCGCGCCCCTTGCCGACCGCGCCTCGTTCCCCGAGAACCCCCGCTCTACCAGGGGCCCCTCGGCATGTCGCTGAAGGGCGTCAGCGACCGGCTCGCCGGGCACGACCTGGTGGTGGTCATCGGTGCCGAGGTGTTCCGCTGCTACACATACGTCGCAGGTGACGACCTGCCCGAGGGCACCGAACTGCTGCACGTGACGGACGATCCGGCGGTGGCCGGTGCCGCGCGGGTCGGTGACAGGGTCCTCGGCGACCCCAAACTCTCGATCGAGTTCCTCACGCAGAACGTCGGCGAGGGCAGCGAGCGCCCCGGCCATCGCCGATGCCGCGCCCGCGGGGAGCCCGAGAAGACGGAACTGAGCTGAGAGTGCTCAGGTGTCCACAGGCTCCACGGCCGGGGCGGGTGGACGACGCCGCCCGATCCGGCCCTACTTGCTGAGCCAGAGGTCGGGGCCGAAGACCTCGTAGTGGATGGCGGAGGGGTGTATCCCCTTGGCCAGCAGCTCGCCGCGCACGGCGCGCATGAAGGGCAGCGGCCCGCAGAGATAGGCGGTGGTGCCCGAGTCGGGGGTGAGGCGGTCGAGTGAGGCCCGGCCGGCGAAGACGTTGGCGGCGGGGGAGTGGTGGTGGTCGTTCTCGTACCACAGGTGCAAGTCGGCGTTGTTCAGGCGGTCGACGAGATCGGCCTGCTCGTGACGGTGCACGTGGTCGCGCGGCGTGCGGTCGGCGTGGACGACGGTGACGGAGCGCGTGGAAGAGGTGAGAGCGAGGTGGTCGAGCATCGACAGCATCGGGGTGATGCCGATGCCCGCGGACGCGAGGAAGAGCGGGGAGCCGGTGTCGGGCAGGACGAGGTCACCCGCCGGCAGCGAGACCTCCAAGGGGTCACCGACCTCGGCGTGGGCGTGCAGCCATGACGAGACCTCCCCGTCGGGGACCCTGCCGTGGGCGTCGCGCTCACGCTTGACGGTGATGCGCCAGGTCTTCTGGCCGGGGGCGGTGGACAGGCTGTACTGGCGGATCTGATGGGCACCGTCGGGCAGGCCGACACGAACGCTGACGTACTGGCCGGGCCGGAAGGGTGTGGCGGGACGGCCGTCGGTCCGGCGCAGGACCAGGGAGACGGCGTCGTCGGACTCCTGGTGCCGCTCGGTGATCTCCATACGCTGCCATACGTCACCGTTCTCGACGCCGGCCTGGGCGTACAGACGGGCCTCGATGGCGATCAGGGCGTTGGCCATCAGCCAGTAGACCTCGTCCCATGCGGCGGCGACCTCGGTGGTGACGGCCTCACCGAGGACCTCGGCGACCGCTCCGAGCAGGTGGCGTCCGACCAAGGTGTACTGGTCGGCGGTGATGCCCAGCGAGACGTGCTTGTGGGCGATGCGCGACAGGAGGGCGTCCGGGCGCTCGTCCGGCCGCTCCACCAGCATGGTGGCGAAGGCGGCCACCGAACCGGCCAGGGCCTCGCGCTGGGAGCCGGTGACCTGGTTGGTGCGGTTGAAGAGGTTCCGCAGCAGTTCAGGGCGGTCTTCAAACAGGCGCTCGTAGAACCGGGCCGTGATCGACGTCAGTGAGGCTCCGACAACGGGAAGCGTCGCCCGGACGATGGGCTCCGACTGCGCAGAAAGCATCAGGCACTCTCCTCTTTCGGTGTTGGGTTAACTGGTATTTCAGATGCGTATTTTTGGTCGTGCAGGGTCTGTGCGACGGTCGTCGTTGCGGTGGTGCGAGACGGTCGGGGGCTGCGGCGCCGCCGGCGGCTGGGCCGGTCAGTCCGGGGGAGCGCCCAGTGAGAGCAGTACGGGTCCCGTCGGCGCCGTCACCAGATCGGCCACGGTCACGCCGTTCAGTGAGGAGTAGAAAGCCTCCTGCGCCTCCAGCAGTGCCCGTCGCAGTCGGCAGGCACCCGCGAGGGGGCAGGGGGTGTCGCCCTCGCAGACCACGGCTTCCCGGTTCCCCTCCAGGGTCCTGACCAGATCGCCCACGCGCGTACGGCGGCCCGTGTCGGTGAGTGACAGCCCGCCGTTACGTCCGCGACGTGCCTCGATCACCCCCAGCCTCTGCAGCTGCGCGATGGCCTTGGCCATGTGCGTGTAGGGGACGTTCATCGAGGCGGCGATCTGCCGTGTGGTCAGCAACTCCTCGTCGTCCACGACGGCGAGGCGCATCACCGCCCGGAGTGCGAGGTCCGTGTACCTGGTCAGTCTCACGAGCCACACGCTAGCAATGTTGCATCTTGGATGCATATTTTGCGGGGAGTGACACTCGTCTCGCCTGAGCCGCTTCATTACTCCTACCCGCCCGCTCCGGTTGCTGCGAACGGGCGACGCGCGGCATGTGGAGCGTCGCCCGGCAAGGCTTCGGCACCATGCTGAGTGGCATGTCTCAACAGCTGGGCCGGGTGTCGCCGTGCCGCTCTGGTTACCCGTTCCGGTGGCCCGTCCCGGCCGGTGGCCCGTCACGCCGCCGGCCTCGCGCACCCGGCCGGTTCGCCGTCTCCGCACTCCTGGGCCTGCTGGCCTTCCTGGCCCCCGCCCTGACCCCGGTCGGCTTCACCGGCCAGGCGGCGACCGGTACGCCGGCCGCCGCCGTGGTCACCGTCGCTCCTGACTCCAGCAGGGCGCTGGCCGGGTTCATGATCCAGTCGACCGCCTCCGTGAAGGACCCGGCGGCCGAGGTGTCCAGCCCCGGCTATCGGACGAAGGACTGGTACCAGGCCGGCCCTCGCTCCACCGTCCTCGCCGCCCTGCTGGCGGCCGGCGTCCACCCCGACCCGTTCCACTCCACCAACCAGAAGCGGATCCCGGCCGCCGACTTCACGGTCCCGTGGTGGTTCCGGTCCGACTTCTCGGTCGAGGACAGCCGGGCAGGTCGTACGTATCTCGACTTCAGCGGGGTGACCTCCGCCGCCGACGTCTTCGTCAACGGCCGCCGCATCGCGACGGCGAGCACGGTCGCCGGGACCTACACCCGACACGAGCTGGACATCACCGCGCTGATCAGGCCGGGCACCAACACGGTCGCCTTCCGGATCCAGCCCAACGACCCGCGCAAGCACCTCACCGTGGGCTGGCTGGACTGGCTGCAGCCGCCGCCGGACCGGAACATGGGCATCGTGCGCGACGTCGTCGTCCGCCGCAGCGGCCCCGTGGTCCTCCGTGACGCCCACGTCGTCAGCGACCTGGCCGTGCCGTCGCTGGCCTCCGCCGACCTGACCGTCAAGGCCCGCCTGCGCAACGACTCACCCGACACCGTCACGGCGCGCCTCTCCGGCACGGCGGGGCCCGCGGCCCTCGGCCGGCAGGTGACCTTGAAGCCCGGGGAGAGTCGGACCGTGGTCTACTCTCCCGCCGACCAACCCGCACTCCATGTGCCTTCGCCACGCGTATGGTGGCCCGCCGGGATGGGCAAGCAGCCCCTGTACGACCTCGACCTGGCAGTGACGGTGGACGGGGTCACCTCCGACACCGCACACACCACCTTCGGCATCCGCGACGTGCAGGCACCGATCAACGCCGACGGCGCGCGGCAGTACCGGATCAACGGCCGCCCGCTGCTGATCAAGGGCGCCGGCTGGTCCCCCGACGAGTTCCTGCGCTGGGACCCCACCTACGTCGAGGACCGCCTCCAGTACGTCCGTGACCTGGGCCTGAACACACTGCGCCTGGAAGGCCACCTGGAGCCCGACGAGTTCTTCGACCTCGCCGACCGGTACGGAATCCTCACGATCGCCGGCTGGGAGTGCTGCAACAAGTGGGAAGGGGAGGTCAACCCCGCGGAGTCCGGGGAGAAGTGGGACGCCGCCGACCATGCGGTCGCCCAGGCGTCGATGGCCGCCGAGGCGGCCCGGCTGCGCGACCACCCGAGCGTGATCTCGTTCCTGATCGGCAGTGACGCGGCGCCCAACGCCAAGATCGAGTCGGGATACCTCGAAGCGCTGCGGGCGGCCGACTGGAAGGTGCCCGTGATCCCTTCCGCCTCCGGGAAGCCGACACCCGTCACCGGCCGCTCCGGGATGCGGATGACCGGCCCCTACGACTGGGTTCCGCCCGGTTACTGGTACGACAAGCGCGAGGGAGGAGCCACCGGCTTCAACTCCGAGACCAGCGCCGGCCCCAGCATCCCCACGCTCGACACACTGCGGCGGATGCTGACCCCGGCCGAGCTGCAGACCCTCTGGAAGCAGCCCTCGGCTCCCCAGTACCACCGCTCTCCCTCAGCCACGTTCTCGACACTGAAGCTGTACAACGCCGCGCTCGCCGGCCGCTACGGACGCCCGAAGGATCTCGGCGACTACGTACGCAAGGCACAGCTCGCCCAGTACGAGAACGTCCGGGCGCAGTTCGAGGCGTACTCCCGCAACGCCAAGGACGCCTCCGCCCCGGCGACCGGCGTCATCTACTGGATGCTCAACAGCGGCTGGACCTCCCTCCACTGGCAGCTCATCGACCGCTATCTCGACCAGAACGGGTCCTACTTCGGCGCGAAGAAGGCCAACGAACCCCTCCACATCCAGTACGGCTACGACAAGCGCACGGTGAGCATCGTCAACAACCGCGCGACCGTCGCCGCCGGGTTGAACGCCCGGGTCACGCTCTTCAACCCCGACGGGACCGAGAAGTACGACCGCACGGTGACCGGTGTCGACGTCGAGGCCCGCGGCGTGACCACCACCTCGCTGACCCTCCCGAACACGGTCCCCGGTCTGGCGAAGACCTACCTGGCCCGGCTGTTGCTCACCGACTCCGCCGGCCGGGAACTGGGCCGCAACGTCTACTGGCTCTCCACCCGCAAGGATGTCCTCGACTACGCCCGCACCGACTGGTACTACACGCCCACCACCTCCTACGCCGACCTCACGGGACTGAACTCGATGCCGCAGGTCGCCCTGGACGTGACAGCCACGACGACGGAGACCAGAGCCGGCATGTCGACGACCACCGTGACCCTGCGTCACCCGGGCACCACGAAAGCCCCCGCTCTGCTCACCGACGTCGACCTGATGTCGGCGGACGGGAGGACTCCCGCACTGCCCGTCCACTGGAACGACAACCAGATCAGCCTGTGGCCCGGCGAATCGGCAACTCTCGTGGCCTCCCACCGGACAGCCGACCCGGACCGCACCCCACGCGTACGTGTCTCCGGATGGAACGCCCGGGCCGTCACCGTCCCGTCCAGCTGACGACGCGACAGCAGGACCCCGTGCGGCACGGGGTCCTGCGCCGGTCGGCAAGGCACGACGACGTGATGTGCCGAGGCTTCCTACTTGAGGCCGCTGAGCATCACGCCGCGGATGTAGTACTTCTGCAGCAGCAGGAAGAGGATCAGGACCGGCAGGATGCTCAGGACGAGACCGGCCATGACGATCGGCATCGTGCGGGTCGGATCCACGTAGTCCTGCAGGAACTGGATGCCGACGGGCATGGTCATCACGTCCGGGTTGGCGGTCGAGATGAGCAGCGCCCAGATGTACTCGTTCCACGCCTGGACGAAGGTCAGCAGACCGAGCGTCAGCACGACCGGCCTGGTCTGCGGTACGACGATCCGCCACCACACGGCGAACTCGCCGGCACCGTCGATGCGCGCGGCCTCCAGGACCTCGTCCGGGATCGAGACCATGAACTGGCGCATCAGGAAGATGCCGAAGCCGTTGACGAGGAACGGCATGGCGAGCGCCGCGATGCTGACGGTCAGGCCCGCGCCGCCGCGCCCGAACAGGTCGTTGCCGCCCGCGAGCGGCCAGTGCACCAGGATCAGGAAGTGCGGGATGAAGAAGAGGAACGGGGGGAACATCATCGTCGACAGCACGAGTCGGAAGATCAAGTTCCGGCCGGGGAAGCGGAGTTTGGCGAGCGCGTAGCCGGCGAGCGATGACGTGATCAGCACCGACCCGGTGATAACGAGGGTCGCGACGACGCTGTTGCGGAAGAGCACCGGCAGATCGAGCTGGTCGATCGCCGCCCGGTAGTTCGACAGGTCGAACGCCTTGGGCGCGAACCGGTACGGCAGTGTGCCGGCCTCACCGGCCCCCTTGAACGACGTCATCACCATGTCGAGGAACGGCACCACCGTGAGCACGGCGCCCGTCACGACCACCAGGTACGACAACCACGGGATACGGCGGCGGATCATCGGTGCTCTCCTTCATGGATGCCCTGGCCTTCAGGCTGGGGAGGGAGCGGAGCTCCTGCGGAGCAGGGCGGTAACAGGCGGTTCGCCGTCAGGGTGGACCGGTGTCCACCGTTGTCCGGCCGATTCCCGCTGCTCAGAAGGGAGCTGATGGCTTGTGAGGCATGACGCGGCAGGTCAAGCGGGCTTTCACGTACCGCTTTCACCCCACGGGCGAGCAGGCGGCTGAGCTGTCGCGCACGTTCGGCTGTGTCCGGCTCGTGTACAACAAGGCGCTGCAGGAGCGCACACGGGCCTGGTACGGCGAGCAGCGCCGTGTCTCCTACGTGCAGTCGTCCGCCGCGCTGACACAGTGGAAGAAGACCGAGGAACTCGCCTTCCTGACGGAGGTGTCCTCCGTCCCGCTCCAGCAGGCACTCAGGCATCTTCAGACGGCGTTCGGGAACGTCTTTGCCAAGCGGGCCAAGTATCCGCGGTACAAGAGCCGGAAGAAGTCCCGTGCGTCGGCCGAGTACACCCGCAGCGCCTTCAAGTGGCGCGACGGACAGCTCACGCTGGCCAAGACGGCAGAGCCGCTGGACATCCGCTGGTCGCGTCCCCTCCCGCGGAGCGCGGAGCCCACGACGGTCACCGTGTCCCGCGATGCGGCTGGACGCTGGTTCGTCTCGATGCTCGTCGAGGACACCATCTCCCCAGCGCCCGCAACCGACCCTGCTGTCGGCCTTGATGCCGGAATCACCTCCCTTGCGACGCTCTCCACCGGCGAGAAGATCGCCAACCCCCGGCACGAACGGCGGGACCGCGCCCGTCTCGCCCGCGCGCAGCGGGAGCTGTCGCGAAAGGCGAAGGGCTCGGCGAACCGGGAGAAGGCCCGGCGTCGCGTCGCCAGGGTTCACGCGCGGATCGCCGACCGGCGCCGCGACTTTTTGCACAAGTTGTCGACTCGAATTGTCCGTGAGAACCAAACGGTCGTGATCGAGGACCTCACCGTCCGCAATCTCGTCAAGAACCGCTCGCTCGCGCGAGCGATCAGCGACGCGTCGTGGACGGAACTGCGCTCCATGCTCGAGTACAAGTGCGCCTGGTACGGGCGCGAACTCGTCGTGATCGACCGCTGGTTCCCCAGCTCGAAGCTGTGTGGAGCCTGCGGCACGGTCCGCGAGAAGCTGACGCTGAACGTCCGCGAGTGGACGTGTGGCTGCGGCGCCGTGCATGACCGCGACTCGAACGCGGCACGCAACATCCTGGCCGCCGGGCTGGCGGCGTCTGCCTGTGGAGACGGTGTAAGACCTCAACGGGAGTCCTCCCGGACGGGGCGGTGGTCGGCGAAGCAGGAACCCCAGCGGGCGGCCGCTGGAATTCCCCGCCTCTAGGCGGGGGAGGAAGTCAAACGTCCTCCTCCTTGCGTCGGAAGATCCACAACTGCGCCAGCGTGACCACGAGAACCACCACGAAGAGCACGAAGGCGGCGGCGCTCGCAGGGCCCCACTGGCCGTACGAGAAGGCCTGCCGGTACATCTCCAGGGCAGCCACGTTGGTCGCGTCGCCCGGCCCGCCCTTGGTCATCACGGTGATCAGCGCGAACGACTGCAGGCCGCTGATGAACTGGGTGATGCACACGAGCAGCAGGGACGGCCGCAGCAGCGGAAGTGTGATCTTCCAGAACACGGTGATCGGTCCGGCGCCGTCGAGCGCCGCGGCCTCGTAGTACGACTCGGGAATGGACTTCAGCCCGGCGGTCAGGACGAGGATCGCGGAGCCGACCGAGGCCCAGGCATGGACGACCACGACCGAGGGCAGCGCGGTGTCCGGGTCCTGGAGGAAGGCAACGGAGCCGAGCCCGAGGGAGTTGAGCACGCCGTTGACGAGGCCGCCCGGCTCGTACATGTACTTCCACACGTTGCCGACGGCGACGACGGTCGTCACGATCGGCAGGAAGTAGAGCGTGCGCCACAGACCCTGGAACCGCAGGTTGTCGATGCAGGTGGCGACGACCACGGAGCCGGCGAGCGAGAGGACCACGGTGCCCAGGGCGAACAGCAGCGTGTTGGTGAGGATCGGTGCCAGGAACGTCGACCCCTCCGCGAAGAGGCCCGTGAAGTTGTCCATGCCGACCGGTTCGATACCGCCGAGGTCGAACCCGGCCCAGCGGGACATCGACAGCAGCAGCGCGAAACCGAGCGGCAGGAGCAGGAAGACGGCGAAGAACAGCAACGTCGGCGCGAGGAAGAGATAGGCGACGACGGCCTGGCGGCGCCGGGCCCGGGCGTGGCCGTCGACGGCGGGCGAGGCGGAGCGCGTGCTGGGTGCCGCCCGCTCGGTCGTGGCCGGCGTCAGCGCGTTCACCATGAGCGTGACACCTCTCGGTCGACCTGACGGCGGGTGGTGCGCAGGGCCTGGTCGACCGTCTGCTGGCCGGTCCACAGCGCCTCGACGTTCTTGCGCAGCAGCGATTTGGCCTGTTGTGCGCCGGGCACGTTCGGTTCCGGCACCGAGTACGCCAGCGCGTCCAGGAAGGGGCGCAGGTTCGGGTCACTGTGCGTGCCCAGGAGCGTGCGCATGTCGTCGGCGCGGCCGGTGAGGGAACCGGCCGAGACCTGCAGGGAGCTCATCCGGGTCGCCCTCCCGCCCCCCTGGGCGCCTTTGACGTTCACCTTCTCGGTGTTGAGCCAGCGCAGGAACTCCCAGGCCGCGCGCGGGTGCTTGCTGTCGGCGTTGACCCCCAGCATGAAACCGGTGGAGAGCGTGGCGCGCCTGCCGTCCGCCTCGGGGAGGGGCAGTGGCGCGACGCCGACGTCGCGGTAGTCCTTGCCCATCAGGGATTTGAGGCTCCCGGTCCACCAGCCGGCGCTGACCACCATGGCCACCTGCCCGGACCGGAACGCCTTGTAGACGTTGACACCGGGGGCGCTGGCACCTCCGACGACGAGGCGGTGCTCCAGATCGAACACGGCCCGTCCGGCCGGCGAGTCGATGGCGGTGCTCCTGCCGTCCTTGGAGACGAACACGCCGCCGGCGGCGTTGAGCAGGGCGAGTGTCTGGCCGACCGTGGTGGAGTCGTCGACGGTCGACAGCCCGAAGCCCTGGACCAGTGTGTTGCCGTACCGGTCACGCCTGGCGGTGCGGTAGGCGGTTTCCTCCAGTTCCCGCCAGGTGCGTGGTGGGCCGTCGACGCCGGCTTCGCGCAGCAGCCGTTTGTTGTAGTAGAGGGCGTACGTCTGCACCTCGGTGGGATAGCCGTAGACCTGGCCGCCCACCGAGGCGGCGTCGACCGCGGCGGCGCTGTAGCCGCGTGTGATCTCCTCGGCGTGCTCCCGGGGGGCGGGTCGCAGGACGCCGGCCTGGACCAGTTGGCCGTTCCACAAGCAGTACGGGTGGAGGATGTCGGCGCCCTGCCCCGCGGCCTGCCGGACCATGAACGTGGTCAGCAGGTCCGTGAACTCGACGGCCTTGGTCTGCACCTTGACCCGGTCGTGGGCGGTGTTCCACTCGTCGACCGGTCCCTGCAGGGCCTCCTTGAGCACCCCGCTCGCGTAGTGGGTCAGCAGGGTGAGGACGACCGGGTCCCCGGGCCGCCCGGTGCCCTGATGGGGCGCGGCGCATCCGGAGGCGAGCAGCGCCGAGGGGAGCGCAAGCGCGAAGTGACGGCGGCTCAGGCCGCCGGTGCGGCGGGCCGTGGTCATCCGGCGGCCTCGCGGCGCATCACGCGGAACACGCGGGTCGTGGTGAAGCCGGTCTTGCGGTACATGTGGCCTGCCGGGGACTGCGCGCCGGTCCACAGGAACCACGCGGAGTGCGCGCGGCGCGCCCGCATCCTCTCCAGGACCAGGTGCAGGAGGACCTCGCCGAGTCCGGTGCCGCGCATCTCCTCCAGCACGCCGATCGGGCCGAACCGCTCGTCCACCGCGTCGAACGCGCCGTGCATCGCCCAGCCGACCAGGCGGCCCGAAGGGTCCCGGACGACGACGATCCGGTCGAGTGACGTGCCGGCGGCCAGACACGCGCGGATCGTGCACGCCCAGTCCGGACCGAAGTGGCTGCCGGCGAGCGCGAACAGATCCACCAGGTCGTCGTCGGACGGGGTGGCGAACCGGTAGCCCTGCGCCGTCAGTTCCTCGACGCGGCGCGCGACGTGCTCCGGGAAGCGATAGCCCACCAGGCCGCGGTCCATCGCCTCCGCCTCGTACAGCGTGCGAAAGCCCAGGGACTCCAGGAGCAGGGCCGCTTCCGGGTACGTCTCGGCGTCCAGGCCGGGCAGGACGTAGTTGGGGGTGTACGAGGAGAAGTCCACCCGGGTGCGGCCGTGGCCGTGCAGCCAGTCGAGGGCGTCGGCCAGCAGCCGGCGGCCGAGGCCGCGCCTGCGAACGGCCGGGTCGACGAAGAAGAACGGGATCCAGCCCTGCTCCGGCTCCAGGTCGGTGCCCGTCATCGGCGTCAGACGGCGCACCGCGTAGGCCGCACCGACGACACGGTCCCCTTCGAGGGCGACCCGAAGACCCTCCGGATCGAAGTTGGCGTCGAGCAGCACCAGGGAACGGAAGCGGTCCGCAGTGACGGCGTCGGCCGGCGCGCTGCGCCGCCACACCTCCACCACCTGCGGTCCGTCGCCGGCGCGAAAGCCACGGATGTCGGCCCGGGATGTCGTGGTGCGACCGGTCATCGGCGGGGTTGTCCTTCCTGGTGCGCCGCCGGTGTGATCCGGCTCGTCACCGCGAGGCGGTAGTCCGTTGTCATCCGTTGCCCGTCTGTCAGTGACATCTCGAAGTGAAGGCTGAAATCTACTGGGATGTCCAGTAATTGCGCAATTATCCACCAACAGGTCCCGCCCAGGGCGGCGTGGCTGGGCGTGGTCGACAGGAGTGGGGGCTGCGCGCGCCCACCTGGAGGCGACGGCTGTCGCAGTTTCGACATGGCGCATTCGTGCCACGTGGAGGACGGTGACACGCCAGGTCGCGGGGCGCATGATCTCGGACAGGTTGTGAACCCCGGTTGACGAAGGGTTTTTGCGCATGGCACCGAACCGCCTGCTGGCGTGGACAGCGACAGGATGGACGCCGGCCGCCGGCGAGGTGCCGAGCACGGCCCGCACGGCTGCGGCCGGCCCGCACTCCGCGCCGGCCTGACCGGCAGCGCCGCCAGCTGAGGCCGACCGGGGCGGCAACGCCTCGCCCCGAGCCCGGCAGCCCCCGATGTCGTGGCCGGCTGCCGCTCGTCCCACAAGTCCCCTGTGTGACAGGCCAGTGCGTTGCCGCCCTGATTCCGATGCCGGGAAATGACAAGAGAGGCTGTAACCAACCCATGAGACGCATCCGCCTTTGGGCGGTGATATCGATGTCGGCCGTAGTGGCGACGGGCGCGATAACGCCCGTTGCCGCCCAGTCTCCGCCGGGGGCCGACACCCCCACGCCGGCATCCGGCGATCGCACGAGCACCGTGCGGTTGATCACCGGTGACGTGGTCACCGTCAGCGACGCGCCGGACGGCAGGAAGACCGCCTCGGTGCGGCGCGCGCCGGGGCGCGAGAACGTCTTCTTCCAGGTGACCGAAAGCGACGGCGGCCTGACCGTCCTGCCGTCCGACGCGGCGCCGCTGGTCCGTAGCGAGCGGCTGGACGCGGGGCTCTTCGACGTCGGCGCTCTCATCGCCCAGGGGTACGACGAGGCGCACGCCGACGCCCTGCCCCTGATCGTGTCCGCTCCCAAGGGTTCGGCGCGCGCAGCGGCCGAACGGGAGGACGCGCTCGCGGAGTTCCACGAGGGCTCAGGCGAGCCGCGGCAACTGAAGAGCATCGACGCCCAGGCCCTGAGCGTCGCGGACCAGGACCTGGCCGCCTTCTGGAAGCAGCTCGCACCGGCGACGGACGCGTCCGTCGCGAGGGCGGTGGCGGCGACCCCGAAGATCTGGCTGGACCACAAGGTGCGTCCGACACTGGATCGCAGCACCGCGCAGATCAACGCCCCGGCTGCATGGGCCGCCGGTTACCACGGCGAGGGCGTCAAGGTCGCGGTCCTCGACACCGGTGCCGACCAGACGCACCCCGACCTCGCCGGCCGCGTCTCCGAGGCCAAGGACTTCTCCGGCAGCGGCTCGACCAAGGACCACTTCGGGCACGGCACACACGTCGCCGCCACCGCCGCGGGCAGCGGCGCCGCCTCGGACGGCCTGCGCAAGGGCGTCGCGCCCGGCGCCGACCTGCTGGTGGGCAAGGTCCTCGGTGACGACGGCTACGGCACCGAGTCCCAGATCGTCGCGGGCATGGAGTGGGCCGCGGCCCAGGGCGCCAGGGTCATCAACATGAGCCTGGGCGCGGACATGCAGACCGACGGCACCGACCCCATGAGCCTCGCCGTCAACGAGATCTCCCGCAGCAGCGGCGCGCTCTTCGTCGTCGCCGCCGGAAACAGCGGCGGGCAGGGCGAGATGACGGTCGGGTCGCCCGGCGCGGCCGACGCCGCCCTCACCGTCGGCGCCGTCGACCGTGACGACTCGCTGGCCTCGTTCTCCAGCCGTGGGCCGCGTGTCGGCGACAAGGCCGTCAAGCCGGACATCACGGCTCCGGGCGTCGGCATCGTCGCCGCGCGCGCCGCCGGTACGACCATGGGCGCCCCGATCGACGACCATTACGTCGCCGCGGACGGTACGTCCATGGCGACGCCGCACGTGGCCGGTGCCGCGGCGCTGCTCGCCGGGCAACACCCCGACTGGACCGGGCAGCAGCTCAAGGACGCGCTGATCAGCACGTCCCGTACGGTGTCCGGTCAGGTGCCGACCCAGCAGGGCGGCGGCCGCGTCGACGTCAAGGCGGCCTTCTCCGCACCCGTCACCGCCACCGGCACGATCGCGATGGGTCCGTTCGGCAGGGACGGCTCCCCGGTGGAGCGGGCCGGAGTGATCCGCTACACGAACCACTCCGACGCCGAGGTCTCGCTGAACCTGCGTGCCGCGCTGGCCACCAACGGCGGCAGGGAACTGCCCGCCCAGGGACTGACGCTGGGAGCGGGCACCGTCCGGGTCGCCCCGGGCGCGACCACCGAGGTCCCGGTCGGCGTCGACCCGGTCAAGGCGGGCCGCGGCTCCTACTACGGCTACGTCACCGCCACGTCCTCCGACGGGATTTCGGTCCACACCACCGTCAGCCTGATCGTCCGTGGCCCCATGCACAAGGTCACCATCGAGTCCCACGGCCCTGACGGTGAGGCAACCGGCTGGAACATCGTGGACGTCTTCGGAGGAGAAACGGACGTCCAGTTCGTCAGCTGGGACCCCCTGGTCTTCGAGGTCGAGGAGGGCACCTACCAGTTCGGCGGCACGCTGCTGCACCACAGCGGCGGCGACACGCGGCTCATCCACGTCGTGGAGCCCGAGGTGAAGGTCGCCGGGGACACGACCGTGACCCTGGACGCGCGCAAGGCCGAACCGGTGCGTGTGCGCACACCCATGCCCGCCGAGCGGCGCAACAACGCGACGTTCCAGACGTACCGGAAGATCGACGGCGCGGCGGCGGCCCGGACCACCTACTACGAGGACGGCGGCGGGTCGGTCGACCTGTACGTCACTCCCACGTCCAAGGTCACCGAGGGCGAGTTCGAGTTCAACACCCGCTGGGAAATGGCGGCTCCCGACATCAGGACCGAGGTCCGCGGCGCGGACTTCGACCTGGATCCGTACTACCTCGCACGCTCCGCCCCGTTCGACCCGAAGGGCGAGCGGCTCACCGCCGTGTACGCGGGGACCGTCGAGAACCCGGACCTGCGGCCCGGCACCGTGCGAGGCAAGCTCGCCGTGATGCGCGACGACACAGCCTCGGGCGAGTACGAGCTCGCGGAGATGGCCGCGCGGGCCGGCGCCAAGGGCCTCGTGATCGTCCTGCCCGAGGGGCTGGTGGCCTGGACCCGCTGGCAGCCGACGGACACCCGCTCCGCCGTCCCCGTGGTCCGGGTGACGGCGGCCGACGGGGCTGAGCTGCTGCAGTACATGAAGAAGCACAAGGCCCTCGTCGACGTCTCCGGGACGGTCAAGAGCCCGTACCTGTACGACATCAGAGCGATCTGGAAGAACCAGATCCCGCAGGACGCGACGTACACCGTCTCGGACCGCAACACCGCGCAGGTGAAGGCGTCCTACGCGGACAACAGCGCGCTGGACTGGACCGCCGAGCAGCGCTTCAGCTGGCGCCCCTTCGCGAAGGTCACCATGGAGACCACGCGCGCGGTGCCGACCGGTCTGACGCGCTCCGAGTACGTCTCCTCCGGGGACACGGAGTGGATGCACCACGTCGACTTCATCACCAGCCCGTACGCGGACTTCGCCATGCGGTCGGGCCTGCAGGACGCCCCCCGCACCTACGCGCCGGGGGAGAAGGCCACGGAGGAGTGGTACAAGGCCGTTGTCCGGCCCTCCATCCCGCGTGGCTGGAGCAATCCCTCCGTTCGCACCGGCAACGTCCTGAGCCTGGCGATCCCGGAGTACACGGACGCGATGGCCGGCCACTGGGCCCGCAAGCAGGCCCCCGGACTGTCGGGCGGCATCGGCAGGGCCGGATCGCCCGGAACGATGGACGAGCCGACCTACCCCGCCGGCGACACGGTGACGGCCGTCCTCCACCGTGACGGCAAGGTCGTGGGCAGTTCCAACGCCGCCTGGGGGAACTTCCCGGTTCCCGCCGGCCAGGCCGACTACCGGCTGGACCTGACGACGGAGCGTCTCAGCGACTACTGGCGGACCGGCACGCGGACCGCCACGTCGTGGACCTTCCGTTCGGACACCGCGGCCGAGGAGACGCTGCTGCCTCTCCTCCAGGTCGACTACGGGGTCGAGGCGGACCTGTGGAATCGGGTCGACGGCGGGAAGCGCCATGAACTCGACCTCACCGTCAGACATCAGGACGGTCTCGCCGCCCCCACCGGGGTCAAGCTCAAGGTCGAGGCGTCCTTCGACGACGGCAGGACCTGGAAGGGGCAGGTCCGCACCAAGGACCGCGGCCACAACCGGTTCACCGCCACCGTCGAGTCGCCGGGCGATCACCGGCAGGGCGGGTACGTGACCCTGCGGGTCACGGCCTCCGACAAGGCGGGCAACACGGTCCAGCAGACCGTGGAGCGGGCCTACTTGATCGGTAGGTGAGTGAGCGCGCCTCCGCGGGACACCCCGCGGAGGCGCAGCTCGTCCGTTCCGTCCTCGACGCCCTGCCCGGCGAGGCCGACCCCGCGGGCAGGCTGGGCTTCACGGTCGCCGACCTCGCCCGCGACGCCGGGTGGGAGGCGGCCCTCGAAGGCGTCGACCACGTCCTGCACGTCGCCTCTCCTCTCGGCCTCTCCGCCGGCGCCGACCCGGGCGTCATGATCAGCGCGGCCCGCGACGGCGAGTTCGTGTGGATGCGGGAGATGGCCGGCGTCCTGCGTGACGGACTCGGCTACGACGGCCGCCGCGTGCCCACCCGGCGGATCCCCGACGCCGTCGTTCGCTTCATGGCCCGGTTCCGGGAACCCGCGCTGCGAAAGATCACTCCCGCTCCGGGCCGCCGCAATCGGCACAGCACCGAAGAGGCGAGGACCCTGCTCGGCCGGCAGCCCCGGGGCGCGACGCCTGCGCGGTGTTCCGCCGTGCTCTCGGAGCTGCCTTCGTGCCCCTGGGCGCGGAGCGATCCTCGGATTTGCCGGATACGTGGCTAGTGGCGGGGTCGCATGCCGGATCGGACCAGCATGCGTGCCAGGTCGGTGCTCTCCGGGAGGCTGTCGACCGGCAGGGGCTGCAGGGCGAGTGCGCCCTCGTGCAGCACGAGCAGTCGGGTGGCGAGGGTGGCCGGGTGCGAGCAGCCCGCCGTGGCGGCGAGTTCCTCGAACAGGTTCAACAGCCAGAGCTTCTGGGCCGCGGCGACACGGTGTGCGGGATGCGAGGGGTCCGGGAGTTCCGCAAGTGCGTTGATGAACGCGCATCCGCGGGTGTTGGTCTCGCTCCAGGTCCGCAGTGCTTCGAAGGGTGCGGTTACGGCCTCGGCGGGGGTGTCGCTGGCGTCCACGGCGGCTCGGACGAGTGACCGCCAGCGTTGGTCGCGTTCCGTGAGACAGGCCGTCACAAGGTGGTCTTTCGACCCGAACTGGTTGTACAGGGTCCGCTTGGTGACTCCCGAATGCTCGGCGATGAGATCCACGCCGACCGCGGTGATTCCTCGGCTGTAGAACAACTCCTCGGCGGCCGCCACGATGCGGCGGCCGGCGGGCGTCATGGGCCGCGCCTCCTGCACGACGCACCCCTTCACTGATCGGTGTACGGTGGAAGATGTTCACAGATCAGTATACCTGCGGGAAGGTCGAGCGATGACTGTGTCCCAGTCCATGCGAGCGGTGCGCATCACCGGGCACGGAGGACCGGAGGTCCTTGAGCTGACGGAAGTTGCCGTCCCTGCCCCGCGGGCAGGAGAAGTGCTGGTCCAGGTCAGCGCGGTGGCCCTGAACAACACCGACCTGTGGACCCGGGAGGGCGCCTACGGCCGTCCTGGAGACCCGAAGACGCTGTCGGGCTGGCGCGGCCCGATCGACTTCCCGCGGATCCAGGGCGCCGACGTGGCCGGGCGGGTCGTGGCCGTCGGGACCGGCGTGGAGGGGAGCCTCGTCGGACACCGAGTGGTCGTCGACCCCGCGATCTACGACACCGAGGGACCGGACGCCCACCCGGTGGGCCTGATGGGAAGCGAACGCGACGGCGGATACGCCGAGTACGTGACCGCGCCGGTGGAGCGAGTGCATGACGTGACGGAATCCCCGCTCACGGACGACCAGCTCGCGACGTTGCCGACCGCCTACGGCACGGCGCTGGGCATGATCGAGCGAGGCCGGCTACGGAAGGGAGAAACCGTGCTGGTCTCGGGAGCGTCCGGCGGCGTCGGCCTCGCGCTGGTGCAGATCGCCCGGGCGCGCGGCGCGCGGGTCCTCGCCATCAGCAGCGGACCCAAGATCGATGCGGTGCGTGCGGCAGGCGCGCACGAGGTCGTCGACCGCGCGGGAGACGTCGTCCGGCAGGTCCGCGCTGCCGCCCCGGAGGGCATCGACGTCGCACTCGACGTCGTGGCCGGCGAACTGGTGGGTGAGGGGCTGCCGCTGCTGCGGGAGGGGGGCCGGTGGGTCATCGCCGGCGCACTCGGCGGCTACGACGTGTCCTTCGACGTGCGCCGTCTCTACCTGCACAACGCGCAGGTCATCGGGTCCGCGATGCATACGCCCGCGCACTTCGGCCGCCTCATGGACCTGGCTCGCCGGGCCGATGTCCAGCCCGTCGTCGCCGCGACCTTCCCGCTGGACCAGGCCGCTCGCGCGCAGGAAGAACTCTCCCGCAGGGGACACGTGGGAAAGATCGTCATGCACCCCTGACTTCCGTCGGACGGATCACGGGAAAGGCGGACGCTAGTCCTGGAGGACTTCCACGGTTCGCAGGCGTGCTGCGTCCTGGCCCGGGGGTGCGCCGAACATTCGCCGGTACTCACGGCTGAACTGCGAGGGGCTTTCGTACCCCACGGCGTAGCTGATCGCGGCCACGTCGCGCGGTGAGGCCATGAGCTGGATGCGGGCTTTCTGCAGCCGGAGCTGTTTTTGGTATTGCAGTGGACTCATCGCGGTCACGGCCCGGAAGTGCCGATTGAGTGAGGAGACACTCAATCCGACTTCGTCGGCGAGGTCGTCGACGCGCATCACCTGGTCGTAATGCGTCTTGATCCACGCGATGGCGCGGGCGACGAGGGTCGTGCGGCTGTCGGCCAGGCCGATCTGTCTGATCAGCGCCCCCTGGGGGCCGTTCAGCAGTCGCCAGTGGATCTCGCGCCGGAGGCCGGGCGCCAGTACCGGGATGTCACGTGGCTCGTCGAGCAGGCGCAGCAGCCGGACGACGGCGTCCAGCAGTCTGTCGTCGGCGTCGCTGGTCGCGACACCCGGCCCGGCGTGCGGACGGACGGTGGTGGGGCCGGCTTCCAGCAGCAGTTGCGCGATGATCGCGGGCTGCAGGGGAAGCCCGAACGCGAGATACGGCTCGGTGGGTGTGGCGCGGGTGATCTGCGAGGTCAGGGGCAGGTCGACGGTCGCGACGAGGTACTGGCCCGCCTGGTAGTCGAAGATGTGGTCACCGAGAGCGGAGCGCTTAGCTCCCTGAGCCGTCAGGGCGATCATGGGCTCGGTGACCGTGCCCAGCGGCTCGGTCACACGGTCGGTCGAGAAGACCGCCATCTGATGGATCCATACCGGGCGGGGGCTGCCCGCGGCCAGTCGTGTGATCCGGCGCCGGATTTCCTTGAGGTGATGCACCACGCCAGGAAACCACGTGAGCGTGGGCGGGGCCAGCACGATGCGGGCGAGGTTGCGCGGATCGTGCAATGTCCCGCGCGCATCGGTCTAGGGAGCCACTGTGCGGCGGGGTCGAATGGAGAGGTACCCGGGACGGCCGCCACGGCGTCCGTCCTCGCACCATTCCCCTGATGAGGTCGCACCATGTCGCTCGATTCCTACGTGACGCTCGGACGTTCCGGACTGCGTGTCAGTCCGTTCACGTTGGGCACGATGACTTTCGGGGAGGATCACGGTTGGGGCAGCAGCCCGGGGGAGTCCAAGGACATCCTCTCGGCTTATCTCGATCGTGGCGGCAACTCGATCGACACGGCCAACATCTACACCAACGGTCACTCCGAAAAGATCATCGGTGACTACTTCGCCGGCCGGCCCGGACTGCGCGACCGGGTGGTGATCGGCACGAAGTTCTTCGGCAACCTGTACGAGAACGACCCCAACGGCGGGGGACCGGGCCGTAAGGCGGTCGTGCAGCAGCTGGAGAACTCCCTGCGGCGTCTGCAGACCGACTACGTCGACATCTACTGGCTGCACAACTTCGACCCGTCCACACCGGCCGAGGAGACGCTCCGTGCGCTGGACGACCTGGTCGCCGACGGCAAGGTCCGCTACGTCGGGTTCTCCGACGTGCCGGCGTGGGCGACGGCGGAGGCGGCCACCGTCGCGCGGTTCCGCGGATGGTCCCCGATCATCGCCGTGCAGTTGGAGTACTCCCTGCTCGAACGCACCTCGGAGGGGGAGCTGATCCCCATGGCCCAGGCCCTGGGCATGGGAGTGATGCCCTGGGGGCCGCTGAAGAGCGGCTTCTTGTCCGGCAAGTACTCCAGCACCACCACGGGACCGGTCGACACCGCACGGACACAACTGGTCGGCGCCCCCAGCGAGTCCGACTACGTCGTGATCGACGCGCTCAACGCCGTCGCCCGCGAGGTGGGCGCAAGCCCCGCCGCGGTGGCGCTGGCCTGGGTGCAGGGCCGACCTGGGATCACCTCCACCCTGGTGGGCGCGCGCCGTCTGGACCAGTTCGAGGCCAACCTGCGGGCACTCGACGTGACCCTGACCGAAGCCCAGCGCGAGGCCCTGGACGAGGTCTCCACCCCCGCGCTGAACTTCCCCGCCGAGAACAACAGGACGCTGGCACCGATGATCCAGTTCGGCGGGGCCACCGTCGGCGGGCGCCCTTCGATGGTCTCCCCGCTCCTGCGGGTCAGCAGCACCCGCTACTGAACACCCCCTCACCGCAGCGAAATCCACTACAGGCAACAAGGAAAGGGACAAACATGTCACTGCAGTTCGCCGGCAAGACCGCCCTGGTCACCGGGGGCGGATCCGGTATCGGCCGGGCGACGGCACTGGCGCTCGCGGCCGAGGGCGCGCTGGTCACGGTCTCGGGCCGTACGGAGGAGACTCTGAAGGAGACGGTGCGTCTGGTCGAGGCCGCCGGCGGCTCCGCCCGCCACTTCGTGGCCGACGTGTCCGACGAGTCCATGGTGGAAGCAACGGTCCGAGCAGCCGTCGGGGACACCGGCCGGCTCGACTTCGCCGTGAACAACGCGGGCTACGACGGCGAGTTCCAGCTCACCACGGACTACTCGACCGAGATGCTGGACCGGATGATCGCCGTCAACATACGCGGTGTGTTCCTGTCGATGAAGTACGAACTCAGGCAGATGATGGCGCAGGGCCACGGGTCAGTGGTGAACATGTCCTCGGGCGCGGGGCTGGTGGGTGTGCCCGGGTTCTCCGGTTACACGGCCACGAAGGCGGCCGAGATCGGGATGACCAAGAGTTCGGCCCTTGAGGTCGCACCGCACGGTATCCGCGTCAACGCGCTGTGCCCCGGTCTGGTGGACACACCGATGATCGCGACGATGGACCCGAACGAGGAACCCATGAAGTCGATCATCGCTGCCCATCCCCTGGGGCGGATAGCCGACGCGAAGGAGATCGCTGACGCCGTTGTCTGGTTCTGCTCGGACAAGGCCGGTTTCATCACGGGCGCGGCGCTGCCGATCGACGGCGGGTACTCGGTGCCGTAGCACGCGGCGGCGGACGTCGCAGCCGTGGCCGCGGTGGTCGAGGAGCTCGGCCGCACCGCGACGGGACACACGGCCTTCACGAGCCGTCTTCCTGGGGAGGCCGTCGTCTCGTGGACTGCCGGCCGTGGGGGTGGGCCTCCGGCGTGAGTGCGGCCCGAAGGGCGTGCAGTAGCTCGGAGTTGGAGGTCGAGCGGTCACGGTCGCGGGCGGCGACTCCGAGAAGCAGACAATCCGTCATGAGGAGTGAGCTGAAGGCCTCCGCCGTGTAGCCGGTGGCCGAGTGGACGGCAGGCAGCGAGACGTCGACGCGTCCCGCCAGAGCCGGTCCGAGCGAGTCCGTGACGAGGACCGTCTTGGCTCCCACAGACTGGGCGTGGTCGATGACCACGCCCAGTTCCCTTGTCAGGCGGGCCGGTGCGTAGATCACGACGGCATCGTGTTCGCGGAGCCCGAGCAGGCCGTCAGCGAGAAGGAATCCGGCGGCACCGACGAACCGCGTGGGGTGACCCAGGCGGTTCATCTTCATGCAGAGGAACCGGGCAGGGATCTCGGACAGGCCGACACCGAACGCGAGTACCTCGCGCGCCTCCGCCAAGAGTTCCACGGCCTGGTCGAACTCCGCCGGAGGGATCAGCCGGAAGGTTTCCGTGAGCCGTTCACTGGCCTCGGAGAAGACATGATCGAGCAAGGTGGCCGTCTCCCGCCCCGCGCCGTCGATGCGCTGGCTGAGCCTCACGGAGGGCCGGGTGCCGTCGATGATCTGCAGCCCGATACTGCGTTTCAGGTCGGGCAGCCCCGAGTAGCCGAGATTCTTGGACGTGCGAACCACTGTCGCGTCGCTGGTTCCTGTGGCGTTACCGATCTCCTCCGCCGTGGAGAAGATGACCGACTGCGCGTGGTCGCGCAGATACTCGGCGACGCGGCGCTCAGCCGGAGGCATGGCCGGCAGCCTGTTCGCCACGCGCTCGCGCAGCGTGTCCTCGGCGTCCGTCCCCGGGCCTGCGGTCATGGCGTCATCCCCTGCGTCCTCATGCAGCGCTTTCTGCTCTGCTGTAGCACAAACTACCGAATCGACGCGGAGTGTAGTAGTGACTAGAGCATGAAGCCGGCCGGTCGCTCGATCCGGGTCAAGCCGAGCGTCGACTTCTCCCGTGATCTCCGTGGGCCCAGACCCTTCCTTGTAGTAGGCACTACGGAAGAAGCCGCCTGTCAACTCCCGGGCCGGAGATGGATTTCGGGTCGCCTCCCGTCCATGAGCAGGCATAACGCGGCCTCCCGCGAGGCGAGTCGGGACCGTTACCCAACCATTGTTCTTGAAGCGTTGACTTCTTCGTAGCACTCACTACGCTCTTGTTCACCGCGTAATGGTCACTACGAAACCGACTTCCGGCTGCCGCGTCGGCGCGCCCCGGCATCCGTCAGCGCACCCTTCCAGACCCACCCATGCCTGGAACAGGCCCCTGTGCAGTACCGACCCACCGTGCCCTGACCTCGGTCCCGGTCCAGGGCCCATTTCGTTTCCGTACGTCTCACAGGAGAACCCCTATGAACACCCACCTGTCCGCAGTCTCGACGAGACGCATGCCGACCGCCGCGGTACTCGCCACGGCAGTGGCGCTCGTGGCCGGCTGCAGCGGTGCGGCCCAGAACGCCGCGGACGACACCACCGGCGCCGGGGGCGCCCGGCTCGACCTCGTGCAGACCACGCCGAAGGCCGCAGGTGGCGTGGAGCGCGTCAACTGGCTGCTGGAGAAGGAGCCCGACTCGTTCGACCTCGATCTCCAGGCCAGCAACCAGGCGCGCACGGTGATGGCGAACGTGTGCGAGCGCCTGTTCCAGATCGGCCCCGACCTCACCAGCGTCCCGCGTCTCGCGGAGAAGGCCGACTGGCCGGACGACAAGACCCTGGTCCTGACGCTGCGCGAGGGCGTGACCTTCCACGACGGTTCGCCCATGACCGCGGACGACGTCCTCTACAGCCTGCGACGGCACAGCGCCGAAGGGGCGGAGGAATCGGACAAGTTCGCCAACGTCAAGAGCATGGCCAGGACCGGCGAACTCGAAGTCACGATCACCTTCACGGCACCTGACGCGCTGTTCGTGCAGTCGATGGCGGGAGACGCGGGCATCGTGCTGAACCGCGCCGTCATCGACAAGCAGGGCGAGGACTACGGCACACCTGGCAACACCGATGCCTGCTCCGGCCCCTTCACCCTCCAGAGCTGGCAGTCCGGTACGTCCGTCACCATCGAACGCGACGCCGACTACTGGGACGAGAAGAACCGGGCGCTGTCCGAGTCGGTCGTCTTCCGCTGGGCGACGGACAGCACGCTCGTCAACAGCTTCACCACCGGCGAGGCGGACGGATCCTACGTCACCTCGTCCACCGGGCCGGTGGTGGCGCTGAGGAAACAGAAGGGCGTGAACGTCTACTTCGGCCCGAGTACCCGGGCATGGTCACTCATCCCGACCGACCGCGGGCCGATGAAGAACGTGAACATCCGCAAGGCCCTCTCGCTCGCCCTCGACCGGCAGGGAGTCGCCAAGTCCGGCTTCAGCGGAGTCGTGGAGCCGTGGTCCTCGCCTGTCGGGCCCGGTGCGTGGAGCTACGAGAAGGCGACGTTCGAGGCCGCTCAGAAGGACCTGGAGCCGGCGGCGCCGGCTAGTCCGTCGTCCGACGACCTCGCACAGGCCAAGGAACTCGTGAAGAAGGCCGGCGGTGCGGCCGAGCAGACCATCCTGATGGTCAGCGACGGCACCCAGGGGCGGTCCGTGATCGCCAACGCCGTTCGGGCGGCGGGGCAGAGCATTGGGCTCAAGGTGCAGATCACGACCGTTCCACCGGCCCGCTTCCAGGAGTACTACAGCGACGAGAAGGTCCGCTCCACCATCGACATCATCGCGGACGACTGGTACATCTCCACGGCTGATCCCCTGGGCTTCTACGACAACGCGCTCAGCGGCAGCAGCGACAACTGGGTCAAGTTCTCCGACCCCCAGTACGACGCCCAGGTGAAGAAGGCCCTCGGGACCGGGGACGACGCCGCCCGCGCGGAGCTGGCCGTCGACGTGCAGAAGCGCTTCATCGACAACATGGTGTGGATCCCCATCGTCCAGGTGCCCTCGACGCTCATCCTCAGCGACCGGCTGACCGGTGCCCCCGCGTCCGGAATCAGCCCGTACAGCCCATGGGCCGTGGGTCTCGGCCGGAAGGGTTAGACAGCGGTGGGAGCACATATCGCCCGACGTGTCGCCGGCCTGCTGGCGACACTGCTGGCCACCTCGTTCGTGATCTTCGTGGCCGTGTACGCCGCCCCCGGCGACCCGGCCGTGTTCCTGGCCGGGGGCAAGGAAGGGCTCACGCCGGAGAAGCTGGCGGCGGTGCGTGAGCAGTACCACCTGGACGAGCCGCTGCTGGCCCAGTACGGCAGGTGGCTGTGGGGATGCCTCCAGGGCGACCTCGGCCGCTCCTTCCAGTACCACGACCAGGTCGTCGACCTGGTGTCCTCCCGCCTGCCCACCACGCTGACGCTGGTCGCCTTCTCCTCGGTGTTCCTCGTCGTCATGGGTGTAGGTGCGGGCGTCCTGGCGGCCGTGCGCCGCGGCTGGGTGGACTCCGTGGTGGTCGGAGGGACGACGCTCGCGGCATCCGTGCCGTCCTTCGTCGCGGCGATCGCCATGATCGCGGTGCTCGGCGTGAAACTCGGCTGGTTCCCGGTGACGGGAAGCGGTGAGGGCTTTGCGGGGACCGTCCACCACCTGACCCTGCCGGCACTGGCCATGGCAGTCGGCTCGGTGGCTCTGATCAGCAGGGTCACCAGGCAGGCGATGCTGGACGCCTTCTCCTCCGAACATGTGGAAGTGGCACGCGCGACCGGTCTGCCGGAGCGGCAGATCGTCGTGCGACACGTACTGCGCAACTCCCTCGGACCCATCATGACCATGTGCGGCCTGGTCATGGCGGGCATGCTGGCGGGGACCGTCGTCGTGGAGACCGTCTTCGGTCTGGCCGGCATCGGCTCGCTGCTCGTCGGTGCCATCAACGTGCACGACTTCCCCGTGGCTCAGGCGGTGCTTCTCCTGATGGTCGTCGGCTACATCGTCGTCACCACCATGGTCGATCTCGTACATCCACTGATCGACCCGCGGGTCCGGTTGAACAGGAGCGGAACATGAATCCCGGTCAGCAGGTCGTGCCATCAGGGCTTCTCCCGACGCGCACATGGCGCCGGCGCCGCGGGGCCGGTCGGCGGGCGACCACCGTGCCGCTGTCCGTCCTCGCCTGCTCCGTCTTCCTGGGCGCTGTGGTGCTGGCGGCCTTCTTCGCACCGCTCCTCGCCCCGCACGCGCCCGACGCGGTCGACCTGGGCAACTCGTTGGCGGGAACGAGCTCGCAGTACTTGCTGGGCACGGACGTGTCCGGTCAGGACCTGCTCTCCCGCGTCCTGCACGGAACGCGCTCCAGTCTCGTCGCCCCGCTGATCCTGTTGATCCTGGCCACGGTCATAGGCGTGACCCTGGGCACCGTCGCCGCGTGGCGCGGGGGTTGGGTCGACGGCCTGCTCTCCAAGGTGACCGACGTGATGTACGCCTTCCCGGGTCTGCTCTTCGTCGTCATGATCGTGGCGGTGTTCGGCCAGGGCATCACGACAGCGGTGCTGGGCCTGTCCCTCGCCTACGCCCCCACGATCGCGAAGTACACCCGCAGTCTGGCCCTTTCGGAGCGGTCGATGCCCTACATCGACGCCTACCGGGTGCAGGGAATGGGAGGTGCCCGCATCTGTGTGCAGAAGCTGGTGCCGAACCTCGGACGCTCGCTCGTCGGGTATCTCGTGGTTCTGTTCGGGGAGGCGCTGATGAGTCTGGCGACACTCAACTTCCTGGGCTTCGGCGCGCAACCGCCCAGCTCCGACTGGGGGCTGATGGTCCAGGAGGGTCAGGCGGCGATCGTTCAGGGCGCACTGCTGCCCTCCCTCGTACCGGGTGTTGCCATCGCGGCCGTGGTGGTGGCGTTCAACATCGTCGGAGTCTGGATCTCCGACCGACTCGGCAGCGGAAAGTAGACGCCCATGCTCCTCGACATCGAAGATCTGAACCTCTCGCTCGCCGACCGCGCCGCACGTCCGCTCCTGTCCGACGTGTCCTTGCGGGTGGCGGCCGGTGAGGTGGTGGGCCTGGTGGGTGAGTCGGGCTCCGGAAAGTCCACCACGGCACGAGCGGTGCTGCGCATGCTGCCGACCGGCGCCGACGTCACGGGTTCGGTGCGCATGGCGGGGGAGGACGTTCTCACCATGGACGCCGCCCGGCTGCGTGCCCACCGAGCCCGGAGCGTCTCCATGATCTACCAGGACCCGCGCGCGTCACTCAATCCCGTCCGCAGAATCGGCGACTTCCTCACGGAGCGATTGGTCCGTGTGCTGGGGCAGTCCAGACGGCAGGCGGTGGACAACGCCGTGCGGCTCCTCGGAGATGTCGGACTCGGCGAGCCCGACCGCAGGCTGCGGCAGTACCCGCACGAGTTGTCGGGCGGCATGCTCCAGCGCGTGGTCATCGCCGCGGCACTGGCGACCAACCCCGCGCTCCTGCTCGCCGACGAGGCGACCAGTGCCCTGGACGTCACCACCCAGGCCGAGGTCCTGGCGCTGCTGAAGAGGCTGCAGGCGGAACGGGATCTGGGCCTCCTCTTCATCACGCACGACCTGAATCTCGCCGCCGCGTACTGCGACCGGGTCTATGTCATGTACGCCGGCCATGTCGTGGAGCACCAGCCCGCGCGGGAGCTGTTCGTCCACCCCCGGCACCCGTACACCCGCGGACTGCTCGACTGCTCACCCGCGCTGGGGGAGCGGCGCGAGCTGCGGCCCATCGCAGGTAGGCCACCGTCTCTGTCCGACGTGCGGCCGGGGTGCCCCTTCGCGCCGCGGTGCGCGTTCGCCGAGGAGGCGTGCGACAACTGGCGGCCGGAGCTGAGTCCGGCCGGCGACGACGTGGACGTGTCATGCCGCCGTGCGGCGGCGCTGGAGGGGAGCCTCACATGACCGGTTCGGACGTGCTGCTGTCGGTGGGTTCGCTGAGCAAGACGTACACCCTGCCGGGCGGGGAACGGCTCAAGGCGGTCGACGACGTCTCCTTCGAGATACGCAGGGGTGGTTCCCTCGGCATCGTGGGTGAATCCGGCTCGGGCAAGACCACCGTGGCCAGGATGCTCGTGGGTCTGGTGACTCCGGACTCCGGCTTCATCGGCGTGGCGGGCGCCCCGCGGTATCCGGAGCCCCCCCGTCCCCGGCGCGGC
Organism: Streptomyces sp. NPDC059861; assembly: GCF_042731435.1. Classification (NCBI taxonomy): domain Bacteria; kingdom Bacillati; phylum Actinomycetota; class Actinomycetes; order Kitasatosporales; family Streptomycetaceae; genus Streptomyces; species Streptomyces sp. NPDC059861. The sequence continues at coordinate 28,710 of NZ_JBHWJQ010000036.1, read as the reverse complement.
CTGCGGGGCAAGAGCGCCGCCCGGCTGCGGAGGGCGCGTGAGATCCAGATCGTGTTCCAGGACCCGTACGTCTCGCTCGACCCACGGCTGACGGCGGCACAGTGCCTGAACAGCGTTCTGAGACTGCACGGTTGGCGCGACAGGGCTGCCGCCGCGCGGCGTGTCACCGAGTTGCTCACCCAGGTCGGTCTCGGCGCCGGCGAGGCGGATGCCCGGCCGCACACCATGTCCGGCGGGCAGCGCCAGCGACTCGCCATCGCCCGGGCGCTGGCCGTCGATCCGGCGGTGCTGGTGCTCGACGAGGCCGTGGCCGCGCTGGACGTCTCCATCCAGGCGCAGATCCTCACGCTGCTGGAGGAGATCCGCCGGGAAACGGGAGTGGCGCTGGTGTTCGTCAGCCATGACCTGGCCGTCGTGCAGCACGTCACCGACGACGCGGTCGTCATGCGCAACGGGCGGGTCGTCGAGCAGGGACCGACCCGACGGGTGCTCGACAGCCCGGTGGATCCCTACACACAGCGGCTGCTGGCCTCCGTACCCCGCCTCGGCTGGGATCCGAGTACGGCGGCATCCTCCCGCTAGAGAGGTGGTCGCCTCCTGGCGTGCGGCCTGCCGATCGTGACATCCGAACCGGTCCTGCCCGACGCCCGGGCCGGGCCGACTCAGAGACGAGGAAAGCGGTATGAGACCGACAGCGGACATCTACGACGAGTACGGCGAGGCCGCCGAGTCGTGCTCGACGCAGTTCCGACACTTCGGCGCCAGGACGGAGTTCGAGGGCGTGGTCACGACGGTGCGCTGCCGTGACGACAACGTGCTCCTCCGTGCCGTCCTCGGGGAAGCGGGGGGTGGCAGGGTCCTGGTCGTCGACGGCGGCGGTTCGCTCGACACAGCTCTGATCGGCGACGTCATCGCGGGTCTCGCGGCGGCCAACGGCTGGGAAGGCCTCGTCGTCTTCGGCGCCGTCCGCGACGTCGACGCGCTGGGCCGCATTCCCCTCGGCGTCAAGGCCCTGGGGTCCAACCCACGGAAGAGCCGCAAGCAGGGACTTGGAGACGTCGACGTGGACGTGTCGTTCGGAGGTGTGACCTTCCGCCCCGGGTGCCGTGTGTTCAGTGACACCGACGGCATTCTGGTCCTGCGGGCGACAGAGGGGATCCGTGCGGTCTCCGGCTGAGCGGACCTCACCCGGGCGTCTTTGCGACCTCTGATGCTATAGCCTATAACCTATGAAGAGATGGGACGTGAAAGCCTCGGGGACGGCGTCACAGGACAGCTATCGGAGCCTTGCCCGCCTCGACCTGGCAGGCAGCAGCTACGAGGTGCACCGGTTGGACGCCGTACCCGGCTCGGACCGCCTGCCCATGAGCCTCAAGATCCTGCTGGAGAACCTCCTGCGGAGCGAGGACGGGCGCACGGTGACGGCCGACCACATAGCCATGCTGGTCAAGGAGCGCACCGACGGGCGGCAGGACGCCGTCCCCTTCTTCCCCACGCGGGTCTTCCTGCACGACACCAACGGCGTCCCGGTGCTGACCGACCTGGCCGCCCTGCGCGACGCGGTGGCCGCGGCGGGCGGGGACCCGCGGGAGGTGAGTCCCCGCATTCCCAGTGACCTGACCGTCGACCACTCCATCTCCACGGAAGTCTCCGGACGCCCGGACTCGCTCGTCGCCAACGTCGATGTGGAGTACGCCCGTCACGCGGAGCGGTTCCGCTTCCTCAAATGGGGCGAGCGGCTCCGGGGGCTGCGCGTCGTGCCACCGGGTACGGGGATCATGCACCAGATCAATCTGGAACTCCTCGCCGGCGTGGTGGAACGGCGTGACGGACGGGCGTTCCCCGACACCTGTGTGGGGACGGACTCGCACACGACGATGGTGAACGCGCTGGGTGTGCTCGCCTGGGGGGTGGGGGGTGTCGAGGCCGAGGTCGCACTCCTCGGTCAGCCGCTGAGTGTCGTGGTACCCCGCGTGATGGGCGTCGAACTGGTCGGCGAGCTGTCCGCCGGCGTCACCGCGACCGACCTGGTGCTCACCGTTGTCGAGCGCCTCCGGGCGCACGGCGTGGTCGGCATGGTCATCGAGTTCACGGGCGCCGCCCTCGCGAACCTCCCGCTCGCCCACAGGGCGACCATCGCCAACATGTGCCCGGAGTTCGGTGCCACCGCCGCGATGTTCCCGATCGACCCTCTGACCCTGGACTACCTGCGATTGACCGGTCGTGCACCCGACCACGTCGTGACGGTGGAGACGTACGCGAAGGAGCAGGGGCTGTGGCATGAACCCCAGCACCGTCCGCGCTACGACGAGTTGCTGACCATCGACCTCTCGTCCGTCACCGCCTCCCTCGCCGGTCCACGTCGCCCGCAGGACCGGGTGGCGCTGCCGGACGTGCCGAGCAGCGCGAGGGCGGCGATCGCAGGCCTCAGAGGGAGCCGGGACGCCGGGTCCCCGAAGACCGCCGTCGGGGGACCGCCCCGACGGCGCGGACCGGACAGGGGGACGAGCGTCGCGGACGCGATCGGCGACGGTGCGGTGGCGATCGCCGCGATCACCTCGTGCACCAACACGTCCAACCCGCATGCCATGGTCGCGGCGGGGCTGCTCGCCCGCAACGCCCGGGCACGCGGACTGACCTCCAAGCCGTGGGTGAAGACCAGTCTGGCGCCGGGGTCGAAGACCGTCACGGAATATCTGCGCGCCGCGGGACTGTCCGAGCCGCTGGACGAGCTCGGCTTCCACCTGGTCGGCTACGGCTGTATGACCTGCATCGGCAACTCCGGCCCCCTCCTGCCGAGTGCCGCGACGGCGGCCGGGGAGCGCGATGTCGTCCTTGCGTCGGTGCTGTCGGGCAACAGGAACTTCGACGGGCGCATCAACAACGACGTCTCGCTCAACTACCTGGCCTCACCGCCGCTGGTGGTGGCCTACGCACTGGCCGGCTCGCTCACGCACGATCTGACGGCCGACCCGCTGGGCCTGGACGCGGACGGCGCGCCGGTGACGCTGGCCGACCTGTGGCCGGCCGACTCCGAGATCGAGGCGGTGGTCAGCGCTCATCTGACGCCCGAGTTGTTCGGCGAGGCCTACGCCGACGTCTTCGAGGGGGACGAACGCTGGGCCGCCGTACCCGCGGCGGACGGCGCGCTGTTCGACTGGCCTGACGGTTCGACCTACCTGCGCCGTCCACCGTTCCTCGACGGTGTCGCCGAGAGTCCCTCCCGGCGGGGTGACATCACGGGGGCCCGGGCACTCCTGCTTCTCGGTGACTCGGTCACCACCGATCACATCAGCCCGGCGGGCCGCATACCCGCCGGGAGCACCGCCGGCCGGTATCTGTCCGCGCTCGGCGAGACCGAACTCAACACCTACGCCTCGCGCCGCGGGAACTTCGAGGTCATGGTGCGCGGCGCGTTCGCCAACCCGCGGCTGCGCAACCTCATGGCGCCGGAGCACCGTGGCGGATACACCCCCGACTTCACGGCCGAGGGCGCCGTCGTCCCCGTCTTCGAAGCCGCACAGTCCTACGCCGCCGCCGGCACACCCCTGCTGGTCGTCGCCGGCAAGGAGTACGGGACGGGCTCGTCGCGGGACTGGGCGGCGAAGGCGACGGCGCTGCTGAAGGTGGTCGCGGTCCTGGCGCAGTCGTTCGAGCGGATCCACCGCACCAACCTGGTGCAGCTCGGCGTGCTGCCACTGCAGTTCGTCGACGGGCAGAGCGCCGAGTCACTGGGGCTGGACGGCACGGAGACGTTCGACGTCCTCGGGATCGGGCAAGCGGTGCGCGTGCCCGCGTCCAGGGTGACGGTGCGGGTCCGGTCGCAGCGGGGACGCGCTGCCTTCGAGTTCGCGGCCGTGGTCCGGCTCGACACCCATCAGGAGGTCGTCTACCACGCGAACGGCGGTGTGCTGCCGTACGTCTACCGCCGGCTGCTGCGAGGACACGGTGGCTGACGTGTCGCGCTCCGGAGAGCCGGCCGTCGTCGAGACCCTGCTGCTGGGCGGTGCGCTCACCTCGGAGCAGGGGAGTGCGGGATTCTGCGGCGTCTACCTCGTCGCCTGCCGGTCGCGGCGGATCCTCTTCGACTGCGGTCACGCCGGCCGCAGACGAGCCCTGCACCGGGCCCTCGCCCGGCGGGAGCTGACCACCCGTGACATCGACACCGTGGTGCTCTCCCACGCACACTGGGACCACATCCAGAATGCCGACCTCTTCCGGGACGCCGACGTCCTGCTCCATCCTGCGGAGCTCGACCGGCTGCGCGCCGCACCGTCCGACGACCTGGTGACCCCTCCCTGGTCGAGGGCTGTTCTGGAGGGCCTCACCGTGCGGCAGGTGACCGACGGCCACCGGATCGCTCCAGGCGTCGAGGTCACCGGCCTCGCCGGCCATACGGCCGGCTCGATCGGACTCACCGTCGAGACGCCTTCGGGTACCGCGCTGCTGACCGGCGACGCCGTCTCGTCGGCGGGCGCCCTGCGCTCGGGACGCTGCACGGTGGTCACGGCGGGTGAGGCCGCCGCGGCCGCGTCGACGGAACGTGTGCGGTCGGCCGCGGCGTTGGTGTACCCCGGACACGACCGGCCTTTCACGGTCGTCGACGGGGCGCCGGCCGTCTACCTTCTCCCGGCTGCCGAGTCCGTGACGCGGCCGCCGGATCCACTGACCGCGGAGCCGTCATAGGATGTAGCCTGCAACCGGCGCACGGTGCCGGGCTGCCACAGCTTCCTGCTCCGCGGCAGGCCCACCGGAAAGAGATTGCCAGGTCCGATGAACGCCTTCCCCCGACCGGCCCCCACGAAGAGCGTGTACGTCTACGAGGAACTGCGACGCCGGATCCTCGCCGGGACACTGGAACAGGGACAGCGGATCTCCCAGGAACAGCTGGCTGTCGAACTCGGCGTGAGTACGACGCCGCTGCGCGAGGCACTGCGCCGGCTCGAGGCCGAGGGGCTCGTGATGCTCGACGCGCATCGTGACGCGCGCGTCACCAGGCTCAACGCCGAGGAGGCACGCAGTCTCTTCGAGGTGCGGGAGCGGCTGGACCCGCTGGCTGCCCAACTGGCGGCGGATCGCCGCACCGACGCGGACTGCGAGGTGATCGAGGCGGCTCTCGCCGATCTGGAGCCGCTGAGTGCCTCGGCGGGCCTGGAGCCGCTGCTCGCGCACCGGGCCTTCCACCGGAGCATCTACACCGCGTCGCACAACCCCCTGTTGATGTCCCTGCTCGAAGGGCTGTGGGACAAGGCCGACCGGTACCGGCAGCTGATCCTGGAGTCGAGGCCGGACTCCCCGGAGGACCGGGAGAGGGTCCGCCAGGAGCACGCCGCCATCGCGGAGGCGATCTTCGCAGGGGACTCCCGCACGGCGGAGCGGGTCATGAAGAAGCACGTGCGCGGTAGCCTCGGCCACCATGTGATCGACATCCTGGAGGCCTGACTGCCGCGCACCCTGCCTGGTCGCTCGGCCGCGACCCGTCAGAAGGCGGTCAGCACGTGATGGAAGTGCGCCACCTCGGGCTGCCCCGCGACGGAGTCCGCGATGAGCCGACGCCACTGCAGGAACTCGGGCGAACCCCGGAAGCCTTCGAGGTGGTCCCGCACCGATTCCCAGGTGACGACGAGGCGATACTCCAAGGGGTCCTCGTGCGACCGTTCCAGGACGAGTGTGCGGGCCCCCCGCGCTCCCTGGAAGAGCGGGGCCGCCGCCGCGACCGCGGCCTCGAACGCGGCCTCCCGTCCCGGGCGTACGGTGATCCGCGCGACCTCACGCACCACCGTGCCCGCCTCCCCCGTGCCGTGCCGGTCCTCGGCGTCGATGCGGGTGTGCTCGCCGGAGGCCGGAATCGTCCTGGTGGCCTCGGCGGACGCATAGGTCCAGAAGATCTTCATCGGCGCGGTCGGGGAGGCGTTCTCGAAGTGATGCGGGATGTTCGCCGGCACGAAGGTGGTGTCGAACCTGCGCAGGGGTGTCCGTACGCCGTCGATGTCGACGACGGCGTCACCCTCGAGTACCACGACCGACTCGGCGACGTTGTGGATGTGATGGGCGATCGCCGCTCCCGGCTCGAAGCTCGTGATGCCGTTGAGGAAGGCGGTGGCACCCCGGGCGCTCGTGACCAAGGGGACCGTCCGAGCCCCCGCGCCACGGTCTCGGGCCGGAAGCTCGTCGGGACGCAGGACGACCGGTCCGTGCCGGATATCGGCGCTCATGCCGTCACCGCCGGGCCGAACCAGACGGTCTTCACGTTGACGAACTCCTTGATCCCATAGCTGCCGAGTTCACGTCCGTAGCCCGATTTCTTGATCCCGCCGAACGGCAACCGGGGGTCCGAGGCCACCTGTCCGTTGACGAAGACGGCCCCGGCGTCGATCAGCGGCACGAGCCGCCGGGCTTCGTCGAGATCGGACGTCCAGAGCGCGGCGCCCAGGCCGTACTCGGTCCGGTTGGCGAGATCGATCGCTTCCTGGGCCCCCTCGACCCGTGTCACGCTCGCCACCGGCCCGAACGTCTCCTCGCGGAACGCGGCCATCTCCGGCGACACGTGATCGAGAACAGTGGGGGGATAGAAGAAGCCGGGCCCTTCGACCAGTTCTCCGCCGAGCCGCAGGGTGGCTCCCGCGGCCAGGGTACGCAGGACCTGGCCGTGGAGGGTGTCGCGCAGGTCGCCTCGCGCCAGGGGACCGATGTCGGTGGCCTCGGCCATGGGATCTCCGACGACCAGGGTGCCGGCCCGGGCCACGACGCGCTCCACGAACTCGTCCGCCACGGCGTGGTCGACGATGAAGCGCTTGGCGTTGACACAGCTCTGCCCGACGTTCGTGAACCGGGAGCGGACCGCCGTCTCGGCGGCTTCGGCGAGGTCGGCGTCCGCGAGCACGATGAACGGGTCGGAGCCGCCCAGTTCCAGGACATGCTTCTTCAGGTGGGCGCCGGACTGCGCCGCCACCACGGCGCCCACCTGGGTCGAACCGGTGAGGGTCACCGCCGCTGTGCGTGGGTCGGCGATCAGATCGGCCACCGCCCGGGGCTCCACCAGGAGCGTGGCGCACAGGCCTTCCGGTGCCCCGGCGCGTCGCACGATCTGCTCCAGCAGCAGGGCGCAGGCCGGCACGTTGCTCGCGTGCTTGAGGACTGCTCCGTTGCCGGCGGCCAGCGCCGGAGCCAGGAAGCGGAAGTACTGCCAGAAAGGGTAGTTCCAGGGCATGATCGCCAGCAGCACCCCGAGCGGCTCGAGGACCACCGTGCTCTCGCTCGCGTGGGAGGAGACGCTCTCGGGCGCCAGGTAGCGCTCGCCGTGTTCCGCGTAGTGGTCGAGTGTCCACGCGGACTTCTCGATCTCGGCGCGTGACTCCGTGATCGGCTTGCCCATCTCGCGGCTGATCAGCCGGGCACAGGGCTCGGCTTGGGAACGCAGCTCACGCGCGATCGCACGCAACAGACGCAGCCGGTGGTTGAGCGGAGTCGCTCGCCACTCGCGCTGGGCGGCGGCGGCAGCCGTGAGGGCGGCGTCGACCTGCTCGGGCGTGTGGGTGTCGTACTCGGCTTCAGGGGCTTCGGTGGCCGGGTTGACGGACAGGGGCATGGATGCTCCGTTCGACGGGAAACGACGCTGTCTCAGCGCTGCTTCGAAGGCTCATGGCCGCGCAGCCGGGCGATCACCCGGTCGGCGAACTCGCCGGTGCCGCACAGGCCGCCCAGGTCCCGCGTACGGGAGCCGGGGTCGTCCAGGACCAGCTCCACCGCGGACTCGATGTGCCGGGCCGCCGCGATCATGGCGTCGTCCCCGTCGCGTCGGCCTCGCCAGTCGAGCAGCATCGCGGCGGACAGGATGAGGGACGTGGGATTGGCGGTTCCGCGGCCCGCGATGTCGGGGGCGGAACCGTGCTGTGCCTGGGCGACCGCCACCTCGTGGCCGACGTTGAGGGAACCGCCGAGGCCGAGGCTGCCGGAGAGTTCGGCTGCCTCGTCGGAGAGGATGTCACCGAACATGTTGGTCGTCACGAGGACGTCGAAGTCGTCGGGGCGACGGATCAGCGCCGCCGCGGCGGCGTCGACGATCAGTTCGTCGAGCACGACATCGGGGTAACCTGCCGCCACTTCGCGGACCTCCCGGAGGAAGAGTCCGTCGGAGAGCTTCAGCACGTTCGCCTTGTGGACCGCCGTCACCTTGCGGCGGCGGCGCCCGGCCAGTTCGAAAGCGGCGTGGGCGACGCGCCGGCAGCCTCGCGCGCTGATCTTGCGGATACTGAACGCGTTGTCGGCGTCGGGCATGAACTCGCCGCTTCCGGCGTACATGTTGCGATCCGCGTAGAAGCCCTCGGTGTTCTCCCGGACGAGCACCAGGTCCATGGGCGCGCGCAGGTGGTGCAGGCCGGCCCTGGACTTGGAGGGCCGGATGTTCGCGAACAACTCGAAACGGACACGGAGTTCGGCAGACGGGTTGAATCCGCCCTGGTCCTTCGGCGGGTACTCGTAGTGCGAGACGGGTCCGAGGATCACCCCTCCGGCCTCCGGTATCCGGTCGATCACCGACTGGGGGAGCGTCGTGCCCTGCTCGGCGAGGCTCTCCAGGCCGATGGCCGCGGTGGTGAACGTCAGCCCGAGCCCGTATGCGCTGTCAACTGCCCGCAGTACCTCCAGAGTGGGAGGAACGATCTCCGGGCCGATCCCGTCTCCGGGCAGAACGAGTATGTCCATGGCGGTGATTCAGCTTCTTTCGGCTTCGAGCCTGAAGTGTGAGTGCGAGACGAACGACCGGGCCGGTGGGCCTCACGGTCGGTTTCTGTTTGGTATTTTGCACGCAGCTAGTACCATCGTGTCAACAGTGCGAGTGGTCGCACCGGCCGTTCGGTCATCGAGCCGCGGTCCGCCGGCGCTCGGCGACACGGCGGCTTTCCGGTCAAGGAGGCTCAGATTGCGGCTCGTCGTCCTGTTCGGGGACAGCATGCTCGCCCGGTTCACCAAGACCCGGATCGATCGGCTGGAGGAAGGGGCCGGTGCGGACGTGCTCGTCCTGAACTGCGCGGCCGGCGGCTGGACGAGCCGGGACGGGGTGCGCCGGATGCGTGAGGTCGCCAGGCTCGCCCCTGACGTCGTCGTGCTGTCGTTCGGCATGAACGACTGCTCGCCGGAGAGGCTGGTCGGCCTCGACGTCTTCGCCGAGGACCTCCGATGCCTCGTCGGCGCCTTTCCCCTTGCCTCCGTGGTGGGCTTCCTGCCGCCTTCGGTCGCCGAGGAGGAGGGGCTCGGGCCCAGGGGCCGGACGAACGCCTCGCTCGCCCGGTACCGGGACGTGCTGCGGGACTCCGTGCCCTCGGGCCGGGTGGTGGAGACCGACGCGGTGCTCGCTCCGCTCGTCGCGTCGGGGGTGCCCGTCCACGTGGACGGGCTGCACCTCACGGACGAGGCGTACGGCCTGGCGATCGAGGCACTGGCCGAGCTCGTCAAGACCTGAGTCCGTGTGGTCGAGGTCGGCCGTCGCCCCAGATCGTTGACCGCCCCAACGCCTATAGCCTATATTCTCGGCGAACGGCTGAGGTCCCCGAGCGCCTTGAGGATCCGGCCCTCGCCCCACGTCACGCCCCAGCCGCGGCCGAGTCGGCGCCGCCCTCGATGCGTTGGCAGATCAGGTCTCCGCGACCACCAGGGACAGCTGCTTGCCGATTCCCCAGGAACCCCGCATGGGGGAAGGCGTCCCCCTCGCACCGGTGTCCCACCTGAAGCCTTCATCCCGACCGATCGGAGACCTTGTGCCCGCCAGAGAGCGCGCGAGTTCCTTCTCGGAGGAGCACAGCGCGCGCAACTACCACCCGCTGCCCGTGATCGTCACCTCGGCGCAGGGCGCGTGGATGACCGACGTGGAGGGACGCCGCTATCTCGACCTGCTCGCCGGGTACTCGGCGCTCAACTTCGGCCATGGCCACGCCCGCCTCATCGGCGCGGCCAAGCGCCAGTTGGACCGCGTGACGCTCACCTCGCGGGCCTTCCACCACGACCGGTTCGCCGACTTCTGCACCCAACTCGCCGAGCTCTGCGGCATGGAGATGGTGTTGCCGATGAACACCGGCGCGGAGGCGGTGGAAACCGCGGTGAAGACCGTCCGCAAGTGGGGTTACCGCGTCAAGGGTGTCGCTCCCGGCAAGGCCAGGATCATCGTCGCGGCCGACAACTTCCACGGCCGTACGACCACGATCGTCGGCTTCTCCACGGACCGAACCGCACGCGCGGACCACGGCCCTTACACACCGGGGTTCGACATCGTCCCGTACGGGGACCTCACGGCGCTCGAAGCGGCGATCACCGAGGACACCGTCGCCGTACTCCTGGAACCGATCCAGGGAGAGGCCGGAGTCCTGGTACCGCCGACCGGCTACCTCGCCGGAGTGCGTGAGGTGACCCGTGCCCGGGGTGTGCTGTTCGTCTGCGACGAGATCCAGTCGGGTCTGGGCCGGACCGGCAGGACGTTCGCCTGCGAGCACGAGGACGTCGTGCCCGACATGTATCTGCTCGGCAAGGCACTCGGCGGGGGAGTGGTGCCCGTCTCCGCGGTCGTGTCCTCGGCCGAGGTGCTGGGGGTGCAGGGTCCCGGCGAACACGGCTCGACGTTCGGCGGCAACCCCCTGGCATGTGCGGTGGCCCTGGAGGTGCTGGCGATGCTGCGCAGCGGTGAGCACCAGGAGCGGGCCGCGGAACTGGGCGATCACCTGCACCGTGAACTGGCGCAGCTGACGGCGGGCGGGGCGGTGCGAGCGGTGCGCGGCCGTGGGTTGTGGGCCGGCGTGGACATCGATCCCTCCCACGGCACGGGCCGTGAGATCAGCGAGAGGCTGATGGACCGCCGAGTGCTCGTGAAGGACACCCACGGCTCCACCATCCGGCTCGCCCCACCACTCGTCATCTCCAAGGACGACCTGGACTGGGGCTTGCAACAGCTGCGAGACGTACTCGTCGGTTGACCGCCGTCCGGCGCCGGGCGCCGGCCTCTGCGCGGCGCGGCGGGCGCCCCCTCGTGCGCCGACGTCCAGTCCTGTGAGCATCGCTCACCTGCCCTTGGAGGTTCCCGCCGTTGATGTCTCAACTGACCTTGGACACCCTGCTGGCCAACGTGGCCAACCCCCATCCGGCCCCCTGGCGGATCATCACCAAGATGACCTACTTCGCAGGGCTGATCGGGACCTTCGGGGTGGGCGTGCTGTACCTCACGGTCGTGCGGCCGGTACTGAGCCGCTCGGCCCTTCGACCCCGCGACCGGCAGTTGCTCGAACACCGGTCCGCACTTCTGCTCGCTTCCATCGGCGCCTGGTTCCTGGTGGCGCTCTACTTCCAGATCGCCGGCAAGGCGGCCCGGGTGAAGGGCGAGGAGATACCCTACGGCGACGCTCTGCGGCCCGGAACCATCTGGGACTACGTCCGGGCGCCGGCCGAGCCCGGGCAGTGGGTCTCATCGGGCACGCTCACCTTGGTGCAGTACTTGATGTGGGGCGTCTCCGCCGTGCTGCTCATGCTGCTGTGGTCGCCGCGGTTCCGTGCCCGGCCGGGAGGCGTCGTCCTGGCCGCTCTGCTGGTCGCCTTCACGGCCCATCAGGTCACGCTGCTGCCGACGGACTTCGGTGCGGCGACCGGGCACGAGTTCCTCGACCTCGTCATGAACCACGTCCATGTCTTCGCCGTCTCCACTTGGGTGGGCGGCATCGCCGGCCTGGTGGTCCTGGCGGCGACGGGACGGCGGATCGGCACGGACGCGGGGCCTGTGTGGGCGCGTGTGTGGACCCGGTTCGGCACGGTGGCCCTGGTGGCCGTGGGATGCACGGTGATCACCGGCCTGTTCATGGCCTGGATGAACGTCGGCAGCCTGGGCGAACTGTTCACCACCAGCTTCGGGCGGTTCCTGCTGCTCAAGGTGGCTCTGGTGGCCGTGATGATCTGTCTGGGCGGCGTGAACGAATTCGTGATGTTCCCCCGCATGGCACAGGCGCGCGCCGCCGGTTCGCAGGCGTCGCTGTTCACGCTGGCGCTGCGGACGGTCCCTGCCCTGGTCGGGATCGAGGTGGCGCTCTCGGTGACGGTGCTCTTCGTGCTCACCTTCCTCACCGGCTCGGCCCGCGCGGAGGCCGGCGACCCGGAGCCGGTACTCGGCACGGGAGTCGTCCTCGTCGGTGTGCTGTTGGTGGCGACGCTGGTGGTGTCCTTCGTGGCCACCGCCCGGCTGTCCCAACGGCTAGGCCGGTACATACCGCCGCCGGCGCGTCCGAACGACCCGCGTGTCCGGGCCGAGCGCTGACGGGAGGCCGCGGATGGGTGCCCTGAGGGCCGATCGGTCAGTCGGCTCCCGTCTCTTTCCCCGCCTTCTCGTGTCCTACGGTCGCGAGGTGACGGTGGAGGAACGTGCTCGCCTCCGGGAGCTCACCGGCCAACAGCAGGTCCGCGAGCTCCACGTGTTCCCGGCAGCGGATGAGGGCGCGCTCGGGATCCAGGGCCTGCCGGTACTCGATGAGACGCCGCAGCCGGTTCACCCGTGCGAGGCTCTCCACGATGAAGTCGTTGCCGGTGCACTCCGCGATGGTTTCGTGGAACCGTGTGTTGAGGTCGAACAACTGCGCGCTGGAGACCGAACCGAGGCCGCTCTCGACCAACGTCCGCTGCTCGGTCCGCCGTCGCTGGATGGCTTCCCGGTCGACGCGGAACGTGGGCTCCAGGATGCCCGGAGGCTCGATCAGCAGCCGGAACCGATAGCTGCTGCGGTACGACTCCAGCGAGTCCAGCACGGGCAGGAACTCCCAGCCGTAGCCGGGCAGCGGGGCGATCCACCCCTCGTTGGAGATACGCAGCAGCAGTTGGTCCAGCTGGCTCCGGGTCACTCCGTACCGCTTCAGCAGGGCTGTCTTGGTGACCCGGTTCGGCAGCGCGCCGTCCAGCCGGTCGTCGACGACGCGCAGATAGACCGGGTCCTCGGGCTCTTCGGAGCGTTCGTGGGTGATGTCGGCCGCGGAGCGTGCGACCAGATAGCGCCCGGACTCCGTGCGGTCGATGAAACCGTCCCGGTGCAGTTGCCGCAGGGCCTTGCGCACCGGCGAGCGCGAGACCCGTAGCAACTCGGCGAGGGCCCGCTCCGTGAGCCGGTGGCCGATCGGGGGGTTCTCCTCGCGCAGGTACGCGAGGATCTCGGCGCTCAGCCGCGCCGACAGCTCGGTCTCGTCGGGAGCCGCGCTGTCGTGCTCGGCAGCGGTGTCGGACACCTCGAATGCCTCCTCGCCTCGTGTGCTTGTCGTCCCATCCTCTCCCAGCCCGAAACGCGGGAGCCCCTCCGCCGCCGAAGGGCCGGCCATCTGTTCCGACCAACGGCTATAGCCTATAATTCCCGCTTGTTGAATCTTTGAGGAGCGCTCCACATGACCAACCCGAGAAACCTCGATTCGCAGGGCGCACATTTCGTCGGCGGTACGCCGTTCTTCGCCTCCCGCCACGACCAGCGGCTGTCCTACACGCTGTATGTGCCGAAGGACCATACGGCGCAGGCCGATCCGCTCCCCCTGGTAGTGATCCAGCACGGCACCGGACGGTCCGCCGAGGCCTATCGGGACCAGTGGGCACAGTTCGCGATCGACCACCGCTGCGTCATCCTCGCGCCCCTCTTCCCGGCCGGATTGGTCGAACCGGGGGAACTGCACAGCTTCAAGTTCCTGGAGTATCGAGGGACCCGGTTCGACGAGGAACTGCTGCACATCGTCGACGAGGTGGGGGAGCGATTCAACACGGAGACCGAGCGATTCCTGTTGCACGGCTTCTCCGGAGGCGGACAGTTCGCCCACCGCTTCGCCTACGCCCACCCCGAGCGGCTGGCCGGCGTCTCGATCGGCGCGCCCGGCCGCATCACGCAGCTCGACGACTCGCTTCCCTGGTGGCTCGGTACCGGAGGCTTCGAGGAGCGTTTCGGGATCAAGATCGACCTGGCGGCGCTGCGTGAGGTGCCGGTGCAGATGGTCATCGGCAGCGAGGACACCGAGACCTGGGAAATCAACAACGTGGGCGGGCCCAACTGGATGGACGGTGTGGAGCACACCGGGCGTACCCGAATAGAGCGCCTGGAGGCGTTGCGAGCGAGCTTCGAGGCCCAGGGGGTGCCCGTCCGATTCGACATCGTGCCAGGCGTCGCGCACCGGGGCAGTCAAGTGGCGCCTGCGGTGCAGGAGTTCATGGCCGGACTGCTCGGTCGGCGGGTCTGATGCCGCCTTTCCTCGCGGCCTGCACGGCCACGCGCACCCCTCACCATCACACACGACGACAAGAGCGGTGACTATGACGAACGAGTTGCCGGCCCTTGGTATGCGTCCGGTCCACCTGCTGCTCGAAGAGCTGGCGGCCCGCGGCATGCGCGTGCACTCGCTGCTCGTGCACTGGAACGGGCGGACCGTGTTCGACATGTGGCAGTGGCCGCACGAGCCCACGCTGAAACACAAGATACATTCGGCCACCAAGTCCTTCACCGGGACAGCCGTCGGCTTCGCCGAGGCCGAAGGGCTGCTCCAACTGGACGACCTGGTCGTGGAATTCTTCGGCGGTCGGCTGCCGGCGGACCCGGGTGAGAATTTCAGCCGCATGCGGGTGCGCGATCTGCTGACCATGCAGACGGGACAGCGCCGGGGGCTTTCCGGGGCGACCACGCGATTGCGCGGGGCGGGCTGGGTGGGGGAGTTCCTGGAGGAGCCCGTGGTCGAACCGCCGGGCCGGGCCTTCCTGTACAGCAGCACGACCAGTCATGTGCTGTCCGCGATCGTTCAGGAGGTCTCCGGCGAGGCGGTCGACGACTATCTGCGACCCCGGCTCTTCGAACCTCTCGGGATCACCGACTTCCACTGGGACCATGACCCGGAGGGCGTGGCCAGCGGCGGCAACGGGCTGTCGATGCGGCCGGGGGACCTGTTGTCCTTCGGGATCCTGCACCTTCAGGACGGCATCTGGGACGGGCGCCGCGTGCTGCCCGCGGGCTGGGTGCAGAAGGCGTCGGCGCTGCACGTGCGACGGGCGGTCAGCGGTGAGTGGACCGGGCAGGAGATGCTGCCGCCGGCGCCGGACGCCGTGGCCGACTCCGGCTACGGCTACCAGTTCTGGACGACCGAGGACCGCATCTACAGCGCCTCGGGCATCTTCGGCCAGGAGTGCATGGTCTTCCCCGATCAGGGCGGCGTCGTGGTGGTCACCGGCGCCATGGGTGACGGTACTTACCACGACCTGCCGGGCATGCTCCGGCGGGCATTCCGGCAGGCGTTCGGCCCGGCCGGCGGGGACCGGGCAGTCGAACGGACAGAGGGCGAGGCGGTACGGCGCCTGGTCGACGCCGCCCGCATGCCGCAGACGCTGGACGCGACGCCGCGCCGGGTGGGCATGGCGGCGACGTACGACTTCGGACCCAACGAGCAGGGACTGAGATCCCTCGCCCTTCGCACAGGAACCGATGCGGTCCGAGTGGTGCTGGAGGACGAGCGCGGCCGGCACACCATCGAGCACGGGCTCGGACACTGGGTGAGGCAGGAGACGGATGTCAGCGTGTGGCGGCTGCATCACTCGTACCAGGATCCCTCCGCGCTGATTCTGGCGGGCGCGCAATGGGACCCGGACGTCGACGACGTACTCCACTTGACCTGGCACTTTCTGGAATCGCCGTTCGTCGACCGGCTCACTCTGGCCTTGAGCCCGCAAGGCATCTCAGTGAAGCGCCAGGTCAACGTCAACTCGGGGCCGACCGCCCAGCCGGCGGTGAGCGGGAAGCTGCGCGAGCAGACACGGGGCGATGCCGTCGCGGCAAGGGGCGACGTCGCCTGAGTCCGACCGGCCGGCGTGCTCCCGTACGAAACAGTGCACGGTCGTGACTGCAGGCCTGTTGGCTACCGATCCGCGACCGGTAGCCACGGCGAGGGCGGCGGTCAGAGCATGAGACTCACGGGTTCGTCGACGCCCAGCAGTGTCTTGCCGTAGGCCTCCAGTCCGACGGCCGGCACCAAGCCCGCATGACGGGCTGCGACATTGGCGTCACGCCATACCCGCTGCAGGGGGTTGGCATCGGCGAAGGCACCCGCCCCATGCACGTTCAACAAGGTCGTGATGGCTGCGAGCACCTGCTGAGCGGCGTAGCCGGCCTGTGCCCTGATCCGCGTGCGCCCGGAGTGGTCCAGCGCGCCGGAGCGCCGGTCCACCAGGTCCACCGCGTCATAGGCGAGCAGTCGTGCCGTCCGAAGCTTCAGTGCTGCTTCCGCCACCTGGATCTGCACGCCAACCGAGTCGGCCTGCCTGGCGTGCACCGTGAACGACAACGGCTTCTTCGCCGCCGCGTCCTCTACCGCGAGCAGGGCCGCCTTGCCGAGGCCGAGCAGCGGCCCCACCAGACAGAGCAGCAGCATCGAGCCGAACACCGAGGAGTAGAGCGGTTCGTCCTGCCGGAAGGAGCGAGGGTAGGTGCCCTGCGCGGCGGCAGGGACGGAGAGCACCCGATGGCCGGGCACGAAGATGTCGCGGCCGACCAGCGTGTGGCTGGCGGTCGCCTTCATGCCTGCCGCTTGCCACGTGTCCTCGATCTTGAGGTCCGAGGCCGGGATCAGTACCAGGGACTGGTCCACGACCGCGCCGGCCTCGTCCTGCAACAGCGTGCCCACAACGGCCCACGTGGCGTACGGCGCGCCCGAGTTGTAGGACCACTCCCCGCTGACGCTCCATCCGCCGGGCACCGGACGGCCGACGCCGGTAGGAGCCGCCACCCCCGTCACCCGAGCATTCGGGTCGGCTCCGAAGACCTCTTCCTGGGCCTTGTCCGGGAAGAGACTCGCCAGCCAGTTGGTCACGGAGACGATCATGGCGGTCCAGGCCGTCGAGCCGTCCGCTTCGCCCAGGACTTCGGAGACTTCCGTGAGGGTGCGCAGGTCCGTCTCGTGGCCCCCGAATCGCCTCGGTGTCAACAGCCGGAAGATGCCTGCCGCGGCGAGCTGGTCAATGACTTCCGCCGGCACGACCCGGTCCGATTCACCGCGCGCTGCATGAGCGCGCAGCAGCGGCTGGAGGGCGCGGGCACGCGCGACGAACTCCGTCCTGGTCTCGTCCTCGGACAAGACGTTCACCACGTCCGTGCGCCCGCTGTTGATCGTCACCAATTTCTCCTTCACTCAAAGGTTGATCCCGGACGCGACCGGACCGTGCCGCCTTGGTCGCAAGGGGGGACACGTCGGAGTCGCGTCGACGCGATGTCCCAGGCATTCCGGGAACCTCATGGGTGGAGAAGTGCGGGACACCGCGGGGGCCGTTTCCGAAGCTTCCCCATTCGACCCCGCCGGGTGGTGATCTCATAGACCGATAGGCGCGCGTCATTGCACGATGCGCTCAAGCTTGGCCGGTTCGTGGTGACCCACTCCGGGGGCACACCGGCGCGGATCAGGTGACGAGGCCGGGCGCCTGCCTCGACTGCCAGGCGGCGACCAGGTCCAGCAGCCCGGGGAAGCGCTCGTCGAGGTCGTCGATGCGGACATGACTGCGCCGCTCCAGCCCGTACTGCCGCTGCCGGATCAGCCCTGCGTCCCGCAGTGCCCGGAAGTGATGTGTCAGCGAGGACTTCGGGCGGTCCAGCCCGAACCAGCCGCAGGTGTGGTCGAAGCCCTCGGCGCGCAGCAGCAGTGTCTGCACGATCCTCATCCGCAGCGGATCGCTGAGTGCCCCCATGACCACCTCCAGCCGCAGCTCTTCACGGCTCGGCTCCGGCAGCGGATCCGGGAGGTCGGTGGGGGCGGGGAAGGGGCCGGCGAAGCGAGTCACCTCGGCGGGCGGAGTCATCGGCCATCACCTCACAGGAATCCGCAGCCATCAGTACGGGTTGAATCGTACAGGCTTTTATGTTCGACTTCACTCGTACTGATGGTTCGAGTTTTCTCGTACAGTGTTCTGGAGCAGCCATGGGATGCCAGCAACCCGCCCCGACGCGCGCGCCGGTCCTCCGACAGCCGCCCGGCCCCGCCGACGCCGCGCCCGACGCGCCACCTCGTCGAGCGGTCTGGCTGTCGGCCTGGCCGGTGACGGCCGTTTTCATCCTGTCCAACACCGCCACCCCGCTGTACGTGCTCTGGCAGGACAGGCTCGGGTTCTCCTCAGGGCTGCTGACCGTCGTCTTCGCCTTCTACATCGTCGGCCTGCTGGGCGCCCTGCTCGTGGCGGGCGTCGCCTCCGACCGTCTGGGGCGCAAGCCGATCCTGCTGCCCGCCCTGGCCCTCGGAGTCGTGGCCAGCCTGCTGTTCGCGACCGCCGGATCCGTCGTCGCACTGGCCGCGGCGCGACTGCTCAGCGGCATAGCCGTGGGCGCGATCGTGTCCGCCGGCATGGCCGCCGTCACCGACGTCGCCGGGCCCGCACGCAAGCGGCTCGCCGCCCTGCTCGCCTCGGCCGCCATGGTCCTGGGCGCCGGCCTCGGTCCGCTCCTGGCCGGAGTCCTGTCCCAGACTCTGCCCGCGCCGACCGTCACCGTGTTCCTCGTGGAGATCGTGCTGCTGGGCCTGGCCGTGCTCGTCGTGTGGCGCATGCCGCTGAGGCGGCCGGACGGCCCGCACACCGGATCGTGGATCCGGGTGCCCGCGGTTCCCCGCCCCCAGCGCACTCAGCTGATGATGGGAATCGCCGTCTTCGCACCCGGTATCACCTCCACGTCCTTCGTGCTGTCCCTCGGCCCCTCACTCCTGGCCGACGTCCTGGGCACCTCCAGCCGCGTCGTCGCGGGCGCCGTCGCCTTCGTGATGTTCGGCGCCGCCACCGCCGTCCAGTTCGCCGTCCAGCGTCTGCGAGTGCGCACCATCCTGCTCGTCGGGGCCGGCCTCATCGTGGCGGGCATGGCCCTCCTCGCGGCGGCCGTCCTCCTCTCCTCCGCACCCCTGCTGGCCGTCGCCGCCGTCTCGGCCGGCGCGGGGCAAGGCCTGGGACAACTGGGGGGCCTCACACTCATCAGCGCGAGCGTCCCGGTAGGACGCCTGGCCGAGGCGAACGCCGCGCTGAGCGTCGGCGGCTACGTCCCCGCCGGGCTGCTGCCGGTCAGCACCGGTTACCTCAGCGACGCCATCGGCCTTTCCACCGCCACCGCGGCCTTCACCGTCGTGGTCGCCGCAGCGGCCGCCGCGGGGGCCGTGTACGTGGCGACCCGCCGCCAGACCACCCCCTGACCGGCACGTTTCCTGGGAGCAGGGAGGTCAGTCAGGCGCGATCGGCACCCAGTCAACGAGGTGGGCCGCGCGGAGGACCTGGCCAGGGTGGGGCAAGTGATCGCGGCCGCGTGCGAGGATGCTGCCGTGCTGCAGGAGATCGAGGCCGTGGACTGGGGCGCGATACCGGGTCATCCCGACTGGTACGAACCGGATCGTGTCG
The DNA here is from genome assembly GCF_042731435.1 of Streptomyces sp. NPDC059861. Taxonomy (NCBI): domain Bacteria; kingdom Bacillati; phylum Actinomycetota; class Actinomycetes; order Kitasatosporales; family Streptomycetaceae; genus Streptomyces; species Streptomyces sp. NPDC059861. The sequence continues at coordinate 9,321 of NZ_JBHWJQ010000036.1, read as the reverse complement.
CCCGTGGTCTACGGGCACTTTCCGATGCGGCGAACCTGGTACAGGCGGCGGAAGCCGGATCACAGCTCGCCGGTGGAGGAATTGTCCATGGCCACAGCGCCGCGGTGTTCCCAGCGGCCGTGCTCGCCACCCCGCTGCTTCTCGACATCGCCCGGCAGGGTCACCCCGCGGCGCGGGACACCGCCTTGGGTCTGATCGACGAGGCTCTGTCGTGCTACCCACATGCCGGATACACGCGGCTGAAGGCTGCTGACGGCACCGAAATTCCCCTCTGCTGTGCCATCGCCCTCCACCTCCGAGCTCGCACCGAGTTCCTCGCGGGGTGGGGTAAGAGGGGCAGGTCCTTGCTGGCCGACGCCGCGGCGCACTGGCGCTTCGAGATCCGCGAGTGCGTCCCCGAAGGCGACGACACTGCAGCCTTCGGCATCTTGTCGGGCCACTTCCCCGACGATGTGCACGCGGCGGAAATGCATCACGGCGGTGTGATCACTTCGCTGAGCGAAGTCACTCACGAATACCGGCCCGCGAAGGGCTCTCTCGAAGCGTGCCTACGGGTGATCGCCCGGCATCCCCGCGAGCTGCCCCCAGGCGCTGTGCTGTTCCCGGCGGAGTGCGGTGACCGCGTGCATTGACTGATCATCTGGCGCTTCAAGGACCTTCCGATGCCGTGTGGACAATGACAAGCGGACAGAGCGGTGGACAAGAAGGAACGGCTGTTTCGCGCCTCGTCGTTCGGAGCGGCGGCGGACGCATACGCCGAGCACCGTCCGGACCACGCGCAGACCGCGGTGCGCTGGGCGCTCGATCCCGCGCCCGGCCCGCGCGTGCTCGACCTCGGCGCGGGAACCGACGACCGCGGCCACTCCGGCCGGACTGCATGTGGTGGCCACGCTCACCGAGGCACAGCAGAAGATCGACCACGTCGCCGCGCTGCGCCCGAGTCTGCCCTTCGGCATAGACGGCGTCGTCGTCAAGGTCAACGACGCGGGCGAGCAGGCGACCGCGGGGTTCGGCAGCCGGTCCCCGCACTGGGCGATAGCCTTCAAGCTCCCGGCCGTCGAGCGGCATACCGTCCTCGAGGACGTGGTGTGGGAGGTGGGCAGAACCGGAGTCCTCGCCCCGACCGCCGTGCTCGCGCCGGTCGAGATCGACGGGACGACCGTCACCCGGGCCACCCTGCACAACCCCGCCGACATCCGCCGCCGCGACCTCCACCTGGGTGACACGGTCGCGGTCTACAAGGCGGGCGACATCATTCCGCGCGTCCAGGTCGCCGTCGTTCAGCTCCGCCCCGCCGGCGCCCAAGAGGTGCCGCTGCCCACGGTGTGCCCCAACTGCGGCGGTGAGATCGACAAGAGACAGGAGCGGTGGCGGTGCGCGAAGGGCACGGCCTGTGCGCTGCCCGCGCTGATCGAGTACGCCGCCGGACGCGAGATGCTCGACATCGACGGCCTGGGCAAGACGTACGTCAAGGCACTGGTGGACTCCGGCGCCGTGAAGGACGTCGCCGATCTGTTCACCCTGTCCCCGGATCAGCTCACGGCCGCCGCAGGCAGCGCCAAGCGGGCCGCCAAGCTCGTCGAGCAGATCGAGGCGGCCAGCACTCGCCCGCTGAGCCGTGTCTTCTGCGCCCTCGGCGTCCTGGGCACGGGGCGCAGCATGTCCCGCCGGATCGCCAGACACTTCGGCACGATGGACGCCATCCGTCAGGCCGACGCCACAGCCATGCAGGCCGTCGACGGCATCGGTCCCGAGAAGGCCCCGGTCATCGTGGAGCAGGTCGCCGCCCTCGCCCTGGTCATCGACAAGCTGGCAGCGGCGGGCGTGAACATGAGCGAGCCCGAGGAGCAGACGTCGGCGACCCACCACGGGCCGCTCGCCGACAAGGTCGTGGTGGTGACCGGCAAGATGACGGGGCCGCTGGAGGGCCTGGGACGCGAGACGATGAACGGGCTGATCGAGAAAGCGGGCGGGCGCGCCGGAAGCAGCGTGAGTGCCAAGACGTCGATTCTGGTCGCTGCGCCCTCCGCGAGTGGCAAGCCCAGTTCGAAGGCGGTCAAGGCCCAGGAGCTCGGGGTCGAGGTCCTCTCACCTGAGGAGTTCGCCGAATTGATGGCTGACTTCCTCAGCTGAGCGCCGCGGCGGCCGAGCGGCCGCAGCCGCTTCACCTGGGGCTGTGAGCGGGCGTCGGCGAAGGCGCCCGCGGCCATGTGACGTCGTGGGCGACCCGGCCGTCTACTTCACCTCGGTGAACGCGCCGGGCCGACGGCAGTACAGGCACACACAGCCGGAGTGCAGACGCTGTCAGGGCGTTCCAGGCCGCCGGGTGGCGGGCAGCGCACAAGCCGGCGTGCCGCCAGGAAGTCGGTGACGGTTGTCGGCGACGGCACGGTAGATGCCGTGTGCGAGCCAGCGCACCGGCGCCAGCTGCAACAGCGCTCCCACAACGCCCCAGGCGCCACGCGCGCTCGACAGGAGTTTGGCCACCGCTTGTGCGCCCCCGTGCACTGTCCCGTCCGGAGTGACCCACAGTGCCTCGTACTCGGCGCGCCGGCGGGTGACGCCCAGCGCATCCAGTCGCGCCCACTGCCAGGCTGTGATCTCGCAGCGAGGTCTGATCCACTTTTGCGCGAAGGCCACGGAGGTCGTAGAGAATCCGCAGTCGCCGTCGTAGACGAGGAGAGGTTGCGTCCGCATGACTTCCATGGTGCCGCGTCTTTGTGCGCGATGCCGAAGTCCACGTCACTGTCACTCAGCCCGTCGGCCTGCTCGCGGCGGCAGCTCTGGCCCGGCTCCCGAGGACCTGGCATGCGAGCTCCTGCCGACAGTCTCAGCCGCGCCCTGACCACCCGCGACTGAGATGATCTGCGAGCTTAAATCCCGTCTAGTGGCTATTGTCCTTTTTATGGAGCGGGCGCAGGCGACAGACCGACGTTCCGTTGTCGGCGGGAGGTGACTGCTGCATGGCGGTGGCGCGACAGGCCGCTGACCGATCGGTCTCCGCGCCGGCCGGACGGGGACGCATGAGGGCAGCCCCTCGCCGCCCAGGCCCAGTCCCCGGCCCGGACCCCTTGGTCTCGGAAGGTCGGTGAAGAGGCGTGCAGCCTTTCGCCGCGGGCTCAGGGTCGGAGTGGGAGGAACTCACCACCCTGTTCCGCGGCCTCGTGCAGGAAGCCGCGCCCTCCGGCGGCATGCTGTTCCTCCTGCCGTCGCGGGAGCCGGTGCTGCAGTTGTCCATGTTGTACGGGATGTCCTGGCACATTGCCGCTCCGTGGGCCCGGATCAGGGCGGAGGAGGCGATCCCCGCCGCGGAAGCCTTGCGGGACCGGCGCCTGGTCTGGGTCGGGACCGGGGATCAGCTGGCCATGCACTACCCGAGGCTCGCCCTCGTGGTGCCGGAGCACGCCGTGGCGGCCGGGCCGATCCTCGCCGGTGACGCCGTACGGGGTGTGGTCTGTCTGCTGTGGCCCCCTTCGCATCCCGCCCGCCTCGCACGAGGCGAGCGCGAGGCGATAGACACCTTCTGTCACCGGGCGGGACTGCTGCTGCGGTCCGCGGCCGAGAGGGGTCACCCGGTGATGCCAGGCTCCCGCCCGCAGGTGCTGGAACCGGTCCGCCCGCCCCCGCCTGGCACGGCCGAAGCCATGGCCGCGTACGACTTCGCCGCCCGCCTGCCGGGTGCCATGTCACTGGACCTGGAAGGCCGGACCACCTTCGTCAGCCATGCGGCGGCCGACCTGCTCGGAGTCGACGCAGCCGACTTGCTGGGCGTCCGTCCGTGGGAGCATCTGAAATGGCCCGGTGAGCCCACCTTCGAGGACCGGTTCCGCGCCTCGGTCATCAGTCACCGGCCCGCGCACTTCACCGTCGTGCGCCCGCCGGATCGCCGGCTCTCCTTGCGGCTCTATCCCGATGCCTCCGGGGTCAGCGTGCACCTCACGCCACTCCCGTCCGAACCGTCCCGCGAGCCGGAGCGCCCTGTCCGAGCGTCCGCCGCGCCGGGCGGGGCCACGACGCTGTACCACCTGATGCATCTGGCAGCGACCCTGACCGAGACGGTGGGGGTGGACGACGTTACCGAAAGGGTCGCCGACCAGCTCGTTCCCGCATTCGGCGCTTCGGGCCTGGTCCTCATGACAGTGGAGGAGGGGAGGCTCAGGGTCGTCGGCCACCGAGGATACGATCCGGCTTTCCTGGCCCCTTTCGACGGCGAGTCACTGACCTCCGACGCGCCGCCCGCGCGAGCGCTGACCCGGCAGCAGCCCGCCTTCTTCGCCGATTTCGGGGAGTTCCGGGCCGCTCACCCGGACGCCGTCCGCTACCGGGACAGGGACGCATGGGCCTTCCTCCCACTGGCCATCCGCGGCCGCCCCGTAGGCCTCCTGGTCCTGTCCTACAACCGGGCCCAACGCTTCTTGCCGCCTGAACGGAACGTGCTCGTCTCGGTGGCCGGCCTGGTCGCCCAGGCCCTGGACAGGGCCCGGCTGTACGACGCGAAGCAGCGTCTCGCACATGCGCTGCAAAGGGACCTGCTGCCGCGGGACCTGCCCGAGGTCCCTGGGCTGCGCGTCACCGCCCGTTATCTGTCCGCCGGGCACGGCATGGACATCGGAGGCGACTTCTACGACCTGATCCGCTGCGACGCCACCAGTGCCGCGGCGGTCATCGGCGACGTCCAGGGCCACAACGTCCAGGCGGCGGCCCTCATGGGCCAGCTGCGCACCGCCGTCCACGCCCACGCCGCCGCGGGCACCAGTCCTGGTGAACTCATGGCCCGTACCAATCGGCTCATGTGCGACCTGAATCCAGGACTGTTCGCCAGCTGCCTGTACGTCCACCTTGACCTGGCGCAGCACCGGGCCGCACTCGCCACAGCCGGACACCCGCCGCCCCTGCTGCGCCGCCCGGACGGCGGCACCGAGATCCTCCCGGTGCCCACGGGTCTGCTGCTCGGCATCACCCGGGACGCCGACTACGCCACCATGGACATTCCGCTGCCCCCGGGCACGACCCTCGCCCTCTACACCGACGGCCTCGTAGAAGCCCCCGGCACCGACATCGACGACGCCATTGCCGAGCTCGCCCGTCAACTCGCCCGGTCCTGCACCGACGACATCGACGCCCTCACCGACGCCCTCCTGCGGCACGCTCTGCGGGGCATTCCCCGCACCGACGACATCGCCATGCTGCTGATGCGCACCACGAGGTGACCGGCGGACGCAGACCTCAAGATCCACCATGTCGAGTGTCCAGGATCAGGCGCGAGGGCCCACTTCGGCCCAGACGACCTTGCCGCCGGGTATCGGGCGGCATCCCCATCGGCGGGACAGCTGGGAGACAAGGAGGAGCCCGCGGCCGTTCTCGTCCGTGGTGCCGGCGCTACGCGAACGGGGGAGGCTCGGTTCCACGGACTCGAACGGCACCCCGACCCCGATGCCAAGTGGCGTTCCGGTGGGCAGGTCGGGAAAGGTCACCTGGCCCCGCGGGTCGACGATGGCGGGCGGGGGATGCCCGGCCGTAACCATCGTGCACTTCCGGGTCACCGGGTCGTAGACCGCGTACAGGCATGTGGCATCCACCGCCTTGAGAGCCCCCTCCGGGGCCTCGGCGTCCTGTTCCGCCAACCGCTGGACCGTGTCGTCGAGACGCACCCGTGGCCAGAAGCTGTCCAACAAGGCACTGGCCGCAGTGCGTGCCCCGGTCGAGCACGGCTTCGCACACCTGAAGAACTGGCGTGTCCTGGGCAAGGTCCGCACGGATCCGAGGTGGGCGACCGCGCTGGTGCGGGCCCTGCTGGTGCTCACGCTGAACCCACCCACACCCCCGGACCCGGGCGCACCCGATATGCGCCCGGCTTACCCCCAGGGGAGGAACAACCCGCCAAGAGTGCACCCGCTCTGGCCGGAGTCGCGGTTGCGGCTGCTTCTCGCCAATCCGCCGTCCGAGACCGGAAAGGGCATTTGGTAACCGGACCTGGCTGGGCGAAGGGAGAATCGGGGCATAGCTGGCACTGCTGCCCTCGCCGTTGGAATGCTTGCTTCTGCCTCTTCGGTGCATGCGGCACCTTCTGAGCCGCAGGAGTGGGGGATGGCCGTCATCAAGGTCGACCCCAACTCGAGGGCGGCTTCTTCGACAACCGAAGATGTGGGTGGTGGTACGTGGACCTACGGAACCGAGATAACCGCCGACGGGAAGCGCTGCTTCTCGTACTACTTCCATGGTACGAAGTTGCACAAGGCAACCGCCAAAATCGGCAATGGTGAAAGCAATAGCGCTCAACCAGGCGGGATCACGGCCAGAGCCAGCCTCGTGCGGGGTGCTTCGTACACGTGCTACACGTTCTGGAGCAACCTCGAATAGGGGCGTCTGAGGTCAGGGAGGTGATCCGCGAGATCGTGTCCTCTCGCGGCTGGCGAGGCGGCTTCGCGGACACCTTCCGGCGTTTCCTGACCGGTCCATGGGCCATGCGTGCGTGGCGTGAGTGGCGTCGGAGCACGCCAGGCTGACGGCTGCAGCCCGCCGTCAGCATGAGCAACTCAGTCAGAGCCCTGCGTCGCCCGGTGCAATCGCGCCAGTCGGGCTGATGGCGGCCCCGACTCGTTGCTGCGGGGCGGCATAGACTCAGCCGCATGTTGGGTCTCAGCCGTGTGGATACTGGAAAGGGAATTTCTTGAACGCCGTGTTCCCTTCACGCTCGTTCCTAATAGCGCTCGTGGTTGCGGTGGCAGCCGGCGCAGCTCTCGGATTCCTTGCTCCGTCACTCGAGGTGCTCGATTCCCCGGCGGCGCACGTGGCACACCTTGTTCTGGCTGCCGGGTGGTCCTGGGGTGCTTTGGCCTTCTGTGCCGGGCTCGCGCGTCAATCCAGGATTGAGTCCGCCGCTTTGGGTGCGATCTCACTCATCGTAGGAGTGATCGTCTATTACCTTACAAAGTTGGCGCGAAGCCAGTTTCTGACGGCGGACATCATAGAGGTTGATTGGTCCGGATCGAAGACGTTCTTCTGGTGTTTGGCTGCCTCCTTTCTGGGTGTGATTGTGGGGTTGGCCGGAAACCTGGCACGCGATGGGGGATTTCGTGGCCTTCCTTTTCGCTTGATGATTCCACTCCTAGTGATCGTAGAGACAACGCAAAGGCTCCGCTTCGAAGCCCCACTGCAGGGACCGGTCGTCGGGATGACGTGGAGCCTGGAGCGTCTGGCGGCGGTGGCTGCCGTCATCGTTCTGATCGCGGGTGCGGCCATCAACTCGCGGCGTCGGCGGTCCGTCGGGCAGTATGAAGAGTCGCCGCTAAGGAGTGGGCGGCAGGCTATGTGAGCGGCCGATCGGTTCCGGCGAAGTCGGATCCCACTCCCCGGTTCCTGCACCCGAGGTCCTCGCCAACGGTCCGTTCCCCTTCAGGTGTACGTCCGGTACGTGGGCGACATCTCCGCATTGTCCCCGGCCACATCAAAGGCCCCGCCGACGCGTCCTTGCGCACGCGCGAGACGGTCCGCCTGTGGGACACCAACCCCACTAAATGACCGGCTCGCCGGACGCGTCGACCAACCGCACCTGGGGCTGGCCAGTTGCCGCATCGGGCACCTCACCACTCGCACGTCCGGAACCCTACGCACGCGGCTCCGTGCACACAGTCACCTACAAGGGGGAACTGTCCAGATAACTTCGTGTACTGGCACACGAGCCTCGGCCGGAACCCGAACTTCGAGAAGTGGCTCGCCCCCTCGGCGTTCTGCACCGGCTGCGACCAGATGGTCAAGGCGCGGCAGTTGTTCCGGCGGCCCGGCGTCGACATGGGCCGATATAAGAGCCAGTGCGACTACCGGTGCCCGAACACGAAGTGCGGCCACCAGATCGTGGAGCCCGAGACGCTCCCCGCGGCGGCGGTCAGCAGTTCGTCGGGGGCAGTTCCATGTCGGCAAGCGTATGGACCGCGGTGCGTAGCCTGCCCATGGTGGCGGCAGCCTCGATCGCCATGCCACCCCTCACATTGCGTGGGAGCAGGTTGGAAGTTTCCGCAGGTGAGGGGCTCTCCTTGGAGGGCCCCTCACGTCTCACAGCGGTTCAACCCAGGGTGGCGAGCCATGCCCCCACCCGTGGAGTGAGCTGGTCAGCGGACCGTCCGCGCCGCCTTCTCGATGATGCGGGTGACGGCGTCCGGATGGGACACGCTCACAGCGTGGGAGGACCGGATCTCCTTGATGTGGGCATTGGCGCGCTTGGCCATGTAGAGCTGGAGCTTCCGCGGGATGATCTGGTCATTGGTGCCGACCAGGGCCCAGGAAGGGATGGTCTTCCATGCGGGCTCACCGGAAGGTTCGTTCAGGGCAGTGCCGGTCCCGGGACGCTGGGTGACCGCCATCAGGGCGGCGGTACTCGCAGGGACGTCCGCGCCGAAGGCCTTGTGGAACTTGGACTGGTCGATGTAGAAGTCGAAGTCCTTGGAGCCGTCGGGGTTGGTGATCGGGACGGGCCGCAGAACCTTGCCGATGACGCTGCCTTCGAACTTGCTCACCAGTTCGTTTGCGCTCTCGCCCTTGTCGGGGAGGAAGGCGTCGGCGTAGACGAGTGCCTTGACGTTGTCGGAGCCCTGGGCCGCGTTGCTGATCACTGCTCCGCCGTAGGAGTGGCCGACCAGGACGACCGGCCCGTCGACGCCGGCCAGAAGGTCCTTGACCGAGGCAGCGTCGATGCTCACGCCCCGCAGCGGATTGGCCGCGGCCACCACCGGGTAGCCGTGCTCTTTCAGCTTCTTGATGACGCCGTTCCAGCTGGAGGAGTCGGCGAACGCGCCGTGGACGAGGACGACGGTCGGCTTGTCGCCCTTTGAGGGGGAGGTCTTGGCCGCGCTCGCCGGACCGACCGTCGTGGCGAGAAGGCCGGTGGCGACAGCCGCCGTGGCTGCGACGGTGAGAGGGGTGCGGGCGCGCCGAAGGCGCGAATGACGGTACATGAAATGCCCTTTCGAGGCAGAGGTTGTCGGCCAGGTCCGGACAGTGGGCATGGCCGCATGCGGCAGGCGTGCTGCCGCAAGTCATGGGGAGGCACACCGGGAGCGTGACAAGCGGGAACCTGTCCGAGGCTTGCCAGGAGCGGGCTACGTCCGAGGATCGGCTCGGTGAACCGATCGGGCTCGAAACGGTCCCGTGCGGTTGGCGGGGTGCCGGGTGGCGGTGCTGGTGGGCTCGCGCGTGGTGTGCTGTTGGTTGTTCAGGTGCTGCTGGGTGCGGCGGGGTCTCAGTGGCTGTGCAGGATGGTGTGCAGGGTGTGAATGGCCTGTTGTGTCGCTGCGGTTGTGGCCTGGGTGGGCCGCAGGGGGTTGA
>NZ_JBHWJQ010000035.1:0-87125 GCF_042731435.1 Streptomyces sp. NPDC059861 | reverse complement strand
GGGCTCCACCGGCCGGCCGCCGACTGCCGCCGGCACCCCCACGGAGGCCCCGTCGCCGCCGGCGGCCGGGCCGCGCCGCGCGCGGAGCGTGAGCGCGGGGTCGGCCTCGCAGCGAGCCGCGGTCGCGGAGGGCGTGGAGGGCGCGGAGCAATCCACCGAGACTCCGGCCGCCCGAGCCGCTCCTCGTCGTGCCCGAAGCGCGAACGAGGGCTCGGCTTCGCAGCGCGCGGAGGCCGCGGCGGGTGCGGAGGCCGCGAAGGCTGCGGACGCCGCGACGGGTGCGGAGGCCGCGAAGGCCGCAGAGGGTGCGGAGGCTGCCGAGGGTACGCAGGCTGGGGAAGGAGCGGAGGCTGCCGCGCAGGCAGGTTCTGACGTCACGGCAGCTCCTGCGGGCCCCCGCCCGCGCCGGGCGCGCAGCGCATCCGAAGGCTCCGCCTCGCAGCGCGCCGCCCAGAAACCGGCGGCGGAGAAGCCCACCCGCCCGGCCACTCCGCGCAGCTCCGACGCCCCCTGGCACCACGCCCGCCCTGCCTTCGACGAGTCCGAGACGCCCGAGACCTCCGAGACAGCGGAGACTCCCGAGACACGCGAGACTCCCGAGACACGCGAGACGCTCGAGAGCCCCGAGACGCCCGAGACCTCCGAGACGGCGGAGACTACCGAGACGCGCGAGGCACCCGAGACCCCCGAGACGCCCGAGGTGAAGGACGCGGAGGGCTCGGGCGGCGCGGAGGCGTCGAAGGACGGAGAGGACTCCTCCCCCCAGGCTCGCGAGCCCCGCGAGCCCCGCGAGGCACCTAATTCACCGCCCCCCACCCCCGAAGACCCCTCAGGAGGCCGGCAGTGAACGACGCGCTCGACGTCGCCCTGCGACTCCTGGTCGTCTTCGTCGTCTTCCTGACCTTCCCCTTGGTCATCGGCCAGACGGAGCACAAGGTGATGGCGCACATGCAGGGCCGCCTCGGCCCCATGTACGCCGGTGGCTTCCACGGCTGGGCCCAGCTCGTCGCGGACGGCGTGAAGTTCGCGCAGAAAGAGGACGTGGTCCCGGCCGGCGCGGACCGCCGTATCTTCCAGCTCGCCCCGGCCGTAGCCCTCCTCCCGTACCTACTCGTTCTGCTCGCCATCCCCATCGGCCCCGGCGAGGGCGCGGTGGGCGTGGTGATCGACGCGGGCATCTTCTTCGTGCTCGCCGTCATGGGCGTCGGCGTTCTCGGCTCGCTGATGGCCGGCTGGGCCAGCGCCAACAAGTTCTCCCTCCTCGGCGGCCTGCGCACCGCCGCCCAACTGCTCGCCTACGAACTGCCGATGCTCCTCACCGCCGCCTCCGTCGCCATGGCGGCCGGCACGGTCTCCCTGACCGGCATCCTCGCCGCCTTCGAGTGGTGGTGGCTGCCCTGGCAGATCGTCGGCGCGATCGTCTTCTTCATGGCGGGGCTGGCCGAGCTCCAGCGCCCTCCGTTCGACATGCCGGTCGCCGACTCGGAGATCATCTTCGGCGCGTACACCGAGTACACGGGCCTGCGCTTCGCCCTGTTCCTCCTCGCCGAGTACGCCGGGATCGTCGTCCTGTGCGGTCTGACCACCGTCCTGTTCCTCGGCGGATGGCACGGCCCCTGGGGTGCCGACGGACTCGGCTGGGTCTGGACGCTGCTGAAGACGGCCCTCCTCGCGTTCCTCGTGATCTGGCTGCGCGTCACCTACCCGCGGCTGCGCGAGGACCAGCTCCAGAAGCTCTCCTGGACCCTTCTCGTCCCCCTCTCCCTCGCCCAGATCGCCCTCACCGGCATCGTCAAGGTGGTGATCCAGTAGCCATGCCTGAGTCTCTCCCGCCCACCCGGCCCCGCTTTCCCGGCAGCGGTCTCGCCAAGGGCCTGGCCGTCACCCTGCGCACGATGACGAAGAAGACCGTCACCGAGCAGTACCCGGACGTCCAGCCCGACCTCCCGCCCCGTACCCGTGGCGTGATCGGCTTGTTCGAGGAGAACTGCACGGTCTGCATGCTATGCGCCCGGGAGTGCCCGGACTGGTGCATCTACATCGACTCCCACAAGGAGACGGTGCCGCCCGCCGCCCCCGGCGGCCGTGAGCGCAGCCGCAACGTCCTCGACCGGTTCGCGATCGACTTCTCCCTGTGCATGTACTGCGGTATCTGCATCGAGGTCTGTCCTTTCGACGCTCTGTTCTGGTCCCCGGAGTTCGAGTACGCCGAGACCGACATCCGCGACCTCACCCACGAGCGCGACAAGCTCCGCGAGTGGATGTGGACGGTGCCCGCCCCGCCGGCCCTGGACCCCGGCGCGGAGGAACCGAAGGAGATCGCCGCCGCCCGCAAGACCGCCGAGAAGCTGGCAGCGGCAGCGGCAGCGGCAGCTGAGGCCGAGGCCACGGAGCGCGGCGAACCCGCCGAGCCGACCGACCCCCCGGGAGGAGCCTCGTGACCCTGGCCGCGACCCAGCACGGGTACCTCGCCGCGACCCAGCCCGGATTCCTCTCCCCGACCGGCGTCGAAATCGCCTTCCTGCTCGTGGGCGTGGTCACCTTCGGCGCCGCGATCGTCACCGTCACCACCCGGCAACTGGTGCACGCCGCCCTGTGGCTGGTGGTCACCCTCGGCGGTATCGCCGTCGAGTACCTCCTGCTCACCGCCGAGTTCATCGCCTGGGTGCAGGTGCTGATCTACGTCGGTTCCGTCGTCGTCCTCCTCCTGTTCGGTCTGATGCTCACCAGGGCCCCCATCGGCCGCTCCCCGGACGCCGATTCGGGCAACCGCTGGGCCGCCCTCGCCGTGGCCGTCGCCTCGGCCGTCGCCCTGGTCTGGGTCGTCGTCGACGCCTTCCGCACCACCTGGATCGACCTGGACGGTGCACCCGCCGGATCCACCGAGGTCACCGGCAAGGCCCTCTTCCAGAGCTGGGTCCTCCCCTTCGAGGCCCTCTCCGTCCTCCTCCTCGCGGCGCTGGTCGGCGCGATCGTCCTGTCCCGCAAGGCGAAGGCCGACGCGGCGACGACCACCGCCCGGAACGGCCCGTCGGTCCCCGGCACCCGAAGCGACAAGGGCGGTGCCCGCTGATGCACCTCGCCTACCCCGCCGTGCTCTCCGCCCTCCTGTTCTGCACCGGCCTGTACGGCGTCCTGGCCCGCCGCAACGCGATCCTGGTCCTGATGTCGGTCGAGCTGATGCTCAACGCCGTCAACCTCAACCTGGTCGCCTTCGACGTCTGGCTCAGCAGGACGGCCCAGGAGACCCTGCACTCCGGCCAGGCCCTGACCCTGTTCACCATCGCCATCGCGGCCGCCGAGATCGGCATCGGCCTCGCGATCGTCCTCGCCGTCCACCGCAACCGCGGCACCTCGGACATCGACAAGCTCCGCGACACCGCCGAGGGCCCCGAGACCGACGGACCCGGCGGCGAGGCCGGCGCGGCCGAGCCGGACGCCGAGAAGGCTGAGGCCACCGCGTGACCACGACCACCCTCGCTCACCTCGTTCCTCTCCTTCCGTTCCTGGGCGCGGCCGCCGGGCTGTTCCTGGGCCGCACGGCCCCCGGCTTCGTCCGCCCGATCGCCGTCCTGCCGACGCTCGCCTCGCTCGTACTCGCCGTGCTGGTCGCCGTACGCCAGAGCGGCGACGAGGCCATCACCTCCGCCACCGAGCTGACGCCCACCGGGTCGATCCCGATCGAACTCGCCCTGTACATCGACGGTTTCGCCGCCCTGGTCGCCGTCCTGGTGGTGTTCGTCGCGCTGTGCGTGCAGATCTACTCGACCGGCTATCTGCAGGACGACCCGCGTTACCCCTCGTACGCCGCGCTCGTCTCCCTGTTCACCTCCGCGATGCTCCTCGTCGTCTACTCGGGCGACCTGATGGTGCTGCTGGTCGGCTGGGAAGTCATGGGCATCTGCTCCTACTTCCTGGTCGGGCACTACTGGGAGACCCCGGAGGCCCGCGCCGCCTCGATCAAGGCCTTCCTGGTCACCAAGCTCGGTGACGTCCCCTTCCTGATCGGCCTGTTCGCGCTCGCCGTCGACGCCGGGTCGTTCCGCATCACGCGGGTGCTCGGCGCGGTCGCGAGCGGCGGGCTCGACCACCCCACGCTGATCGCCCTGCTGCTCCTGGCCGGTGTGGCGGGCAAGTCGGCCCAGTTCCCGCTCCACACCTGGCTTCCCGACGCGATGGCGGGTCCCACGCCCGTCTCCGCGCTGATCCACGCGGCGACGATGGTCGCCGCCGGTGTCTACTTCATCGCCCGTCTCCTCCCCGTCTTCCAGGCCTCCGCCGCCGCGATGGTCGTCCTCGCCGTGGCGGCCGCCGTCACCATGGCCGGGTCGGGCGTCGCGGCGCTCGCCCAGGACGACATCAAGCGCGTCCTGGCCTACTCGACGATCGGTCAGCTCGGCTACATGACCGGCGCGCTGGCCGTCGCCGACCGCGGCGCCGCCGTCTTCCATCTCCTGTCCCACGGCGCCTTCAAGGCGCTGCTGTTCCTCGCGGCGGGTGTGGTCATCCACGCCGCCAGCACCAACTCGCTGGCCGCCATGTCCCGCATGGGCGGCCTGCGCGACCGTGTCCCCGACGCCTACTGGACGATGACCGTCGCGCTCCTCGCTCTCGCCGCGATCCCGCCCTTCAGCGGCTTCTTCTCCAAGGAGTCCGTCCTCGGCGCCGCCGAACACGTCACCACCGGGCACACCGCGCACGTGCCCGGCGCCGCGGGCTGGATCGTCCTGGTCGCCGGCCTGCTCACGGCCCTGCTCACCGCCGCGTACGCCATGCGCCTGTGGCTGCTGGCCTTCCGCGGTCACGGCGCCGAGGTGCCGGACCACGGCAGGCAGCCGCTGACGATGACCGTGGTGCTCTGGGTGCTGGCCGCCCCGTCCCTGGCCCTGGGCGGACTGGCGTACCAGTCGCTGCCCGGCTGGTTCGACGGCGGCGAGCTGACCCCGACCCTGACCACGTCCGTGCTGGGCACGGGCCTGGCGCTGATCGGCGGCCTCCTGACCTACACCGCTTGGCGCCACACCAGCGCGCGCGCCGCCCGTGTCCCGCTGGGCGCGGTCGCCGCCCACCCGGAGGGCGACGCCGGGCAGGTCGAGGCCGAGGCCATCGCCACCCACGAACCCGCCTACGGCGACGTGGCCCTCGCACCCGACCCGGCCGATCCCGGTCGCCTGCTGCTCGGTCCGCTGCACCGGCACGCCGCCGTCGGCTTCCACCTGGACGCCGTGTACTCGGCGCTGTTCGTCCGCCCGGTCCAGGGCGGCGCCAGTCTGGTGCGGTTCCTCGACCGCGAGGTCGTCGACACCTACGTGCGCGGGGCGGGCGCCCTGCCCCGCTGGCTGGGGGCCGCCGTCCGGCGCGCCCAGACCGGCAATGTGCAGACCTATGTGAGCGCGCTGCTCGCCGGCACCGTCGTCCTGGTGGTCGCCGCCGTCCTCGTCGCCACGGGAGCGTGAGCAGGCGTGATCGATATCAACGAGTCCGTGATGCAGTTCCTTCTGGCGTTCGTCGTCGTCGGCCCGCTCCTCGGCGCCGTCGCCGCTCTGCTGCCCGCACCGCCCGGACTGAAGGGGAAGTCGCCCGAGCAGGCGGTGCTGCGGCACGGCGTCACCGTGACCGGCGTGGTCCTCTTCGCGGCGATCGTGCTGGCGCTCGGCTTCGACCACGACCAGCCCTCGAAGATGCAGGCCGGCACGGACATCAGCTGGATCCCCGCGCTCGACGTGCGGATCCACCTCGGTGTCGACGGCATTTCCCTCCCCCTCGTCGTCCTGACCGCGCTGCTGACCTTCCTCTGCGCGCTCTACTCGTACTTCAAGATGCCCGCGGGCCCGGCCCCGAAGGCCTTCGTCGCCCTGCTGCTCGTCCTGGAGTCCGGCACTCTCGCCACCTTCGCCGTCCTCGACCTGCTGCTGTTCTTCCTCGCCTTCGAGATGGTCCTGATCCCGATGTACTTCCTCATCGCCCGCTGGGGCGGCGAGGGGCGGACGCAGGCCGCCTGGAAGTTCATCCTCTACACGCTGCTCGGTTCCGTGGTCATGCTGCTCGGCCTGCTCCTGATCGGAATCACGGCGGGCACATTCGACATGGTGGCACTCGCCACTGACAACGGCCGGTCGCTGACCACATCCGTGCAGGTCATCGCCGTTCTGGCGGTCGGACTCGGGCTCGCGGTCAAGACGCCGATGTGGCCGCTGCACAGCTGGCTGCCCGACGCCCACACCGCCGCACCGACCGTCGGCTCGGTCCTGCTGGCCGGCGTCATGCTGAAGATGGGTACGTACGGATTCGTGCGAATCCTGCTGCCGGTCGCGCCGGACGGATTCCGCACCTTCGCCCCGTATCTCGCCGCCTTCGCCGTCGTCGGGATCATCTACGGATCCCTGGCCTGCCTCGCGCTCGCCAAGCAGGGTGCGAAGGGCGACCTCAAGCGCCTCATCGCCTATTCCTCCGTCGGCCACATGGGCTTCGTCCTGCTCGGCATCGCCACCATGACGCCGACCGGCGTGAACGGCGCCCTGTTCGCCAACATCGCCCACGGCCTCATCACCGGCCTGCTGTTCTTCCTGGTCGGCGCGTTGAAGGACCGTACGGGCACCACCGACCTCGACGCCCTCGCCGACCAGACGGGTGCCGCGCTGTACGGCAAAGCGCCGCGCTTCGGCGGCCTGCTCGCCTTCGCCGCCGTCGCCTCCCTCGGCCTGCCCGGCCTCGCCGGGTTCTGGGGCGAGATGCTGGCGTTGTTCGGCGCGTTCCAGCCCGCCGCGGGCCTCAGCCGCCCGGCGTTCCTCACCTTCATGGCGATCGGCGCGTTCGGCACCCTGCTCACCGCCGCGTACCTGCTCGTCGTGGTCCGCCGGGTCTGCATGGGCGTCGTACCGCAGGAGGCGCCCCAGCTCGCCGACGTACACAGGTACGAGTACGCGGCGTGGGCCCCGCTGGTCGCCCTCACCGTCGTCGCCGGACTCTGGCCGAAGGCGCTCCTAGGTCTGACCGACCCGGCCGTGCAGCAGCTCCTCGCAGGAGGCACCCGATGAGCTCCCTGGCCCAGTCGCCGGCCGTGTCCCTGGTCCAGTCCGTCGACTGGCTCGCCATCGCGCCACCCACCATCGCGGCCGTGGTGGCCCTCGCCGTCCTGGTCGCCGACCTGTTCGTCGGCGATGCCAGGAAGGCGCTCCTCGGGTGGGTGTCCGTGGCCGGTCTCGCCGTTTCCACGCTGCTGCTGCTGCCGATCCTGGACGGCGACCGCTCCACCTTCTGCCTCACCGGCGACGCCGACGTGTGCAGCTACACGGCGGACCGGTTCACCCTCGTCATCCAGTTCCTGGTCCTCGGCGGCGCTCTGCTGGCGGCCCTGCTGTCCGTCACCGCCCTCAAGGACGCGCGCAGGGGACTCCCCGAGGGGGAGTTCTGGTTCCTGCTGCTCTCCTCGGCGGCCGGCGCCGCCCTCCTGCCGGCCTCCCGCGACCTCGCGACGCTGATCGTCGCCCTGGAGGTCGCCTCCCTTCCGGCTTTCGCCCTGGTGGGTATCCGGCACGGTGACAGGAAGTCCTCCGAGGCGGCCCTGAAGTTCTTCCTGTCGTCGGTCACCGCGACCGCCGTCAGCCTCATGGGCATCAGCTTCGTGTACGCCGCGACGGGCACCCTCTATCTGACCCAGATCGCCGAACGCATCCAGGACGTCGACGGACAGCTGCACACCCTCGCCCAGACCGGCGTCGCCCTCACCCTCGTCGGCTTCGCCTTCAAGACGGCCGCGGTGCCCTTCCACTTCTGGGTGCCCGACACCTATGTGGGCGCCCCGCTGCCGGTCGCGGCCTATCTGTCGGTGGTCGGCAAGGCGGTCGGCTTCTCCGGGCTGATCCTCGTCACCGTCATCGCCTTCCCGTCGTACGCAGACGTCTGGGGCCCGGCACTCGCCGCCCTGGCCGCCCTCACCATGACCGTCGGCAACGTCGGCGCCCTCCGGCAGCAGAGCACGCGCGCGTACAGCGCGGTCCGCCTGCTCGCCTGGTCGTCCGTCGGCCAGGCCGGCTTTCTCCTGGTGCCGATCGCCGCCGCCGCGTACTCCGGCGACGCCGAGCGCTCGATCGGCTCCACGGTCGCCTACGCGCTCATGTACGCCGCCGTGAACCTGGGAGCCTTCGCGGTCGCCGCGCTGGTGGGCCGTACGAGGACCCTCAACCGCGTCAGCGACTACCGCGGTCTGTACGCCTCGAACCCCGTGACCGCGCTGCTGCTGGCCTTCTTCCTGCTCTGCCTGGCCGGACTGCCGCCGGGCATCATCGGCCTGTTCGCCAAGGTCACCGTCTTCTCCGCGGCCGTCGACGCGGGCCTCGGCTGGCTCGCCGTGGTGATGGCCGTCAACGTGGTGATCGCCCTGTACTACTACCTCCAGTGGACGGCCCTGCTGTTCCGCGCCCCCGAGGGAGAGCCCGCCAAGCACCTCGTCCCGGCCCCCCTCACGGCCGCGATCGCGCTGACCGCCGTCGTCGGTATCGGCCTGTCCGGCGCCCCGCAGCTGGTCCTGCGCTTCGCCGACACGGGGCTCTTCTAGGGCCACCAGGTCCACGGGGCCTTTCCGCAGGCCACCCGCACGGCCGCGCGCCCTCACCCGGACGGCCGACGCGTGCCGCCGCACGCACAAGGGAACTGGTGGCCCTCGCCTCGCGTTGTCCAAATCGGGAGGGTCCACTGGAAGTGCCACCACGGCACCAGCGGGACCGGAGATCAACTAGCAAAGGGTTCCCCTGCTGCACCACTTGGAGGGCGTACCGTGCACCGCCGGCACAACGGGCTCAGGACCGCAGTCCTCCTCGGGGGACTGTCCGCACTCATCATCCTCATCGGCAGCTTTTTCGGGCGCGTCGGCCTCGTCGTCGCCGTCCTGATCGCCCTGGGCACGAACGCGTACGCCTACTGGAACAGCGACAAACTGGCCCTGCGCGCGATGCGGGCCCGCCCGGTGAGCGAGTTCGAGGCCCCGGCCCTGTACCGCATGGTCCGCGACCTCTCCACGCAGGCCCGCCAGCCGATGCCCCGCCTGTACATCTCTCCGACGGAGGCGCCGAACGCCTTCGCGACCGGCCGCAACCCGCGCAACGCGGCCGTGTGCTGCACCGAGGGCATCCTGCGCATCCTGGACGAGCGTGAGCTGCGTGGCGTCATCGGCCACGAGCTGAGCCACGTCTACAACCGCGACATCCTCATCTCCTCGGTCGCCGGCGCCCTCGCCTCCGTGATCATGTTTTTGGTCAACTTCGCCTGGCTGATCCCGATCGGCCGCTCCGACGACGACGACGGCCCCGGCATCCTCGGCATGCTGCTGATCTTGATCCTGGGTCCGCTGGCGGCCACCCTCATCCAGCTGGCCATCAGCCGGTCCCGCGAGTACGAGGCCGACGTCTCCGGCGCCCAGCTCACCGGCGACCCGCTCGCCCTCGCCAGCGCGCTGCGCAAGCTGGAGGCCGGTACCAAGCAGCTTCCGCTGCCTCCTGAGCCCCGGATCGAGACCGCGAGCCACATGATGATCGCCAACCCGTTCCGCCCGGGACAGGGACTGTCGAAGATGTTCTCCACGCACCCGCCCATGGCCGAGCGCATCGCTCGCCTCGAACAGATGGCAGGTCGACGCCCATGAAGACAATCCTCAACGTCATATGGCTCGTCCTGAGCGGCTTCTGGCTGTTCCTCGGCTATCTGCTGGCGGGCGTGCTGCTGTGCATCACGATCATCGGCATCCCGTTCGGCATCGCCGCGTTCCGCATCGGCGTCTACGCGCTGTGGCCCTTCGGGTACACGACGGTCGAGCGCCGCGACGCCGGAGCCCCTTCGTGCGTCGGCAACGTCCTGTGGCTGGTCCTCGCGGGCTGGTGGCTGGCCCTCGCCCACATCGTCACCGGCATCGCGCTGTGCGTCACGATCATCGGCATCCCGCTCGGCATCGCCAACTTCAAGCTCATCCCCGTCTCGCTGCTGCCCTTCGGCCGCGACATCGTCTCCACGGACCAGCCCTTCGTCTCGGGTTGGTGACACAGGCCTCCCGCACGTCGTCCCCGGCCGTGGGGTTGTCCACAGGTCGGCCCTGTTGTCAGTGCCGCCCTGCATCATGAATCCATGACCGAGACCGAGCAGTTGCTGGCACGGGTGGAGGACAAGGCCCGTAACACCCGACCGTGGGGCTGGCCTTCGCTTCCCGAGCCTGTGGACGCCGCCACGGTGGCCCGCGCCGAGGCCGCGCTCGGCTTCCGTCTGCCGCCCCTGCTCGCGCGGCTCTACACACGGACAGGGGACGGCGGATTCGGCCCGGAGTACGGCCTGCTGCCCCTGCTCGACAGCCCACCCGCCGGTGAGCCCGCCGCCGTCGTGCAGTACCTCGCCAACCGCGAGAGCGGCCGCAAGGACCCAGAGTGGCCGTGGCCCGAAGGCGTGCTGCCGATATCGCACTGGGGCTGTGCGATGTACGCCTGCGTGGACTGCCTCGACCCGCGGGCCCCCGTCCTGCTCTTCGAACCGAACGCGGACGACGCCGACCACGCCTGGTACGTGGACGCCCCCAGCCTCACGGCCTGGCTGCACGCCTGGGTCGAGGGCACGGGGTGGTACGAGGAGACGAACGACGGTTTGGACCTGGCACCCTGGTCCGACTTCCGCATACGCACGGCCCCGACGCCGGCGTCGTAGCCGCATCGGCCCTTCGGCGCGGTGTGGCATCTGCGCCCCCCACCGGCAGTTGCAACCACCAGGTACTGCCCTGCCGTCCTTCGCAAGGGCAGAAGCAGGACGCAACGCGCGGCAACGCGGGACGCGACAAGCACGGCCACGGCTGCATTCGTCCGAGGTGGACATCGCCAAGATCACAGCTCCCGGACGGTGGAGACCCAGTACGGAAGGGCAGGTTCACGGCATGAGCATCATCGCTTGGATCATCCTGGGGCTGTTGGCCGGAGCCATCGCCAAGATTCTGCTGCCGGGCCGCGACCCGGGCGGATTCATCGGCACGACAGTGATCGGCATCGCGGGGGCGTTCATCGGCGGCTGGATATCGACCCGCTGGCTGGACCATCCGATCACCAAGGACTTCTACGACGGCACCACCTGGGTGGCGGCGATAGGCGGCTCGCTGGTCCTGCTGATCGCGTACCGCATCATGTTCGGCCACTCGCGCGACTGAGCGAGGGCGTCAACGCGCACACCCATCAGGCGCCGGGCACCCGCGGGCGAGGGCGAGAAACCTACGTGCCGACAGCCGACAGCCGGCGCGCGTGGCGCGAGGAGCCGGCCTGTGCGGGCCGAGAAGGGCGGGTCACCGGATCATCGACGTCTCGCCCTCCTCGGCTCCTCGTTCGCACGCGGCGCGGTGATTACCGGTAGTTCACGAACTGCAGCGCGAAGTCGAAGTCCTTGCCCTTCAGAAGGGCGATCACGGCCTGCAGGTCGTCCCGGCTCTTGGACGTGACGCGCAGCTCGTCGCCCTGGACCTGGGCCTTGATGCCCTTCGGGCCCTCGTCGCGGATGATCTTCGCAACCTTCTTCGCGTTGTCCTGGGAGATGCCCTCCTCGATGGACGCGAAGATCTTGTATTCCTTGCCCGAGAGCTGGGGCTCACCCGCGTCCAGGGCCTTCAGCGAGATGCCGCGCTTGACCAGCTTGGACTGGAAGACGTCGAGGACGGCGTTCACCCGGTCCTCGGAGTTCGCCTCCATAAGGATCTTGTCGCCGGACCACGAGATCGAGGCGCCCACGCCCTTGAAGTCGTAGCGCTGCGAGATCTCCTTGGCGGCCTGGTTGAGGGCGTTGTCGACCTCCTGCCGCTCGACCTTCGAGACGATGTCGAAACTGGAGTCGGCCATGTGGTGTGGCTCCTTGTATCAGGGGGCGAATCGGTGCGTAGCGGCGTACGCGGGGGGCGACCCGGCCCGGCTCGGACCCGGGGCCGCATCCGGACAAGACTAGCCACCCCCCGTCCCCCGAGCGGCGATCAATCGGGTGGCGAAGCACCCCTGCCTATCGGGTATTGTTTACGTCGTTGCCAGCGAGCACCGCCGAAAGGCGGTTCGATCGGCAGCAACCCCCGGCGGTGTGCCCGAGCGGCCAAAGGGAGCAGACTGTAAATCTGCCGGCTCAGCCTTCCCAGGTTCGAATCCTGGCGCCGCCACACTGGGGAGAACCCCCTTCGATCAGCCGTAACGGCAGGTCGGAGGGGTTTCTCATGCGTGGTCGAACGCCGCTTCAGGCGGAACGCAGGGCCAGGTCGTTGAACCTGGTGCCGGTGTCCATGGCGGCGACCTGGTCCGGTAGGAGCGGCAGCTGCGCCGCGAGGGCGGGATCGATCAGGCCGGTCTGGGCCAGTACGGCCGCCTGGTCCCAGTAGATGTGCTCGCTGTCGATGGCGCCGTCGCGGAAGGCCACGATCGCCACGAGGGGGAAGTCGGAGACCTCGCGTCGTCCGCTGGCGCCCATGGCGGTGGGCACATGGAGCACGGTCGGATGGCCGGTCATCGTGCTCATGGTGGCCTGCAGGTCCAGGTTCATGAACTCGCCGTCCGTGTGGGCCGTCCAGCAACGCTCCATGGCCGCGTGGTCAACCATGAGGATCTCCTGAGGGCGGGTCTCCAGTATCTGAGCGGACGTGTCCGCCCGCTACCGCAGCCCACGGGGCCAGGATGCTTGGTCCCGGCGGCAGAAGGAGAAGGGGATGCCTTTCACCCCGACCGTCCGCACGCCCTATTTGTGCTAGATACGGGTTATGTCGCCTTCGCCGTCTCCCGCGCCTCTCGTCACGCTCCGTGCCCGCCACCCTCTGCGCGCCGTCAGGCGACCGCCCCGCAACCGTGGGGCGGGATGACCCGTGCCGCGCCCCACTCCCGACGACGACACGGACACGCTCGAGGACGCCGCCCTCACACGATCCGTGCTGAAGGCGGCGGTCGCGGACCCGCAGCGGCTGCCTGAGACCCTCGCGTCCTACGCCGTCCGTCACATGGGCCCGGCCGCCGCACGCTCGGTGACCATGACGCGCGCGGCGCACCCCGACGCCACCATGACCGAACTGCAGGACCTGCTGCTCACCCGGGGCAAGCGCCGGGTCGTCTCCCAGGGGGCCCTCATCGGTGGCCCCATGACGATCATGGCGCCGTTCGCGTTCTGCGCGGCGCTGCTCAGCCAGGCGCGTGTCTGCCTGGAACTGACAGCTCTGGGAGGACAGGACCCCACCGTTCCCGTCCGCAGTGCCGAACTCCTCGTTCTGCAAGGGGTGTACGCGGACGTCGACCGGGCCCGGGTCGCGCTTTCGGACGCGGCACTCGCCGAGCAGGGCAAAGCCGGGAAGAAGGACCTGCGGGCCGTGGAAGGGGGGCCGCGCCGAGGGCGCGTGGCGACCCTGTTCGAGCTGACCCTGCGGATGGCACGCGTCCTGGGGCTGATCGCGCCGAAGGCGGAGGCGGAGTCGGAGGCGGGGGGTGTGCGGCCATGGCTGGTCGCGGCGGGGCGTTACGTCCTGCTCGGAGTCGTGTTCCTGGTCGGTCTGGTCGCTCCGCTCGTCTGGATGCCGTACGTGGGCCGGTCGTACAGCCGGACCACCGATCGCTTCCTGGATCGGGTCCTCGCCTTCTACTTCGGCGAGTCGGTCGACCGGCCCCGCCGGACCACGAGGGGCGCTCCCGGGATGGCGGCGGCCATGGTCAAAGCGCTCCTCTCGCTCCTTATCCCTGTGGCCCTGGTCGTGGTGGTCGTCCTCGCCGACCTGCGGGTCGCGGACAGCCACTGGCCCGTCCTGGCCGTCACCCTGCTGACGGCGTCCTTCGGTGTGGCGGCGGCATGGCAGTGGCGACGCCGCCGCAGGCGCCGGGCTGACTGACGGCAGCTCAGGCTGCTTGCCCACTCGGGACCGTCGGCTCCCTGCACGGTTCTGTGCGTGTCCGGGTGCTGGGTGCGAAGAGGTGTTCGGGGCACACTGGCCCCATGAGCTTCCGCTCCTCCCGCCGCAGGACCTGCCCCGAGTGCCGTCGTGAGATCGCCGTCGTCGCGGGGCGCTTCGCCCGGCACGATCCGCCCGGTGCCCGAGAGAGCGGTCGGCTCGTCTCGTGCCCCGGGTCGCGTCGCCAGGCCCAACTGGGAGCGGTGCAGCCGTCCTTGGACGGACACGTCGTGCCGGAGTTCCCCGGACAACTGCCGCTCTTCTGAAGGCTCGTGTGGCCGCCCGACGCAAAGACGCAAGTCCGAGGGCCGTCCGAACTCAGTTACCGGCCACCGACTTCACGGCCACCGAGACCGGAATCGAGCCACTGATCAGTTCCAGGGTCAGGCCCGCCGTGGCGGGGGTTTCGAGCAGTTCGACCAGTGCGGCGGCCACGTCGTCGCGCGGGATCGGGCCGCGACCGGTCTGCGCCTCCAGGCGGACGAGCCCGGTGCCGGCGTCGTTCGTCAGCTGGCCGGGCCGCAGGATCGTCCAGTCCAGCGCCTGCTGGCGGCTGACGTGCGCGTCGGCCTCGCCCTTGGCGCGCAGGTAGACGTCGAAGACCTCGTCGCCCGGGTGGTTCGGGTCGGCGCCCATCGAGGAGACGATCAGGAAGCGCCGTACGCCGGCCCGGACCGCCGCGTCCGCGAACAGCACCGCCGCCGCCTTGTCCACCGTGTCCTTGCGCTCCACGCCGCTGCCGGGACCGGCGCCCGCCGCGAACACCGCCGCGTCGGCGCCCTGCAGATGCGCCGCGACCTCTTCGACGGTGGCCGACTCCAGGTCCAGCAGCACCGGTTCGGCGCCCGCCTCCCTCAGATCGTCGCCCTGTTCGGCGCGGCGGATGATGCCCGCGGCCTCGTCACCGCGCGCGGCGAGCAGACGCTCCAGCCGCAGCGCGATCTGTCCATGACCCCCAGCGATGACAATGCGCATGCTTCCGACCGTACGCCCGAACGACCGCATTCGTCGTATGCGACGGGCGGTGTCCCGGGCCGCTCTCTACGACACCTCTCCCCGCCCCTGCCGGGGCAACCCCAGCTCCGCCGACACGGCCGAGTTGCAGTACTCGCGTACCGCGCTCGTCCGTGCCACCACGCGCCCCCGGTGCACCACGATCCGGCTGTACGCCAGTGACAGGGCACCGGACAGCCGGTCGCCGCGGACGGCGAGCAGTTCGGCCGGGAAACCCGCCTCCACGCGCACCTCCGGAAGGCCCAGGGCGGCGCGGGCCGAGGTGCTGACCGCGTCGTAGGCGTCCTCGGGGCGCAGACCGTGGTGGGAGGCCAGGAGGTACGCGGCCTCCAGGGGATCGCCGCGGCCCACGGGGTTCGAGGTGTCCCGGAGGGCCCCGCTGCCGGCGGCGAGCCGTACGCCGGCGGAGCGCAGCAGCCGTACCGGCGCCGTTCCGCGCCGGTCGGAGCCCGCGCAGCCGCCCTGCGGCAGGCACACCACGGTCACGCCCGCCGCCGCCAACTGGTCGGCGGTGCGGGACGCCACGTCGGTGGGCAGGTCGCCCAGGCCGCCGCAGGGCCCGATCGTCACGCCGGGGCGCAGACCGCCGGCCATCGCGGCGAGACGGGCGAGGCGGGCCGGGTCGGTGGCGTCGGTGTGCAGGTCGACGGGGCAGCCCTGTTCGGAGGCGACCTCCAGGACGGCCTCCACATAGCCCGTCGGATCGGGGTCGAGATCGGGGCAGCCGCCCACCACGGAGGCGCCCATCTTCACCGCGTCCCGCAGTATGGCGAGCCCGTCCGCCCCGGCCACCCCGGTGAGCAGCCGTGGCATCGCCACCGTCGTCAGTTCCGCGAGCCCGCGCAATGACCGCCGCGCCCGCAGGACGGCGGTCAGCGCGCCCAGCCCCGGCACGTCACCGACCCGCACCTGTGCCCGCAGCGTGGTCGCCCCGTGCCCGAGTTGCAGCAGCGTCGCCTCGGTCGCCCGGCGCTGGACGTCCTGGGGGTCGTACGAGACCGGGCCCTCACCGTCGGCGGACAGGGCCGTGTCGGCGTGGGCGTGGGCTTCGACCGGGGCCGGCAAAAGGAGGTAGCCGCTGAGGTCCACCCGGCCGCCTCCACCTCCCCCGCCGGTGCCACCGCCACCGCCGGCGCCACCACCGGCGCCGCCGCGGGATCCGCCGAGGCTGCCGGTCGTGCCGACCGCCTCGATACGTCCGCCGCCCAGCCGGACGTCCACCGTGCGGCCGTCGGTCAGCCGCGCGCCGCACAACAGCAGGGAGTTCCCGTCGCCCTGTCCCGAGCCCGACGGGAACGACGACGAAGGGGGCGGCTGCGGCTGGCTGTCGGGCATCGCGCTCCAGGGCTCGGGATCGGGGCTCGGGGCAGGGCCTGGGATCAGGGCTCGGGGTCCGGACGGGGCTCACGACGTACCGCCGCGTCATGACGCAAGATCACGCAGAGTGAGTCGAGCCTATGGCGGCGTCCGGCCCGTGGCGCGGAGGAGCGCAATAGTCGTACCGGTGTGGTCCGCCCGCCGAGGGCGGCTCCGCAGGGGCTTTCGGGGCAGATGGGAGGCGCGCGACGGGGGCCCGACAAGGGTGGTGAAACGGATTTGGGTGAACGGCGGCCGAGCGTGTAATGTCTTCATCGCTCGCCCCAATAGCTCAGTCGGCAGAGCGTCTCCATGGTAAGGAGAAGGTCAACGGTTCGATTCCGTTTTGGGGCTCTGGTGTGTGAGGTTCCCGCCGTCAGGCGGGCTCCGATCGCATCACAGCGGTGTAGCTCAGTCGGTAGAGCAAGCGGCTCATAATCGCTGTGTCACCGGTTCAAGTCCGGTCACCGCTACTGACAGTAGCCGATTGCGGGGTCGGTCCTTCGATCGGCTACTCTTTCTTGCGTTGAATTAACCTACCCGTTCGTCAAGGAGCACTCACGTGGCTGCCACCGACGTCCGCCCGAAGATCACGCTGGCCTGCGTGGAGTGCAAGGAGCGGAACTACATCACCAAGAAGAACCGGCGTAACAACCCGGATCGTCTTGAGATGAAGAAGCACTGCCCGCGTTGCAACGCGCACACCGCGCACCGCGAAACGCGCTGAAGCAGGCCAGTACATCTCGCAGGACTCATCAAACGAGGCCGTCCCCGCTGTTCAGGGGGGCGGCCTCGTGGCTTTTTCCGGTCACCCTTTCGGCCGGCGTGGCCACCGAGCGCAATCGGCTTCGGCGGCCTTCTATACGGTTGACCGGCGCGGTGCTCGCCCAGCACGGCCCCTCGAGGGAGCCGTCGTTCACCGGTCGACCAGAGCAGAAACCAGGAGGTACCGAGCCATGGCGCTCGACCAGTCCTTCGTGGGGCGGACCTACCCGCCCACCGACCCCTATGAGGTGGGACGGGAGAAGATCCGTGAGTTCGCGGAGGCGGTGGGAGACGCCAACCCGGCCTACACGGACCCGGATGCCGCCAAGGCCCTCGGCCACCCCGACCTGATCGCCCCGCCCACCTTCGTGTTCGCGATCACTTTCAAGGCCGCGGGGGAGGTCGTCGCCGACCCGAAGCTCGGCCTGGACTACAGCCGGGTGGTGCACGGCGACCAGAAGTTCGCCTACAGCCGCCCGGTGCGCGCCGGTGACCGGCTCTCGGTCACCTCGACCATCGAGGCCATCAAGTCCATGGCCGGCAACGACATCCTGGACGTCCGCGGCGAGGTGCACGACGAGGCCGGGGAGCACGTCGTGACCGCCTGGACCAAGCTGGTGGCCCGCGCGGCCGAGGAGGCGTGAGCAGATGACCGCCCAGATCGCGTACGCCGACGTCGAGGTCGGCACCGAACTGCCCGCGCAGACCTTCCCCGTGACCCGCGCCACACTCGTGCGGTACGCGGGCGCCTCCGGGGACTTCAACCCGATCCACTGGAACGAGAAGTTCGCCAAGGAGGTGGGCCTGCCGGACGTCATCGCGCACGGCATGTTCACCATGGCCGAGGCGGTCCGCGTGGTCACCGACTGGACCGGCGACCCGGGGGCGGTCGTCGAGTACGGTGTCCGCTTCACCAAGCCCGTCGTCGTCCCGAACGACGACCAGGGGGCCGTGATCGAGGTCAGCGGCAAGGTGGCCGCCAAGCTCGACGACCACACGGTCCGCGTGGACCTCACGGCGACCAGCGCCGGCCAGAAGGTGCTGGGCATGTCCCGGGCAGTCGTCCGACTGGCCTGAACCCGGCTCGGGAGTAAGGGGCGTTCGCAATGGCGGGCGCTCCTTACTCGCGTGCGGCCCGCCCGATCGCCGGCATCCTCTCCGACCGCGTCGGTGGACGGCCGGTCGTGGCCGCCGGGCTCTTCCTGCAGGCCACCGGGCTCGGCTACCTCGCGTCCGTGATCACGGCCGACGCCTCCTACGCCGTCCAGCTGCCCGGCCTGATCCTCAGCGGCATCGGCATGGCCCTGTTCTTCGCCCCGGCGTCCGCCCTGGTGCTGTCCAGCGTGACACCCGAGGAGCAGGGCATCGCCTCCGGCGCCAACAACGCCCTGCGCGAGGTGGGTGGCGCGCTCGGCATCGCGGTCATGTCCTCGATCTTCGCGGCGCGGGGCGGCTACGAGACCGCGCAGACGTTCGTCGACGGGCTACAGCCGGCGATCATGGTGGGCGCCGGGGTGGTGGCCCTCGCGGGGGTCGCCGCCCTGGTCATTCCAGGGCGCCGCGGCAGCGCCCCGGCGGACGCCGAGCCGGGGAAGGAGCCGCGGGTCCTTGAAGGGGCGGCGCACTGAGCTGGGGCACGGCACGGTTCGGTGACGTGCGGCACCGCACCGCCCACCGACCCGTACGCGCGTGCGTGCCCTGTCACCGGCGCCGGGGGCGACGCGCGCCTGTCGGTCGTGTCGGTGCCGTCTCGTAGTCTTGGGCGCGTGCAGGTACTCCACGACGCTCCCCTCGCCCCGTTGACCACGTTCCGGCTGGGCGGTCCCGCGACCCGGCTGGTGACCGCGACGACCGACGCCGAAGTCGTCGAGGTCGTGCGGGAGGCCGATGCCACCGGGACGCCGCTGCTGGTCGTTGGAGGCGGGTCGAACCTGGTCATCGGAGACAAGGGCTTCGACGGGACGGCCCTGCGCATCGCCACCCGTGGCTTCGAGCTGTCCGGTACGCGGCTGGAGCTGGCCGCCGGTGAGGTGTGGACGGACGCCGTCGCACGCACCGCGGAGGCCGGGCTCGCCGGTGTCGAGTGCCTGGCCGGAATCCCCGGGTCGGCCGGCGCGACCCCGATCCAGAACGTGGGGGCGTACGGCCAGGAGGTCTCCTCCACCATCACCGAGGTGATCGCCTACGACCGCACGGCCGGTGAGACGGTCACCCTGACGAACGCCGAGTGCGGGTTCTCCTACCGCCACAGCCGCTTCAAGGCAGACCCCGAGCGGTACGTCGTCCTGCGCGTCCGCTTCGGGTTGGAGGACGCGGGCGGGCTGTCGGGACCCCTCCGGTACGCCGAGACGGCTCGCGCGCTCGGGGTCCGGCCAGGGGACCGGGTCCCGCTCGGCGACGCCCGCGACACGGTGCTGAAGCTGCGCGCCGGGAAGGGCATGGTGCTCGACCCGGAGGACCACGACACCTGGTCCGCCGGGTCCTTCTTCACCAACCCGATCCTCACGGACACCCAGCTCGCCGCGTTCCACGCGCGCGTGCGGGAGCGCCTCGGCGAGGACGTGGAGCCGCCGGCGTACCCGGCCGGGGACGGACACACCAAGACCTCCGCCGCCTGGCTGATCGACAAGGCGGGCTTCCGCAAGGGGTACGGCACCGGACCGGCCCGGATCTCCACCAAGCACACCCTCGCCCTCACCAACCGCGGCGAGGCGACCACGGAGGACCTGCTGGCGCTGGCCCGCGAGGTCGTCGCCGGGGTGCGTGAGGCCTTCGGCATCACCCTGGTCAACGAGCCGGTGACGGTGGGCGTCAGCCTCTGACGGCGGCGGGCACGTCCGAGGTGAGCCAGGTGTCGACGCCCGCCAGGAGCTGCTTCTTCGTCTCCTCCGGTGCCGCCGACGCCCGCACCGACTGGCGGGCTAGCTCGGCCAGTTCCGCGTCCGTGAAGGCGTGGTGTTCGCGGGCGATCTCGTACTGGGCCGCCAGCCGCGAGCCGAACAGGAGCGGGTCGTCGGCGCCCAGCGCCAGCGGGACGCCGGCCTCGAACAGTTTGCGCAGGGGGACGTCCTCGGGCTTCTCGTAGACGCCGAGGGCCACGTTCGACGCCGGGCACACCTCGCAGGTGACGCCGCGGTCGGCCAGGCGCTTCAGCAGACGTGGGTCCTCCGCCGCGCGCACTCCGTGGCCCACCCGGTCGGCGTGCAGGTCGTCCAGGCAGTCGCGGACCGAGGCGGGGCCGGTCAGCTCACCGCCGTGCGGGGCCGACAGGAGACCGCCCTCGCGGGCGATGGCGAAGGCACGGTCGAAGTCGCGGGCCATGCCGCGCCGCTCGTCGTTGGAGAGCCCGAAGCCGACCACGCCCCGGTCGGTGTAGCGGACGGCGAGACGGGCCAGCGTGCGGGCGTCCAGCGGGTGCTTCATCCGGTTCGCGGCGACCAGGAGGCGCATCCCGATCCCGGTCTCCCGCATGGCCGCCTCCACCGCGTCCAGGATGATCTCCAGTGCCGGGATGAGACCGCCCAGGCGCGGCGCGTACGAGGTCGGGTCGACCTGGATCTCCAGCCAGCCCGAGCCGTCTCTCACGTCCTCCTCGGCGGCCTCCCGCACCAGCCGCTGGATGTCCTCGGGCTGCCTCAGGCACGAGCGCGCGGCGTCGTACAGGCGCTGGAAGCGGAACCAGCCCCGTTCGTCCGTCGCGCGCAGTCTCGGCGGTTCTCCGCCGACCAGGGCGTCGGTCAGCGCGTCGGGCAGCCGGACGCCGTACTTGTCGGCCAGCTCCAGCAGGGTGCCCGGCCGCATGGAGCCGGTGAAGTGCAGGTGCAGATGGGCCTTCGGGAGGTCGGAGACATCACGTACACGTTCCATTCCAGGATCCTGCCGTACGGCTCGCTCGTCCCTCCAGCGCTTTCCCCGTTAGTGGTCTTGCTCGCACGAAAACACGAAAGAACGGGCCGTCTCCCCTGAGGGAAACGGCCCGTCACGCGCGCGTGCGCCACGACGACGTCGTGGACGTCAGTCGCGCGCCTCCGCCAGCAGCTTCTGGATGCGGCTCACTCCCTCGACGAGGTCCTCGTCACCCAGGGCGTACGACAGCCGCAGGTAGCCCGGCGTGCCGAAGGCCTCGCCCGGGACGACCGCGACCTCGGCCTCCTCCAGGATCAGCGCGGCCAGCTCGACCGTGTCCTTCGGGCGCTTGCCACGGATCTCCTTGCCGATCAGGGCCTTCACCGACGGGTACGCGTAGAACGCGCCCTCGGGCTCGGGGCAGAGCACACCGTCGATCTCGTTGAGCATCCGGACGATCGTGCGGCGGCGGCGGTCGAAGGCGTCGCGCATCGTCTCGACGGCGGACAGGTCGCCGGAGACGGCGGCCAGCGCGGCCACCTGGGCGACGTTCGAGACGTTCGACGTGGCGTGCGACTGGAGGTTGGTCGCGGCCTTCACGACGTCCTTCGGGCCGATGATCCAGCCCACCCGCCAGCCGGTCATGGCGTACGTCTTCGCGACGCCGTTGACCACGATGCACTTGTCGCGCAGCTCGGGCATGACGGCCGGCATCGAGACGGCCGAGGCGTCGCCGTAGACCAGGTGCTCGTAGATCTCGTCGGTGAGCACCCACAGGCCGTGCTCGACGGCCCAGCGGCCGATGGCCTCCGTCTCGGGCTCGGAGTAGACCGCGCCGGTCGGGTTGGACGGGGAGACGAAGAGGACGACCTTCGTCCGCTCCGTGCGGGCGGCCTCCAGCTGCTCCACGCTGACCCGGTAGCCGGTCGTCTCGTCGGCGACGACCTCGACCGGGACACCGCCGGCCAGCCGGATCGACTCGGGGTACGTCGTCCAGTACGGGGCGGGGACGATGACCTCGTCGCCCGGGTCGAGGATCGCGGCGAACGCCTCGTAGATGGCCTGCTTGCCGCCGTTGGTGACCAGGACCTGGGACGCGTCGACCTCGTAGCCGGAGTCACGCAGCGTCTTCGCGGCGATCGCGGCCTTCAGCTCGGGCAGGCCGCCGGCCGGCGTGTAGCGGTGGAACTTGGGGTTCTTGCAGGCCTCGATCGCGGCCTCGACGATGTAGCCGGGGGTCGGGAAGTCGGGCTCGCCGGCGCCGAATCCGATCACCGGACGCCCGGCGGCCTTCAGGGCCTTGGCCTTGGCGTCCACGGCGAGGGTGGCGGACTCGGAGATCGCGCCGATGCGGGCCGAGACCCGGCGCTCGGTGGGTGGGGTTGCAGCGCTCATGAGTCCATCGTTTCAGACCGGTAACCGGCCCGGCACACGGGTTTCACGGACTGAACAGCCCGGGGCAAACCGTTGAACAACAGTCCGGATACATCGGGTGGCCTCGGCGATCTTCGGCCGGGCCGCGCGCCGGGTGGCGGTGATCTGCCGGGAGCGCGGGGCGCACGGGCCATTTCTGTTCGACGCCCGGCCCAGGACCACGTACACTCTCACCTCGTTGGCCTCCACCGAGCCCGCGCTCCACCGGTGCACACCGAGCACACGGTTGGATGCGGTACGTTGGGGGACACACAAAGGGTCGTAGCTCAATTGGTAGAGCACCGGTCTCCAAAACCGGCGGTTGGGGGTTCAAGTCCCTCCGGCCCTGCTACACACACACCGCCAGGATGTGTGCGCAGGTACGTACAGCATTGCACCGCCGTGCGGCTCAAACCGGGCGCGGCACGGCCACGACCCGGGATCAGGTGAGGACGAATGACGGACGCCGTGGGCTCCATCGACACGCCTGATGCTCAGGATGAGGAACCGGAGAAGAAGACCCGCAAGGGTGGCAAGCGTGCCAAGAAGGGCCCGCTGAAGCGCCTCGCCCTCTTCTATCGGCAGATCGTCGCCGAGCTCCGCAAGGTCGTCTGGCCCTCCCGCACGCAGCTGACGCGATACACGACTGTCGTGATCATCTTCGTTGTCGTCATGATCGGACTGGTCACCGTGATCGACTATGGGCTCGACCATGCCGCGAAGTACGTCTTCGGCTGAGCCAAGAGCGAAGGGCGCCGGGACCCGGCGCCCCTTTCGCGTGTTCCACCCCTCTGTATCCAGGAAGAAGCAGCCACCGTGTCTGACCCGAACGTGAACGACGACGCCATCGAGCCGGTCGAGTCCGTGGAAGACGAGCTCGACATCGTCGAGGGTGTGGACGAGGACCTGGACCAGGCCGAGGCTGCCGACGCCGCCGCGGGTGAGCCCGCCGAGGAAGCCGCCGTGCACGTGGAGGACGAGCTCGCCGACGAGGCCGCGGCCGAGGACGAGGAAGAGCCCGCCGAGGAGGCCGAGCCCGAGCTCGACCCCGTCGAGAAGCTCCGCCAGGAACTGCGGACCCTGCCCGGCGAGTGGTACGTGATCCACACCTACGCCGGTTACGAGAACCGCGTGAAGACCAACCTGGAGCAGCGCGCCGTCTCGCTGAACGTCGAGGACTACATCTTCCAGGCCGAGGTGCCGCAGGAAGAGGTCGTCCAGATCAAGAACGGCGACCGGAAGACCATCAAGCAGAACAAGCTCCCGGGCTACGTCCTGGTCCGCATGGACCTGACGAACGAGTCCTGGGGCGTCGTCCGCAACACCCCCGGTGTCACCGGCTTCGTCGGCAACGCCTACGACCCGTACCCGCTGACCCTGGACGAGATCGTCAAGATGCTCGCCCCGGAGGCGGAGGAGAAGGCCGCCCGCGAGGCCGCCGAGGCCGAGGGCAAGCCGGCGCCGCAGCGCAAGGTCGAGGTCCAGGTGCTGGACTTCGAGGTGGGCGACTCGGTCACCGTCACCGACGGCCCGTTCGCCACGCTGCAGGCGACGATCAACGAGATCAACCCCGACTCCAAGAAGGTCAAGGGCCTGGTGGAGATCTTCGGCCGGGAGACGCCGGTCGAGCTCTCGTTCGACCAGATCCAGAAGAACTGACCCTCTGGACATATCGCTTCCGCGCAGGTCAGGTGGGCTCTCGGAGCCTGTCTGACCTGCACGGTTTTTAGCCGCGCATCTATACCCGTTATCGTTGTGCGGTATGCCTTCTGCCGAGACGCGACTCGGTGGACGGTAGACCCGAATCGAAAGGACCCGGAGAGCTATGCCTCCCAAGAAGAAGAAGGTCACGGGGCTCATCAAGCTCCAGATCCAGGCCGGTGCCGCCAACCCGGCTCCGCCGGTCGGCCCCGCGCTGGGTCAGCACGGCGTCAACATCATGGAGTTCTGCAAGGCCTACAACGCCGCGACCGAGTCGCAGCGTGGCTGGGTCATCCCGGTGGAGATCACGGTCTACGAGGACCGCTCCTTCACCTTCGTGACCAAGACCCCGCCGGCCGCCAAGATGATCCTCAAGGCCGCGGGTATCGAGAAGGGCTCCGGCGAGCCGCACAAGACCAAGGTCGCCAAGATCACCGAGGCGCAGGTCCGCGAGATCGCCACCACCAAGATGCCCGACCTCAACGCCAACGACCTGGACGCCGCCGCGAAGATCATCGCCGGTACCGCGCGTTCCATGGGCGTCACGGTCGAGGGCTGAGCCCCAACCTCCCAGAGCAGTAGTGGCAGGGCCTGCTCGGCCTGGACCACAACTCCTAAGAAACCCAGGAGCAGTAGTGAGCAAGCGCAGCAAGTCTCTCCGCGCTGCGGACGCCAAGATCGACCGGGACAAGCTCTACGCCCCGCTCGAGGCCGTCCGTCTCGCCAAGGAGACCTCCACGACCAAGTTCGACGGCACCGTCGAGGTCGCCTTCCGTCTGGGTGTCGACCCGCGCAAGGCCGACCAGATGGTCCGTGGCACCGTGAACCTTCCGCACGGCACCGGTAAGACCGCCCGGGTCCTGGTCTTCGCGACCGGCGACCGTGCCGAGGCCGCGCGTGCCGCGGGCGCCGACATCGTCGGCGCCGACGAGCTGATCGACGAGGTGTCGAAGGGCCGTCTGGACTTCGACGCCGTCGTCGCCACCCCGGACCTCATGGGCAAGGTGGGCCGCCTCGGCCGCGTGCTCGGCCCCCGTGGTCTGATGCCGAACCCGAAGACCGGCACCGTGACCCCCGACGTCACCAAGGCCGTCAACGACATCAAGGGCGGCAAGATCGAGTTCCGCGTCGACAAGCACTCGAACCTGCACTTCATCATCGGCAAGGCGTCCTTCGACGACGACAAGCTGGTGGAGAACTACGGCGCCGCGCTGGAGGAGATCCTCCGTCTGAAGCCGTCCGCCGCCAAGGGTCGCTACATCAAGAAGGCCGCCCTCACCACCACGATGGGCCCCGGCATTCCGCTCGACCCGAACCGCACCCGCAACCTCCTCGTCGAGGAGGACCCGGCCGCGGTCTGAGCCCTCATGGCTCGCTGAAGTCGGTCACGGGCCCCGCACCTCTCGCAGGTGCGGGGCCCGGTTGCGTTCCCGGCCCCGGCAGCCAGGGACTGTCACCGCGCCGTCAGGGCACCGGTAATCCCAAGGGGCCAGTCCGACCCCTGGGATAGGCTCACAGCTCACACATGCGATTTTTCACAGGTCATACATGTGATCCATTGGGTGTTCACAGACTTCCCGTGGGGGGAATCGATGAAGCTTTCGGTGCGCACACGGACCGGGACGGGAATCGCCGCGATCGCGGCCCTGACGCTGGCCGGCGGAGCCGTCGGCTGCGGAGCCGGCAAGGGGGACGGGGCGTCCGGCTCGCGGAGCGTCCAGCAGGTCCTGACGGTGGCCTACGAGAAGACCGCCGAGGCCAAGTCCGCCAAGGTCGAGATGACCATGTCGATGCCGGCCGCGATGGACGGCGGCGGCGACATGGCCATGTCCGGCGTGATGGGCTGGGACCCGACCGTCATGGACGTGACCATGAAGGGCTCCATGCTCACCGCCGAGCCGGAGGCGCCCGAAGAGGTGCGCATGGTCTGGAGTGACGACGTCATGTACATGGACATGGGGGCCGCGGCCGCCAAGGACATGGACGGCAAGAGCTGGATGAAGCTCGACCTCAAGGCCGCCGTGGAGGCCGCCGGAGACCCGGCCCTCACCCGGCAGATGACCTCGGGCCTCGACAACCTGAACCAGAGCCCGGCCGAGCAGCTCGCTCTGCTCCTGGAGTCGCCCAACCTCAAGCACGTCGGCAGCGAGAAGGTCGACGGCGTCGAGGCCGAGCACTACAAGGGCACGCTCACCGTCAAGGAGATGATGGAGAGCAACAAGAGCCTGGACGTCCTGGAGCCCGGCGACCGCAAGAAGCTCCTGGAGAACGTCGAGAAGTCCGGCATCAAGGGCTACGACACCGAGGTCTGGGTCGACAAGGACGACCTGCCGGTCCGGATGGACGTCACGATGCGGTCCCCGGCCGGGGACGTCGACATGAGCATGAAGCTCTCCGACTACGGCGCCAAGGCCGAGGTGGAGGTGCCGCCGGCCGCCGAGACCTTCGACCTGTTCGCGATGCTCAAGGACCTGGGCGAGGCCGGAGCCGCTGAGGGCGCCTTCGACGAGGACGCCCCGGAGATGGATCTGAGCGGACTGGAGAGCCCGGAGACCGGGTCCGACGTCTAGCTGTCCCGGGACCGGATTTGCTTGACGGCGATCCGGTCCCGTACTCTTCCACAGAAGCCAAAGACCGCTGGTCGTTGCCGTGCGCTCGTATGAGGGCGCGGTGGCCGAAGGATCCGCTGAACAGCGGACGACCCGCGCAGGTGACAGTGGAAGTGCTCCCGAAGTGCGTACGCCAGCGTATGTACAGCCGGTCGAGTCCGCCCCGTGCGCCTGCGCCGGGGCGTTTCGTTTTCCCAGTCCTCCTTCGGGTCCGCGCGGTCCGAATCACCCGGAAGGAGGCCGAGGCTCTATGGCGAGGCCCGACAAGGCTGCCGCGGTTGCCGAGCTGACGGACAAGTTCCGCAGCTCCAACGCCGCCGTGCTGACCGAGTACCGCGGTCTCACCGTGGCGCAGCTCAAGACGCTGCGTCGTTCGCTCGGTGAGAACGCCCAGTACGCCGTGGTGAAGAACACGCTGACCAAGATTGCGGCCAACGAGGCCGGGATCACGCTCGACGACCAGCTCTTCGCTGGTCCGACGGCCGTCGCCTTCGTCACCGGTGACCCGGTGGAGTCGGCGAAGGGTCTTCGTGACTTCGCCAAGGACAACCCGAATCTCGTCATCAAGGGCGGTGTCCTTGACGGTAAGGCGCTGTCCGCCGACGAGATCAAGAAGCTTGCGGACCTCGAGTCCCGCGAGGTTCTGCTCAGCAAGCTGGCCGGTGCCTTCAAGGGGAAGCAGTCCCAGGCTGCCTCCGTCTTCCAGGCGCTGCCGTCGAAGCTCGTCCGCACCGTGGACGCGCTGCGCGCCAAGCAGGCCGAGCAGGGCGGTGCCGAGTAACTCGGCTCGCACACTGACCGCCGCGGCCTGAACGCGACGGTCACAGCGGGCCAGACGTACGCCCGCCAGACATGTACATCCGGCACCAGCCGAATTAGTGGAAGGACCGCCATCATGGCGAAGCTGTCTCAGGAAGACCTGCTCGCGCAGTTCGAGGAGATGACCCTCATCGAGCTCTCCGAGTTCGTGAAGGCGTTCGAGGACAAGTTCGACGTCACCGCCGCCGCGGCCGCCC
Source organism: Streptomyces sp. NPDC059861 (assembly GCF_042731435.1). Taxonomy (NCBI): domain Bacteria; kingdom Bacillati; phylum Actinomycetota; class Actinomycetes; order Kitasatosporales; family Streptomycetaceae; genus Streptomyces; species Streptomyces sp. NPDC059861. Next base: position 59,487 of record NZ_JBHWJQ010000035.1, on the reverse strand, counting down.
CGGTCGTCGTCGCCGGCCAGGGTGGCGGCGCTGCCGCCGAGGCCGTCGAGGAGAAGGACGAGTTCGACGTCGTCCTCACCGGCGCCGGCGAGAAGAAGATCCAGGTCATCAAGGTCGTGCGCGAGCTGACCTCCCTCGGCCTGAAGGAGGCCAAGGACCTGGTGGACGGCGCCCCGAAGCCCGTCCTCGAGAAGGTCGCCAAGGACGCCGCGGAGAAGGCCAAGGAGGCCCTCGAGGGCGCCGGCGCCTCCGTCGAGGTCAAGTAAGACCTCACGGGTCCCGCACGGACTCTCGCGCGCGGACCACGGCCCCGCAAGGCCGTGAACAGTCCCCTGGGGCTGTAACGCGAACGCACCGAAGAGCGATCATCCATCCGGGTGGTCGCTCTTCGGCGTTCCGAGGGCCCGGCGGCGGCTGCCTTGCACCCGTGGTCGCGAGGGGTAAGGTGATCTTCGTTGTGCCTCTCAGCGCCCCCGGTGGCGGGCTGCACGTGACGAGCGCAGCACCCCGGCTTGGGCAAGGGGGCCTTGACGAACTGCACGCAGCGCGCAATTCTCAGGACGCGTCGTCACAAGGATCCGAATCCGAGGCATGGATCGACGACGAAGAGGGCAGTATCACCGTGGCGTTGAGGGCGTGGCCTTGTCGCAGGGGTTGAGGACAACGAGGGCATCGAGGGTCTTCGAGAACCCGCACTGGACATCAGTGTGCCAAGTGGCTACACTGACCCTTTGCGCTGCCTGTTAGCTGTCCCCTGCCCGTCACCAGGGGCATGCCCTCGCTTCAGCACCGACGATCGGACCGTCCCTGACCTGGGGCTATCTGTCTCTGTGCATCGGTGAGGGGCCGGTACGCGCGTAGTGAGTCCGAGCCCTCGGAAGGACCCCCTCTTGGCCGCCTCGCGCAACGCCTCGACCGCGAATACGAACAACGGCGCCAGCACTGCCCCGCTGCGCATCTCTTTTGCAAAGATCAAGGAGCCTCTCGAGGTTCCGAACCTGCTCGCGCTGCAGACCGAGAGCTTCGACTGGCTGCTCGGCAACACGGCCTGGCAGAGTCGGGTCGAGGAGGCTCTGGAGAACGGTCAGGACGTCCCCACCAAGTCCGGGCTCGAGGAGATCTTCGAGGAGATCTCCCCGATCGAGGACTTCAGCGGGTCGATGTCGCTGACGTTCCGCGACCACCGCTTCGAGCCGCCGAAGAACTCGATCGACGAGTGCAAGGAGCGTGACTTCACCTACGCGGCTCCGCTCTTCGTCACCGCCGAGTTCACCAACAACGAGACCGGCGAGATCAAGTCCCAGACGGTCTTCATGGGCGACTTCCCGCTCATGACCAACAAGGGCACCTTCGTCATCAACGGCACCGAGCGTGTCGTGGTGTCCCAGCTGGTTCGTTCGCCGGGTGTCTACTTCGACTCCTCCATCGACAAGACGTCCGACAAGGACATCTTCTCCGCCAAGATCATCCCGTCCCGGGGTGCCTGGCTGGAGATGGAGATCGACAAGCGCGACATGGTCGGTGTCCGTATCGACCGCAAGCGCAAGCAGTCCGTCACCGTCCTCCTGAAGGCGCTCGGCTGGACCACCGAGCAGATCCTCGAGGAGTTCGGTCAGTACGAGTCGATGCGCGCCACCCTGGAGAAGGACCACACCCAGGGCCAGGACGACGCGCTGCTCGACATCTACCGCAAGCTGCGTCCGGGCGAGCCCCCCACCCGTGAGGCCGCGCAGACGCTGCTGGAGAACCTGTACTTCAACCCCAAGCGCTACGACCTCGCCAAGGTCGGCCGCTACAAGGTCAACAAGAAGCTGGGTACGGACACGCCGCTGGACGCGGGCGTCCTGACCGTCGAGGACATCATCGCGACGATCAAGTACCTGGTGAAGCTGCACGCCGGTGAGACCGAGACGGTCGGCGAGTCCGGTCGCTCGATCATCGTCGAGACCGACGACATCGACCACTTCGGCAACCGCCGTATCCGCAGCGTCGGCGAGCTCATCCAGAACCAGGTCCGTACGGGTCTCGCCCGTATGGAGCGCGTCGTGCGCGAGCGCATGACCACCCAGGACGTCGAGGCGATCACGCCGCAGACCCTGATCAACATCCGGCCGGTCGTCGCCTCCATCAAGGAGTTCTTCGGCACGAGCCAGCTGTCCCAGTTCATGGACCAGAACAACCCGCTGTCGGGCCTGACGCACAAGCGTCGTCTCAACGCCCTCGGCCCGGGTGGTCTGTCCCGTGAGCGGGCCGGCTTCGAGGTCCGTGACGTTCACCCGTCGCACTACGGCCGCATGTGCCCGATCGAGACGCCCGAAGGCCCGAACATCGGTCTGATCGGCTCGCTCGCCTCGTACGGCCGGGTCAACGCGTTCGGTTTCGTCGAGACGCCGTACCGCAAGGTCGTCGAGGGCCGGGTCACCGACGACGTCGACTACCTGACGGCCGACGAGGAGGACCGCTTCGTCATCGCGCAGGCCAACGCCACGCTCAACGACGACATGCGGTTCGCCGAGAACCGCGTGCTGGTCCGCCGCCGTGGCGGCGAGGTCGACTACGTCGCCGGTGACGACGTGGACTACATGGACGTCTCGCCGCGCCAGATGGTGTCGGTCGCGACCGCCATGATCCCCTTCCTGGAGCACGACGACGCCAACCGTGCCCTCATGGGCGCGAACATGATGCGCCAGGCCGTGCCGCTGATCCAGGCGGAGTCCCCGCTCGTCGGCACCGGTATGGAGTACCGCTCCGCGGTCGACGCCGGCGACGTGGTCAAGGCCGAGAAGGACGGTGTGGTCCAGGAGGTCTCCGCGGACTACATCACCACCGCCAACGACGACGGCACGTACATCACGTACCGCCTGGCCAAGTTCTCCCGGTCCAACCAGGGCACCTCGGTCAACCAGAAGGTCATCGTCAACGAGGGCGACCGCATCATCACGGGCCAGGTGCTCGCCGATGGTCCGGCCACCGAGAACGGCGAGATGGCCCTGGGCAAGAACCTGCTCGTGGCGTTCATGCCGTGGGAGGGTCACAACTACGAGGACGCGATCATCCTGTCGCAGCGCCTCGTGCAGGACGACGTCCTCTCCTCGATCCACATCGAGGAGCACGAGGTCGACGCCCGTGACACCAAGCTCGGCCCCGAGGAGATCACCCGGGACATCCCGAACGTCTCCGAGGAGGTCCTCGCCGACCTCGACGAGCGCGGCATCATCCGTATCGGTGCCGAGGTCGTCGCCGGCGACATCCTCGTCGGCAAGGTCACGCCCAAGGGTGAGACCGAGCTGACGCCGGAGGAGCGCCTGCTGCGCGCGATCTTCGGTGAGAAGGCCCGTGAGGTCCGTGACACCTCGCTGAAGGTCCCGCACGGCGAGATCGGCAAGGTCATCGGCGTCCGCGTGTTCGACCGCGAGGAGGGCGACGAGCTTCCCCCCGGTGTGAACCAGCTGGTGCGCGTGTACGTGGCGCAGAAGCGCAAGATCACCGACGGTGACAAGCTCGCCGGCCGACACGGCAACAAGGGCGTCATCTCGAAGATCCTTCCGATCGAGGACATGCCGTTCCTCGAGGACGGAACTCCGGTCGACATCATCCTGAACCCGCTCGGTGTGCCGTCCCGAATGAACCCGGGACAGGTTCTGGAGATCCACCTGGGCTGGCTCGCCAGCCGTGGCTGGGACGTCTCCGGTCTCGCCGACGAGTGGGCGGAGCGTCTGCAGGCCATCGGCGCCGACAGCGTCGAGCCCGGCACCAACGTCGCCACGCCGGTCTTCGACGGTGCGCGTGAGGACGAGCTCGCGGGTCTGCTCGAGCACACGATCCCGAACCGCGACGGCGAGCGCATGGTGCTCCCGAGCGGCAAGGCACCGCTGTTCGACGGCCGCTCGGGCGAGCCGTTCCCGGAGCCGATCTCGGTCGGCTACATGTACATCCTGAAGCTGCACCACCTGGTCGACGACAAGCTGCACGCCCGTTCGACCGGTCCGTACTCGATGATCACCCAGCAGCCGCTGGGTGGTAAGGCCCAGTTCGGTGGCCAGCGGTTCGGCGAGATGGAGGTGTGGGCGCTGGAGGCTTACGGCGCCGCGTACGCCCTCCAGGAGCTGCTGACCATCAAGTCCGACGACGTCACCGGCCGCGTGAAGGTCTACGAGGCCATCGTCAAGGGCGAGAACATCCCTGAGCCCGGCATCCCCGAGTCCTTCAAGGTGCTCATCAAGGAGATGCAGTCCCTTTGCCTCAACGTGGAGGTGCTGTCCAGCGACGGCATGTCCATCGAGATGCGTGACACCGACGAGGACGTCTTCCGCGCGGCGGAGGAGCTCGGCATCGACCTGTCCCGGCGCGAGCCGAGCAGCGTCGAAGAGGTCTGACGGAGTCCGGCGGGCCTTCTGAACATCCACAGAAGGCCCGTCGACCCCGGGACCCCGTTTCAGACCCCAAGACTTACAACCCTGAGAGGGATTGACGCATAGTGCTCGACGTCAACTTCTTCGATGAGCTCCGGATCGGTCTGGCCACCGCTGACGACATCCGTCAGTGGAGCCACGGCGAGGTCAAGAAGCCCGAGACCATCAACTACCGCACCCTCAAGCCCGAGAAGGACGGACTCTTCTGCGAGAAGATCTTCGGTCCGACCCGGGACTGGGAGTGCTACTGCGGCAAGTACAAGCGTGTCCGCTTCAAGGGCATCATCTGCGAGCGCTGTGGCGTCGAGGTCACGCGCGCCAAGGTGCGCCGTGAGCGGATGGGCCACATCGAACTGGCCGCTCCCGTCACCCACATCTGGTACTTCAAGGGCGTTCCGTCGCGGCTGGGCTACCTGCTCGACCTCGCCCCGAAGGACCTGGAGAAGGTCATCTACTTCGCCGCGTACATGATCACGTACGTGGACGAGGAGCGCCGTACGCGCGACCTGCCCTCGCTGGAGGCGCACGTCTCCGTCGAGCGTCAGCAGATCGAGCAGCGTCGCGACGCCGACCTGGAGGCCCGGGCCAAGAAGCTCGAGACCGACCTGGCCGAGCTGGAGGCCGAGGGCGCCAAGTCCGACGTGCGCCGCAAGGTGCGCGAGGGTGCCGAGCGTGAGATGAAGCAGCTGCGCGACCGTGCGCAGCGCGAGATCGACCGCCTCGACGAGGTGTGGAGCCGGTTCAAGAACCTCAAGGTCCAGGACCTGGAGGGCGACGAGCTGCTCTACCGCGAGCTGCGCGACCGCTTCGGCACCTACTTCGACGGCTCGATGGGTGCCGCGGCGCTGCAGAAGCGCCTGGAGTCATTCGACCTCGACGAGGAGGCCGAGCGCCTCCGCGAGATCATCCGCACCGGCAAGGGCCAGAAGAAGACCCGTGCGCTCAAGCGCCTTAAGGTCGTCTCCGCGTTCCTGCAGACCAGCAACAGCCCCAAGGGCATGGTGCTCGACTGCGTGCCGGTCATCCCGCCGGACCTTCGCCCGATGGTGCAGCTGGACGGTGGCCGCTTCGCGACCTCCGACCTGAACGACCTGTACCGCCGTGTGATCAACCGGAACAACCGTCTGAAGCGGCTTCTCGACCTCGGCGCGCCCGAGATCATCGTGAACAACGAGAAGCGCATGCTTCAGGAGGCCGTCGACGCGCTGTTCGACAACGGCCGCCGCGGCCGCCCGGTGACCGGTCCCGGTAACCGCCCGCTGAAGTCCCTCAGCGACATGCTGAAGGGCAAGCAGGGTCGCTTCCGTCAGAACCTGCTCGGCAAGCGTGTGGACTACTCCGCGCGTTCCGTGATCGTCGTCGGTCCGCAGCTGAAGCTGCACCAGTGCGGTCTGCCGAAGGCGATGGCGCTGGAGCTGTTCAAGCCGTTCGTGATGAAGCGCCTGGTCGACCTGAACCACGCGCAGAACATCAAGAGCGCCAAGCGGATGGTCGAGCGCGGCCGCACCGTGGTGTACGACGTCCTCGAAGAGGTCATCGCCGAGCACCCGGTGCTGCTCAACCGTGCGCCCACCCTGCACCGCCTCGGCATCCAGGCCTTCGAGCCGCAGCTGGTCGAGGGCAAGGCCATCCAGATCCACCCGCTCGTCTGCACCGCGTTCAACGCGGACTTCGACGGTGACCAGATGGCCGTGCACCTGCCGCTGTCCGCGGAGGCGCAGGCCGAGGCCCGCATCCTGATGCTGTCCTCGAACAACATCCTCAAGCCCGCCGACGGCCGTCCGGTGACGATGCCGACCCAGGACATGGTGCTGGGTCTGTACTTCCTCACCACGGACGCCGAGGGCCGCGACATCAAGGGCACCGACCGTCCGTTCTCCTCGGTCGCCGAGGCGATCATGGCGTTCGACGCCGGCGAGCTGTCGCTGCAGGCGCCCGTCGACATCCGCTTCCCGGTGGGCACCATCCCGCCGCGTGGCTGGGTGCCGCCGGTCCGCGAGGAGGGCGAGCCGGAGTGGCAGCAGGGTGACAGCTTCACCCTGAAGACCACGCTGGGCCGCGCGCTCTTCAACGAGCTGCTGCCCGAGGACTACCCGTTCGTCGACTACGAGGTCGGCAAGAAGCAGCTCTCGCAGATCGTCAACGACCTGGCCGAGCGCTACCCGAAGGTCATCGTGGCGGCGACGCTCGACAACCTGAAGGCGTCCGGCTTCTTCTGGGCCACCCGTTCCGGCGTCACCGTGGCCATCTCCGACGTCGTCGTTCCCGAGGCGAAGAAGGAGATCGTCAAGGGCTACGAAGCGCAGGACGAGAAGGTCCAGAAGCAGTACGAGCGCGGTTTGATCACCAAGGACGAGCGCACGCAGGAGCTCATCGCGATCTGGACCAAGGCGACCAACGAGGTCGCCGAGGCGATGAACGAGAACTTCCCGAAGACCAACCCGATCTTCATGATGGTGAACTCGGGTGCACGAGGCAACATGATGCAGATGCGTCAGATCGCCGGTATGCGTGGTCTGGTGTCGAACGCCAAGAACGAGACGATCCCGCGTCCGATCAAGGCCTCGTTCCGTGAGGGTCTGTCCGTGCTGGAGTACTTCATCTCCACGCACGGTGCCCGTAAGGGTCTGGCGGACACCGCTCTGCGTACCGCCGACTCGGGTTACCTCACCCGTCGTCTGGTCGACGTCTCGCAGGACGTCATCATCCGCGAGGAGGACTGCGGCACCGAGCGTGGTCTGCGGCTGTCGATCGCCGAGCGTGGCGCCGACGGTGCGCTGCTCAAGGCGGAGGACGTCGAGACGTCCGTGTACGCGCGCTGCCTCGCCGAGGACATCGTCGTGGACGGCAAGGTGCTGGCCCCGGCCGGTACCGACCTGGGCGACGTGCTCATCGACGAGCTGATCCGGCACGGGGTCTCCGAGGTCAAGACCCGCTCGGTCCTGACCTGCGAGTCCGCCGTCGGCACCTGCGCCATGTGCTACGGCCGCTCGCTGGCCACCGGCAAGCTGGTCGACATCGGTGAGGCGGTCGGCATCATCGCCGCCCAGTCCATCGGTGAGCCCGGTACCCAGCTGACGATGCGTACCTTCCACACCGGTGGTGTGGCCGGTGACGACATCACCCAGGGTCTGCCGCGTGTCGTCGAGCTCTTCGAGGCCCGTACCCCGAAGGGTGTCGCCCCGATCTCCGAGGCCTCCGGCCGCGTGCGGATCGAGGAGACCGAGAAGACCAAGAAGCTCGTCATCACCCCGGACGACGGCAGCGACGAGACGGCGTTCCCGATCTCGAAGCGTGCCCGGCTCCTGGTCAGCGAGGGTGAGCACGTCGAGGTGGGCCAGAAGCTCACCGTGGGTGCCACCAACCCGCACGACGTGCTGCGCATCCTGGGTCAGCGTGCCGTCCAGGTCCACCTGGTCGGCGAGGTCCAGAAGGTCTACAACTCGCAGGGTGTGTCGATCCACGACAAGCACATCGAGATCATCATCCGGCAGATGCTCCGCCGTGTGACGATCATCGAGTCCGGCGACGCCGAGCTGCTGCCCGGTGAGCTGGTCGAGCGCTCGAAGTTCGAGACCGAGAACCGTCGTGTGGTCCAGGAGGGCGGTCACCCGGCCTCCGGTCGTCCGCAGCTGATGGGTATCACCAAGGCCTCGCTGGCGACCGAGTCGTGGCTGTCGGCGGCGTCCTTCCAGGAGACGACCAGGGTTCTGACGGACGCGGCGATCAACGCCAAGTCCGACTCCCTGATCGGCCTCAAGGAGAACGTCATCATCGGTAAGCTCATCCCGGCCGGTACGGGTCTGTCCCGCTACCGCAACATCCGGGTCGAGCCGACCGAGGAGGCCAAGGCCGCGATGTACTCGGCCGTGGGCTACGACGACATCGACTACTCGCCGTTCGGCACGGGCTCCGGCCAGGCCGTGCCGCTGGAGGACTACGACTACGGTCCGTACAACCAGTAAGCGAGTCGCATGAGTTGAGGGGCGGTCCCTATAGGGGGGCCGCCCCTCGGCGTTCGCTCGGCCGGTCGGCCGGCTGCCCGCCGGCCACCGGCTAGTTCTTGGTGCCGTCCACGATGACCGGAGTGCCGTCGGAGCCGGTGCCGCACGGCACCGCGTAGACCGGGTTGGCCCTGGACGCTTCCTTGTAGGCCTCAAGGCACTGGTTGTAGAGCACCTTGTCGCTCAGCGACTGATCGATGATCTTGTTGGCGCGGGCGATGCCCTCCGCCTCGATCCGCTTGCGCTCGGCCTCGGCCTTGGCCGTACGCGCCGCCTCGGTGGCCCGCTGGGTGTCCTGCTCCTGCTGGATCTTCTTGTCGATCTGCTCCTGCAGCTTCTCCGAGGGCTTCACATTGCGCAGGTTGACGGCGGTGACGTCGATCCCGCGCGGTGCCAGGCGCTCCTTGATCAGGGCGGCGATCTCCGAGCTGATCTGCTCGCGGGCGGAGGCGTAGCCCTCCTCGCTGGTGTGCTGTGCGAAGACGTTGCGGATGATCTCGCGGCTGTCCGGCAGGACCAGCCGCTCCTGGACCGCCTCCTCGCTGCCCGCCAGCCGGTACAGCTCGACCGACTTCGCCGGCACGACGGCCCACTTGATGGTGACGTCCGCGTAGAGGACGCCGCCCTGGGAGGAGCGGACCTCGACGACGTCCTTGTCGTAGAGATTGAGGTCCACCGGGCGGGTGGAGAAGGACGTCACGTCGGTGAACGGTGACTTGAAGTGGATGCCCGAGGTCAGCGGCTTGCCGATCTTGCCGAAGGTCACCGGCACACCGACCTCGTAGGCGGTCACGACATGGAGGCAGGCGAAGACGCCGGCCAGCACGCCTGCCACGGCGCTGAGTGCCGCTCCCAGCTTCCAGCCTCCCTCGGCGCGGGCACGGCCGATGAGAAAGGCGACGATCGCCGCTATGAGCAGCAGGATGGACAGCACGAACACGGTTCTCCCCCTCCGGAACACGGTTCCGCGCCTCTCCCCGGGCGCGGTCGGCAGCGCAGCTTAGCTTTCGACTGATCGCGCCGGGGGGATACCAGGTGAACGGCCGCCCGGACATATGTCCTGATCGTGCGACGCCTACGGGATGCCCAGTTCGAAGAGCGCGAAGTGCGCGTACCAGCCCGACGCCGGGGCCGCGGTCGCGAAGAAGACGGTCAGTACCGGCCATGACAGCCGGCTCATCGCGGCGGCCGGGGCGAGGAGGAGGGGGAAGCAGGGGAGCAGGTAGCGCGAGGTGTTGCCGAAGATCTGCTGGGTGCCCAGGACGCTGACGATGCTGGCGAGGGTGTAGGCGACCAGCACCAGTGGCGGCCGCTTGCGCAGCATCAGCACGACCAGGAACGGCAGCGCCAGCACCAGTTGGACGGCGAGCAGGTCGGGCACGGAGAACGCGAAGATGTAGTCGTGCTTCCCGATCGCCGTGTTGCCCAGCACGTCGAGGGTGTACGCGCCGAAGTCGAAGAAGTGCAGCCACCCGTCGCGCTGGAGCGTGAAGTACGCCGTCAGCTCGCCCATGCTGAGCCCGACCCAGGCGACATAGGTGAGCAGACCGAGCGGCGCGGCGCACATGGCGTAGACCGGCCCCGCCACGCCGTGCTTGGCCCGGCCCTCCCGCCGGGCCAGCGTGACCAGCGCGGCGAGCCCCACGGCACCGATGAGCGCGGCGGACGTGGGCCGGTTCAGGCCGGCCACGAAGGCGAGCAGCCCGGCGGCCACCCAGCGGCCCTTCATCACGCAGTAGCAGCACCAGGCGGCGATCGCCACGAACACGGACTCCGAGTACACCGCCCACTCGACGCCCGAGCCGGGTGCCACCGCCCACAGACCCGCGGCGATGGTGCCCGCCCGGGCGCCGGCGAGCAGCGAGATCACGGCGTAGACACCGGCGGCCGCGACGAAGGAGGCGATCACCGAGACCAGGATCCCGGACCCGTACAGCCCGAGCCCGGTCACCTCGGAGGTGCCACGGATCAGGCCGGGATAGAGGGGGAAGAACGCGACGGAGTTCTGCTCGACCGTGAACATCCCGCCGGGGTCGAGCCGCCGCAGCGGCCCGGGGTCGTACCCCTTCTCGGCGACCTGGAGATACCACCAGCCGTCCCAGGTGGCGAGTACGTCCCACCAGTGGGCGCCGCCGCCGAAGCGGGGGTTCTTCTCCCGGTACTCGCCGGAGGCCATCAGCAGAATGGCGAAGACGACGGTACCGACCAGCTTGGTGGCGCCATAGAGGAGCAGGGGAGCGCCGTACGGCCGTAGTCCGTCCGGCACCCTGAGGGGCCGGGAGAGCCGCGGTATCCGGGACAGCGGTATCCGTGACGTACGGGGCCGCTCCGCGCCGGCGTCGCCGGACTCGGTGGAATCCGTCGCCTCGGAACTGGCAGCCGTGCTCATGACTGTGGTCCCCCTCCGGCCCGATCACCGGGCCCCGGGCGGGGCATCACAGTCCGGATGATCGCGAAACATCTGCCATAAGATCCCCACAGCGTCGCACATGTGTGCAAGCCCGCGGGGGCCGGGTTCGGCCGGGGTCGGCCGAACAGGATGTTTGGCGTGGTCAGTGCCGCCCGGTGGGCGCCGGGCATTTGTTTTGACCGCAGCGTATGCGGTAGGTACGCTCAGACCTTGTGCCTGGGGTGTGCCCTGGCTTCCGTGCGTGTCTTCAACCGCATGGGGAGTCCGAGAGCGGCCACCGTAATCTGCGCTTTCTTCTGCCTCGCGGTGGGGGTCCGCCGGATTCGACACACCCGACCGCGTGGGTCGGCGACGTTCCAGGTTAGCTGTACCTATCGGCACACAGAAACCGGAGAAGTAGTGCCTACGATCCAGCAGCTGGTCCGTAAGGGCCGGCAGGACAAGGTCGAGAAGAACAAGACGCCCGCACTCGAGGGTTCCCCTCAGCGCCGGGGCGTCTGCACGCGTGTGTTCACGACCACCCCGAAGAAGCCGAACTCGGCCCTGCGTAAGGTCGCGCGTGTGCGTCTGACCAGCGGGATCGAGGTCACTGCTTACATTCCGGGTGAGGGACACAACCTGCAGGAGCACTCCATCGTGCTCGTGCGCGGCGGCCGTGTGAAGGACCTGCCGGGTGTTCGCTACAAGATCATCCGTGGCTCGCTCGACACCCAGGGTGTCAAGAACCGCAAGCAGGCCCGCAGCCGCTACGGCGCCAAGAAGGAGAAGTAAGAATGCCTCGTAAGGGCCCCGCCCCGAAGCGCCCGGTCATCATCGACCCGGTTTACGGCTCCCCTCTGGTGACCTCCCTGATCAACAAGGTGCTGCTGAACGGCAAGCGCTCCACCGCCGAGCGCATCGTGTACGGCGCCATGGAGGGTCTGCGTGAGAAGACGGGCAACGACCCGATCATCACGCTGAAGCGCGCGCTGGAGAACATCAAGCCGACCCTCGAAGTCAAGTCCCGCCGCGTCGGCGGTGCGACGTACCAGGTGCCGATCGAGGTCAAGCCCGGTCGCGCCAACACGCTCGCGCTGCGCTGGCTCGTCGGTTACTCCCGCGCCCGTCGCGAGAAGACCATGACCGAGCGTCTCCTCAACGAGCTTCTCGACGCCTCGAACGGCCTCGGTGCGGCCGTGAAGAAGCGCGAGGACACCCACAAGATGGCCGAGTCCAACAAGGCCTTCGCGCACTACCGCTGGTAGTCGCAGACCCCATCGAGACCGAGAGAAGACTGAAGCCTTATGGCTACCACTTCACTTGACCTGGCCAAGGTCCGCAACATCGGGATCATGGCCCACATCGACGCGGGCAAGACGACCACCACCGAGCGGATCCTCTTCTACACCGGCGTCAGCTACAAGATCGGTGAGGTCCACGACGGCGCTGCCACAATGGACTGGATGGAGCAGGAGCAGGAGCGTGGCATCACGATCACCTCTGCTGCCACCACCTGTCACTGGCCGCTCGAGGACAACGACTACACCATCAACATCATCGACACCCCGGGGCACGTCGACTTCACCGTCGAGGTGGAGCGTTCGCTGCGCGTCCTCGACGGTGCCGTGACGGTGTTCGACGGTGTGGCCGGTGTCGAGCCGCAGTCCGAGACGGTGTGGCGTCAGGCCGACCGTTACGGCGTGCCGCGCATCTGCTTCGTCAACAAGCTGGACCGTACCGGCGCCGAGTTCCACCGCTGCGTGGACATGATCTCGGACCGCCTGGGCGCGCAGCCGCTCGTCATGCAGCTGCCGATCGGTGCCGAGGCCGACTTCAAGGGCGTTGTGGACCTGGTCCGCATGAAGGCGCTCGTGTGGTCCGCCGAGGCGGCGAAGGGCGAGATGTACGACGTCGTCGACATCCCGGCCACGCACACCGAGGCCGCCGAGGAGTGGCGCGGCAAGCTGGTCGAGGCCGTCGCGGAGAACGACGAAGAGGTCATGGAGCTGTACCTGGAGGGCGAGGAGCCCACCGAGGAGCAGCTGTACGCCGCGATCCGTCGCATCACCATCGCGTCCGGCAAGTCCGACGGCACCACGGTCACCCCGGTGTTCTGTGGCACCGCGTTCAAGAACAAGGGCGTCCAGCCCCTGCTCGACGCGGTCGTGCGCTACCTGCCGACCCCGCTGGACGTCGAGGCCATCGAGGGCCACGACGTCAAGGACTCCGAGGTCGTCGTCAAGCGCAAGCCGTCCGACGACGAGCCGCTGTCCGCGCTCGCCTTCAAGATCATGAGCGACCCGCACCTCGGCAAGCTCACCTTCGTCCGGATCTACTCCGGTCGCCTGGAGTCCGGCACCGCGGTGCTGAACTCGGTCAAGGGCAAGAAGGAGCGCATCGGCAAGATCTACCGCATGCACGCGAACAAGCGTGAGGAGATCGACTCGGTGGGCGCCGGCGACATCGTCGCCGTGATGGGCCTCAAGCAGACCACCACCGGTGAGACGCTGAGCGACGACAAGAACCCGGTCATCCTGGAGTCCATGGACTTCCCGGCGCCGGTCATCCAGGTCGCCATCGAGCCCAAGTCCAAGGGTGACCAGGAGAAGCTGGGTGTCGCCATCCAGCGTCTCGCGGAGGAGGACCCCTCCTTCCAGGTTCACTCGGACGAGGAGACCGGCCAGACCATCATCGGTGGTATGGGCGAGCTGCACCTCGAGGTGCTGGTCGACCGTATGCGCCGTGAGTTCAAGGTCGAGGCCAACGTCGGCAAGCCACAGGTCGCCTACCGTGAGACGATCCGCAAGGCCGTCGAGCGCGTGGACTACACCCACAAGAAGCAGACCGGTGGTACCGGTCAGTTCGCCAAGGTGCAGATCGCGATCGAGCCCATCGAGGGCGGCGACGCCTCGTACGAGTTCGTGAACAAGGTGACCGGTGGTCGCATCCCGAAGGAGTACATCCCTTCGGTCGACGCCGGTGCGCAGGAGGCCATGCAGTTCGGCATCCTCGCCGGCTACGAGATGACGGGCGTCCGCGTCACGCTTCTCGACGGTGCCTACCACGAGGTCGACTCCTCCGAACTCGCGTTCAAGATCGCCGGTTCGCAGGCCTTCAAGGAGGCCGCGCGCAAGGCCAGCCCCGTGCTGCTCGAGCCGATGATGGCCGTCGAGGTCACCACGCCCGAGGACTACATGGGTGAGGTCATCGGCGACATCAACTCCCGCCGTGGTCAGATCCAGGCCATGGAGGAGCGGGCCGGTGCCCGCGTCGTGAAGGGCCTCGTGCCCCTTTCGGAGATGTTCGGCTACGTCGGGGACCTCCGCAGCAAGACGTCGGGTCGCGCAAGCTACTCGATGCAGTTCGACTCCTACGCCGAGGTTCCGCGGAACGTCGCCGAGGAGATCATCGCGAAGGCCAAGGGCGAGTAACGCACCGCGTTCATACGCCGTAGGCTTGACTCCGGAGCCTCACGGGGCATTCACCCGCAATCCCGGGTGAATGCCCGGGGCCCGGGACTTAACAGCAAAGATCACCTGGCGCCGATGAAGTAAGGCGTACAGAACCACTCCACAGGAGGACCCCAGTGGCGAAGGCGAAGTTCGAGCGGACTAAGCCGCACGTCAACATCGGCACCATCGGTCACATCGACCACGGTAAGACGACCCTCACGGCCGCCATTACCAAGGTGCTGCACGACGCGTACCCGGACCTGAACGAGGCCACCCCGTTCGACAACATCGACAAGGCGCCGGAAGAGCGTCAGCGTGGTATCACCATCTCCATCGCGCACGTCGAGTACCAGACCGAGGCGCGTCACTACGCCCACGTCGACTGCCCTGGTCACGCGGACTACATCAAGAACATGATCACCGGTGCCGCGCAGATGGACGGCGCGATCCTGGTGGTCGCCGCCACCGACGGCCCGATGCCGCAGACCAAGGAGCACGTGCTCCTGGCCCGCCAGGTCGGCGTGCCGTACATCGTGGTCGCCCTGAACAAGGCCGACATGGTGGACGACGAGGAGATCCTGGAGCTCGTCGAGCTCGAGGTCCGTGAGCTGCTCTCCGAGTACGAGTTCCCGGGCGACGACCTGCCGGTCGTCAAGGTCTCCGCGCTCAAGGCCCTCGAGGGCGAGCAGGAGTGGGTCGACTCCGTCCTCAACCTGATGAAGGCTGTCGACGAGTCCGTCCCGCAGCCCGAGCGTGACGTCGACAAGCCGTTCCTGATGCCGATCGAGGACGTCTTCACGATCACCGGTCGCGGTACGGTCGTCACCGGCCGTATCGAGCGTGGTGTCCTCAAGGTCAACGAGACCGTCGACATCATCGGCATCAAGACCGAGAAGACCACCACCACGGTCACCGGCATCGAGATGTTCCGCAAGCTGCTCGACGAGGGCCAGGCCGGTGAGAACGTCGGTCTGCTGCTCCGCGGCATCAAGCGCGAGGACGTCGAGCGCGGCCAGTGCATCATCAAGCCGGGCTCTGTCACCCCGCACACCGAGTTCGAGGCCCAGGCCTACATCCTGTCGAAGGACGAGGGTGGTCGTCACACCCCCTTCTTCAACAACTACCGCCCGCAGTTCTACTTCCGTACGACTGACGTGACCGGTGTCGTGCACCTCCCCGAGGGCACCGAGATGGTCATGCCGGGCGACAACACCGAAATGCGCGTCGAGCTGATCCAGCCCGTCGCCATGGAGGAGGGCCTGAAGTTCGCCATCCGTGAGGGTGGCCGGACCGTGGGCGCCGGCCAGGTCACCAAGATCGTCAAGTAAGTTCCGCTTGCTTGAAGGTCGCCTGACCTGAAAAGGCCTGAAGGGGCCCGTACGACTTCGGTCGTACGGGCCCCTTTGCCGTACCCGGCCTGGTCGAACACATCAGAGGGTTGTCCCGAGCCTGAGTGAAAACTGGTCGAACACTGTGCGGCGGAATGGCGAGGGTTGCGGCAACTTCCCTGTGCGCCCTGGGGAATTGTTCTCTTCTGTCCTCGTGGGGCGGAAAGTGCCGACGTAGCGTGAAACCGTCGTTCAGTGGCCGTCGGGCCCCGAGTCTCTCCCGAGGATGGCTAGGACTCCTGATGCAGGGTGCGCGCAGCGGATTGTCGATACCTATGCCGGTCGCGGTGGCCGAACGTCCGCCACAGCCGCTGGGCGCGCCGAAGGTGGACACCTCGGCTCGCGGTGCCCGACGGCAGCGGCCCCGGCTCTACGTCGTCGACGGCATCCGTCTCGCCGCCGCCCTGATGGTGGTCCTGCACCACTTCGTCGGCACCCGCCGGGCGAACGAGGCCGGCAACATCATCTGGGACCGCCCGGTGTCGGAGCTGATGCCGAGCGTGTTCCGCGTCGCCTCCTTCGGCTGGATAGGCGTCGAGATCTTCTTCGTGATCAGCGGCTTCGTGATCTGCATGTCGTGCTGGGGCCGCACGCCGAAGGACTTCTTCGTCTCGCGCGTGATCCGCCTCTACCCCGCGTACTGGTTCGCCGTCCTCTTCACGACGGCCGTGCTGGTGCTGCTGCCGGGGGTGCAGGAGCGGCTGCGGCTGCGGGAGATCCTCTTCAACCTGACGATGCTGCAGTCCGGTTCCAAGATCCCGAACGTCGACCCCGTGTACTGGACGCTCTGGTCGGAGCTCCGCTTCTACCTGCTGTTCCTCGTCGTCGTCGCCATGGGCCTGACGTACCGCCGGGTCGTCGTGTTCTGCTGCGTCTGGGGCGCCGCGGCGATGCTGGCGCCGATCTCCAAGTTCCCGCTGCTGACGCTGGTCGCCGACCCGAGCGCCGCCTGGTACTTCATCGCCGGTCTGGCCCTCTACCTCATGCACCGCTTCGGCCAGGACCTCCTCCTGTGGGGCATCCTCGCGATGTCCTGGCTGATGGGCCAGCTGGAGCTGGGGGAGCGGGTCGAGTACGAGCAGGTCAGCAGCTGGCGTGGCGCGGTCGTCATCTTCACCGTGTTCATGCTGGTGATGGTGGCCGTCGCCCTCGGCTGGACCGACCGCATCCGCTGGAAGTGGCTGGTGACGGCGGGTTGCCTGACGTACCCGCTCTACCTCATGCACTACCTCGCGGGCATAGTCCTCATCCACCACCTCCGCGGCACGATGGACCCCCGCCTCCTGGTCGCGACGCTGATCGCAGGGTTCCTGGTGCTGAGCTGGCTGGTGCACCGTTTCGTGGAACGGCCGGTGGCGCGGGCGCTGAAGAACGGGCTGGAGTCGTCGTTCGTACGGTTGCGGAGTTTCCAGCGGGCGGCGTGATCAGGCCGGGTCCGGGTGCCTCGTGCAGGTGCCCTGCGCCACCCGGTTGTGGCCTGGCGCTCGCGCCGGCCCGGCCGCGGTGACCGGCCGTGGCGAAGCCCTGCTGGGTTCCCTCGGTGACCGGGAAGCCGATGGAGCAGCGTCCGCTGTTGTCGATGTAGTACGCCTCGCCGCCGCGCAGGTCGTACAGCGCGCGGGGCCGCTCGGCCGTCGTCCCGATCCGGGCGAGCGAGCCGTCGACGCCCGCCGCGCCCAGCAGGGCGCGCGCGGCGGCCGGACGTACCGCCTGCGCGACGACGGCGTTGCCGCGCACGTCGACATACCAGACGGGCGCGTCGGTGGTGCCCCGCCGCTGGGACGCCCGGTCCAGGCGGGCCTTGGCGGCGTCCCGGTCGGGGAGGGAGTGGCGGACGACCGTGGCCTTCGCGCCCCGTTCCGCCGCTCGGACCATGAGGCGCAGGTCGACACGCGGGCGTCGGGCAGGACATCCGCCAGCCGGTCCACCAGGGCGCCCAGCCTCGTGAGACTCCCGGCGTCGGCGATGGCCCGGACCGTCCTGAGATGTCGCAGCTCCAGCTCCATGAGCCGAGCGTGCGGCGGGGGAGGGGCGGGGCCAAGGGGTTGGTACAGACCAGTTGAAGCGTCTCCCGGTGCTCGGTCCCGCTCGACCCGGCCGTTGGTCCGGGTGGACGCGCCGAGCGCGGGGCACGTGTCCTGAACGCGCGGGGCGGGTAGGCCGTACCAGCGGTCGGGCCGGAGGAACCGGATGAAAGGGAGCCCGTGACGAAGCGACGCGACGAGACCAGGACGACGGACACGCTGGACCGCCTCCGCGCGGAGATCGAGGACCGCAACCCCGCGCAGCCGGAGTTCCTCCAGGCCGTCGCCGAGGTGCTGGACACGCTGGCACCGGTGCTGGCGGACCGCCCGGAGTACGCGGAGCCGGGGCTGGTGGAGCGGCTGTGCGAGCCGGAGCGGCAGATCATCTTCCGGGTCCCGTGGCAGGACGACCGGGGCCGGGTGCACGTCAACCGGGGCTTTCGCGTGGAGTTCAACAGCGCGCTCGGCCCGTACAAGGGCGGCCTGCGCTTCCACCCCTCGGTGAACCTCGGCATCGTCAAGTTCCTGGGCTTCGAGCAGATCTTCAAGAACGCGCTGACCGGCCTCGGCATCGGCGGGGGAAAGGGCGGCAGCGACTTCGATCCGAGGGGACGCAGCGACGCGGAGGTCATGCGGTTCTGCCAGTCCTTCATGACCGAACTGCACCGCCACATCGGCGCACACACGGACGTGCCGGCGGGTGACATCGGCGTCGGCGGCCGGGAGATCGGCTATCTCTTCGGCCAGTACCGCCGCATCACCAACCGCTGGGAGGCCGGCGTCCTCACCGGCAAGGGCCCGGGCTGGGGCGGCTCGCTGATCCGCCCGGAGGCGACGGGGTACGGCAACGTCCTGTTCACGGCGGCGATGCTGCGGGAGCGCGGCGAGGACCTGGAGGGCCAGTCCGTGGTCGTGTCGGGCTCCGGGAACGTGGCGGTCCACACCATCGAGAAGCTGACGGCTCTCGGCGCCAACCCGATCACCTGCTCGGACTCCTCCGGCTACGTGGTCGACGAGAAGGGTGTCGACCTGGACCTGCTGCGGCAGGTCAAGGAGGTGGAGCGGGCCCGGATCGGCACGTACGCGCAGCGCCGGGGCGCCTCGGCGCGCTTCGTGCCGGGCGGCCGGGTCTGGGAGGTTCCGGCCGACGTCGCCCTGCCGTCCGCGACCCAGAACGAACTGGACGGGAACGACGCCGCGGCCCTGATCCGCAACGGCGTGAAGGCCGTCTCGGAGGGCGCGAACATGCCGGCGACCCCGGAGGCGGTCCAGCTGTTCCAGCGGTCCGGGGTCGCCTTCGGCCCCGCCAAGGCGGCGAACGCCGGCGGCGTGGCGGTCAGCGCCCTGGAGATGGCCCAGAACGCGTCCCGTACGGCCTGGCCGGCGGTCCGCGTCGAGGAGGAACTCGCCCGCGTCATGGCCGACATCCACACCACCTGCCGCGAGACCGCCGCCCGCTACGGCAGCCCCGGCGACTACGTGACGGGCGCGAACATCGCGGGCTTCGAGCGGGTGGCGGAGGCGATGGTCGCGCAGGGGGTCATCTGAGACGCGGAAGGACCAGGTGGTGCGGCCGCCCGCTTCGGGCGGTGTCAGATGCGGTGGACCGTGTGCAGCTTCGTCGCGTACGTGCCCGTGCCGTCCAGGAGTGACGCGCCGCCCAGGTCGGACATCGTGGGGCCGTTGACCGTCTTGCGGCTGGAGAGGAAGCGGCGGCCGCCCGCCGTGTCGTTCCCGAGGTAGATCCCGACGTGGTCGACCGTGACCGTGGCGTTGTCGTCGCCGGAGTCGGCGTTGAACAGGACCAGGTCGCCGGGCTGGAGCAGGGGCGCGGGGGGCGGGTTCGTACCGTCGGTGCGGTCGACTCGGACGCCGGGCGCGTGGTCGGCCATGTCGCGGGACCTGCGGGGTATCCGGGTGCCGGAGGTGTCCTGGCCGGCGGCCAGCGGTACGCCCAGGTGGAAGCCGTACACCATCCGTGTGTAGCCCGAGCAGTCCAGGTTGCCCGCCTGCTTGCTGGACGGCCCGGTGTGGGTGCCGTGGGGGAAGGTCCAGCCGAGGTTCATGTACTCGTGGAAGTCGGCGCCCTCGTAGCGGTTGCCCTGCGGGTCCAGGTAGCCGTACCCGGACTCGCCGAGGACCTGTGCGCCTTCGGCCGGTCCGGAGCCGGCGGTGACCGCGGGCGCGCCAGGGAGGAACATCGCCGCGTGGGCCAGGACGTCCGGCGCGGTGGAGCCGGCCCAGCCGCGGACGGTCTTCTCGACCTCCGGCGTCCAGGTGCCGTCGAAGGGCTCCGGCAGTACGCGCACCCAGTCGCGGTGGGTGACCGCCGGCGGCGTCGCCCAGTTCGCGGCGCTCACCTCGAAGTGGCCGACGAGCAGCCTGACCGGCAGGTTGGTGCAGCCGTCGTTGGCCAGCGCGCGCAGGCCCACCCGGCCCTTGCCGAAGGTGGCGTCGGTGACGTCGGTGGCCCAGCCGGAGGGCTCCGCGGCGGCCGAGCGCCAGGCCTTGACGCGGATACGGCTGCCCTCGCGGCGGACCCGGATCGTCCAGTCGGTGCCCGCGGGGACGCCGGTGGCGAGGGTGACGGCGGAGGTCAGCTGGGTGACCGTGTCGGCGACCTCCTTCTCGACCCGCAGTTCGACCGTGCCGGTGGTGAGGAAGGAGAGCCGGGCCCGGTAGTTGTTGTGGGTGTCCTGGTAGCCGAAGGACAGCGCGTAGGAGCAGGCCTGGCCGACGGGCACCTTGTCGAACCGGGCCACGGAGCGGACGTCCACGTCCGTGATCTCGCCGTCCCGGACGGTCGCGTGCCGGCTGGCGTAGTCGGTGGTCAGGGCGATGACGCCGGTACCGGGCAGCACCGAGTAGTCCGGGTCGGCGGGGCCGAGGGTGGACCAGCTGCCG
Organism: Streptomyces sp. NPDC059861; assembly: GCF_042731435.1. Lineage (NCBI taxonomy): Bacteria > Bacillati > Actinomycetota > Actinomycetes > Kitasatosporales > Streptomycetaceae > Streptomyces > Streptomyces sp. NPDC059861. The sequence goes on along the minus strand of NZ_JBHWJQ010000035.1, from coordinate 38,914 downwards.
CCGCCGGGGGAGTTGCCCCAGGAGTCCTGCAGCGTGCGCCCGAAGTCGTCGGCGAAGGGCTTCTTGTTCTCCGTGAAGGTCCGCTCCGGGCCCGGCAGTACGACGGTCCGGGCCCCGTGCGTCAGCAGCGCGACGCGCCGGCCCGCCGAGGTCGCCTCGGTGCGGGCCGGGGTGCCCGGCAGCACGGTCGCGGTGAGTGGCGTGCCCAGCGTCACCTGCGTGAAGTAGGACGCGTCCAGCGGCGGCAGCGTCACCGTGGAACGGCCCGAGGTCGGACCCGCCGGCACGGCGAACGGCTCGACGGCGTGCACCGGTCCGGCGGCCCGCGCCGGGGTGGCGGCCAGAGCACCGAGCGGGACGGAGGCGGCAGAGGCGGCGAGGGTGGCGAGCAGGCTGCGCCGGGAAGGGATCGACATGCCGACCATGATCACGCCAGGCGGGCCGCGGAAGACAGCCGTCCGCGTGATCGGCCCGAAGGGCGGCGGCGCCGGGGCCTTTCGCGGGACGGAACCTGATCGGCGTAGCGGCCCGCGGCAGCGGAGGCCGGACGCGTGGGTCGCGGCTTACGGTCCCCGTATGAAGCGGACCCCCGCGTGAAGCCCAAGGCGGGCGTCGGGCTCACCTCGGCCATGGTGGTGCTCACGCTGACGACCGGCATGATCGAGGCCGTCAGCTTTCTCGTGCTGGGCCCGACCTTCACGGCCGTGCAGACCGGCAACCTCCTCTTCCTCGCCTTCGCGCTCATCGGCGCGGCCGAGCTCTCACCGGCCGCGGCGGGGGTCTCCCTCGCCGGCTTCGTGGTCGGCGCGGTGGCCGGCTCCCTGTTCGAGGCCTACGTGGACATCCACGGCCGCCGTTGGTTCGTGCCCGGCCTGACCACCGAGGCGCTGCTCCTGGGGTGCGGCGGCCTGGTCGCGTGGCGGATCAGCGCCGACGAGCCGGGCGGACCCGTCACCGGCCACCATCTGCTCGTGATCGCCCTGGTGGCCGCGGCCATGGGCGTACGCAACGTCACCACCATGCGGGTACAGGTCCCGGACGTGCCCACCACTGTGTCCACGCGCCCGCTCACCGCACTCCTCGGCGGGCTCGTCCCGGCCGCTGACCGCCGCATCGGCTCCGGCCCGCGTGTCGAGGGCCGCCGCTTCGTCTCGGTGGGCGCGATGTTCGCGGGCGGCCTGCTGGGCGCCTGGCTCCTGCACGAGGCGGTGCGCCCCGCGGTGCTCCTGCTGGTGCCCGCGGCGTCGGCCCTGGTACTGGGCGTGGTGTTCTGGGCGATGCCGCGACGGCGGACGTGGGAGCCGGACTGAGCGGGGCCGCGCCCGGGGTTGGGCGGCTTCCGGTGCTCCGGGCCAGGGTTTGACCTGCGTCACCCTCGGGGTATTCTCTCCGGCTCGATTGGCGTCGGCAGTGCCCCATATGGCAGACTGTCCGAGTTGCTCGGTCGAGTGTTGATGCTGTGCGCCTCCCGCCGGGAGGACCGGAAGCGAGTCCCACAGTACTCGTCGTCCCCATGCGGGGCGGACGTACGGGAATCTTCCGGGAAGTGTCAGTGCGGCACCGACCAGGCACCCGGTGGGCCTCTCGCCCCCGGTTCACGGTTCCGGCAGGGCTGTGTGCGATCCCGCAGGGATGTTCGAACAAGGGACATCTTTGTCAGCGAGACTGCGACACGCCCGACCGCGTGGGTCGGAGAAGAGGACGGGAACACCGGGTTCCAGAGCTGTAGAGAGACAGGACTACGAAGTAGCCATGGCGGGACAGAAGATCCGCATCCGGCTCAAGGCCTACGACCACGAGGTCATCGACTCCTCGGCGAAGAAGATCGTCGAGACGGTGACCCGCACTGGTGCGTCGGTCGCGGGCCCGGTGCCGCTGCCCACTGAGAAGAACGTGTACTGCGTCATCAAGTCGCCGCACAAGTACAAGGACTCGCGCGAGCACTTCGAGATGCGCACGCACAAGCGCCTGATCGACATCCTCGACCCGACGCCCAAGACCGTTGACTCCCTGATGCGACTCGACCTCCCGGCCGGTGTCGACATCGAGATCAAGCTCTGAGGCCGGTGATCTGAGAGATGGCTAAGCAGATCAAGGGCATCCTGGGCGAGAAGCTCGGCATGACGCAGGTGTGGGACGAGAACAACCGTGTTGTTCCGGTCACCGTCGTCAAGGCCGGCCCCAACGTCGTCACCCAGGTCCGCACGAACGACGCCGACGGCTACGAGTCCGTCCAGATCGCGTTCGGCGAGATCGACCCGCGCAAGGTGAACAAGCCCCTCAAGGGCCACTTCGCCAAGGCCGACGTCACTCCCCGCCGCCACCTCGTCGAGATCCGTACCGCTGACGCCGGCGAGTACACCCTCGGCCAGGAGATCACCGCCGAGGTGTTCGAGGCCGGCATCAAGGTCGACGTGACCGGCAAGAGCAAGGGCAAGGGCTTCGCCGGTGTCATGAAGCGTCACAACTTCAAGGGCCTCGGCGCCGGACACGGCACCCAGCGCAAGCACCGCTCGCCCGGTTCCATCGGTGGCTGCGCCACCCCGGGCCGCGTGTTCAAGGGCCTCCGCATGGCGGGTCGCATGGGCAACGAGCGGGTCACCACCCAGAACCTGACCGTCCACGCCGTTGACGCGGAGAAGGGTCTGCTGCTCATCAAGGGCGCGGTTCCCGGTCCGAACGGCGGCCTCGTCCTGGTCCGCACCGCGGCCAAGGGGGCCTGAGGTAACCGATGAGCACTGTTGACATCCTTTCGCCGGCGGGCGACAAGGCCGGTTCCGTCGAGCTCCCCGCGGAGATCTTCGGCGTTGAGAAGGTCAGCATTCCGCTGATCCACCAGGTCGTCGTCGCACAGCTGGCCGCTGCCCGTCAGGGCACGCACAAGACCAAGACCCGCGGTGAAGTCCGTGGTGGCGGCAGGAAGCCGTACCGCCAGAAGGGCACCGGTCGCGCCCGCCAGGGTTCGACCCGCGCGCCGCAGTTCGCCGGCGGTGGCGTCGTCCACGGCCCGCAGCCGCGTGACTACTCGCAGCGGACCCCGAAGAAGATGAAGGCTGCCGCTCTGCGTCACGCCCTCACCGACCGGGCCCGCCACAACCGCATCCACGTCGTCTCCGGCGTCGTCGAGGGTGAGAACCCGTCGACGAAGGCCGCCCGGACGCTGTTCGGCAAGATCTCGGAGCGCAAGAACCTGCTCCTGGTCGTCGACCGCGCCGACGAGGCCGCGTGGCTGTCCGCCCGCAACCTGCCCCAGGTCCACATCCTGGAGCCGGGCCAGCTGAACACGTACGACGTTCTCGTCTCGGACGACGTGGTCTTCACCAAGGCCGCCTTCGAGTCCTTCGTGTCCGGCCCGAAGGCCACTGACACCGAAGGGAGCGAGGCCTGATGGCTACGCGTCACCCGAGCATCGCCTCCAAGGCGGCCAAGGTCGCCAAGGCCGCGCGCGTCGCCAAGGCGCGCCGCCACGAGGCCGAGGGCAAGAACACCGTCGTCACCCCGGCGAGCAAGGCCTTCACGGACCCCCGTGACGTCCTGCTCAAGCCGGTCGTGTCCGAGAAGAGCTACGCGCTTCTCGACGAGGGCAAGTACACGTTCATCGTGGCCCCGAACGCCAACAAGACCCAGATCAAGCAGGCCGTCCAGGCGGTCTTCTCGGTCAAGGTCACCGGCGTGAACACGATCAACCGCCAGGGCAAGCGCAAGCGGACCCGCACCGGCTTCGGCCAGCGCGCGGGTACCAAGCGCGCGATCGTGACCCTCGCCGAGGGCGACCGTATCGACATCTTCGGCGGTCCGACCTCCTGACGGAGGTCCGGATCGTCCGATATCGGACGAGGACTGAGAAATGGGAATCCGCAAGTACAAGCCGACGACTCCGGGCCGTCGTGGCTCCAGCGTCGCCGACTTCGTCGAGGTCACGCGGTCCACGCCGGAGAAGTCGCTGGTTCGCCCGCTGCACAGCAAGGGCGGCCGTAACAACGCCGGTCGTGTGACCGTTCGCCACCAGGGTGGCGGACACAAGCGCGCCTACCGAGTGATCGACTTCCGTCGTCACGACAAGGACGGCGTGCCGGCGAAGGTCGCGCACATCGAGTACGACCCCAACCGCACCGCGCGTATCGCGCTGCTGCACTACGCCGACGGCGAGAAGCGCTACATTCTCGCCCCGCGCAACCTGCAGCAGGGTGACCGCGTCGAGAACGGTCCCGGGGCCGACATCAAGCCGGGCAACAACCTGGCCCTCCGCAACATCCCGGTCGGTACCACGATCCACGCGATCGAGCTCCGTCCCGGTGGCGGTGCCAAGTTCGCCCGCTCCGCCGGTGCCTCCGTGCAGCTGCTCGCGAAGGAGGGCTCGATGGCCCACCTCCGCATGCCGTCCGGAGAGATCCGCCTGGTCGACGTGCGCTGCCGCGCCACCGTCGGCGAGGTCGGCAACGCCGAGCAGTCGAACATCAACTGGGGTAAGGCGGGCCGTAAGCGCTGGCTGGGCGTTCGCCCGACCGTGCGTGGTGTGGTCATGAACCCGGTCGACCACCCGCACGGTGGTGGTGAGGGACGTACCTCCGGTGGACGCCACCCGGTGTCCCCGTGGGGCAAGAAGGAAGGCCGTACTCGTTCGCCCAAGAAGGCGTCGAACAAGTACATCGTCCGCCGCCGCAAGACGAACAAGAAGCGCTAAGGACGGGTTGAGATGCCTCGTAGCTTGAAGAAGGGGCCCTTCGTCGACGACCACCTGCTGAAGAAGGTGGACGCCCAGAACGAAGCCGGCACCAAGAACGTCATCAAGACCTGGTCCCGTCGCTCGATGATCGTGCCGGCCATGCTCGGTCACACGCTCGCGGTGCACAACGGCAAGACCCACATCCCGGTGTTCGTCACCGAGTCGATGGTCGGCCACAAGCTCGGCGAGTTCTCGCCGACGCGCACCTTCCGGGGCCACGTCAAGGACGACCGGAAGTCGAAGCGCCGCTAACGCGGATCGCATTCAGACAAAGAAACCTGAAAGGGACAACCATGGAAGCCAGGGCCCAGGCGCGGTACATCCGCGTCACGCCCATGAAGGCCCGCCGTGTGGTGGACCTCATCCGTGGCATGGATGCCACGGAGGCCCAGGCGGTCCTGCGATTCGCTCCGCAGGCCGCCTCCGTACCGGTCGGCAAGGTGCTCGACAGCGCCATTGCCAACGCCGCGCACAACTACGACCACACCGACGCCGACAGCCTCTTCATTTCCGAGGCGTACGTCGACGAGGGCCCGACCCTGAAGCGGTTCCGGCCGCGTGCCCAGGGCCGTGCCTACCGGATCCGCAAGCGGACCAGCCACATCACCGTGGTCGTCAGCAGCAAGGAAGGAACCCGGTAATGGGCCAGAAGGTTAACCCGCATGGGTTCCGCCTCGGTGTCACCACGGACTTCAAGTCCCGGTGGTACGCCGACAAGCTGTACAAGGACTACGTCAAGGAAGACGTCGCCATCCGCCGGATGATGACGTCCGGCATGGAGCGCGCCGGTATCTCGAAGGTGGAGATCGAGCGCACCCGTGACCGCGTCCGCGTCGACATCCACACCGCTCGCCCGGGCATCGTCATCGGCCGCCGTGGCGCCGAGGCCGACCGCATCCGCGGCGACCTGGAGAAGCTGACCGGCAAGCAGGTCCAGCTGAACATCCTCGAGGTCAAGAACCCCGAGACCGATGCTCAGCTGGTCGCCCAGGCCGTCGCCGAGCAGCTCTCCTCCCGCGTCTCCTTCCGTCGGGCCATGCGCAAGAGCATGCAGTCCGCCATGAAGGCCGGCGCCAAGGGCATCAAGATCCAGTGCGGTGGCCGCCTCGGTGGCGCCGAGATGTCCCGCTCGGAGTTCTACCGCGAGGGCCGTGTGCCCCTGCACACGCTCCGCGCGAACGTGGACTACGGCTTCTTCGAGGCCAAGACGACCTTCGGCCGCATCGGTGTGAAGGTCTGGATCTACAAGGGCGACGTCAAGAACATCGCCGAGGTCCGTGCCGAGAACGCTGCCGCCCGTGCGGGTAACCGCCCGGCTCGCGGTGGCGGCGCCGACCGTCCGGCCCGTGGTGGCCGTGGCGGCGAGCGTGGCGGGCGCGGTCGCAAGCCGCAGCAGGCTGCTGGTGCCGAGGCCCCCAAGGCCGAGGCCCCCGCGGCTGCCGCTCCGGCTGAGAGCACCGGAACGGAGGCCTGACCGAAATGCTGATCCCCCGTAGGGTCAAGCACCGCAAGCAGCACCACCCGAAGCGCCGCGGTATGGCCAAGGGTGGTACGACGGTTGCGTTCGGCGAGTACGGCATCCAGGCCATGACTCCGGCGTACGTGACCAACCGCCAGATCGAGGCGGCCCGTATCGCGATGACCCGCCACATCAAGCGTGGCGGCAAGGTCTGGATCAACATCTACCCGGACCGCCCCCTCACCAAGAAGCCCGCCGAGACCCGCATGGGTTCCGGTAAGGGTTCTCCGGAGTGGTGGGTCGCGAACGTGCACCCGGGTCGGGTCATGTTCGAGCTGTCTTACCCCAACGAGAAGATCGCCCGTGAGGCGCTGACTCGTGCGGCCCACAAGCTGCCGATGAAGTGCCGGATCGTCAAGCGCGAGGCAGGTGAAGCGTGATGTCGGCCGGTACCAAGGCGTCCGAGCTGCGCGAGCTGGGCAACGAGGAGCTTCTGGCGAAGCTCCGCGAGGCCAAGGAAGAGCTGTTCAATCTCCGCTTCCAGGCGGCGACCGGCCAGCTCGAGAACCATGGCCGTCTCAAGGCGGTCCGCAAGGACATCGCCCGGATCTACACCCTCATGCGTGAGCGTGAGCTCGGCATCGAGACGGTGGAGAACGCCTGATGAGCGAGAACAACGTGACTGAGAACACCGAGGCACGCGGCTTCCGCAAGACCCGTGAGGGTCTTGTCGTCAGCGACAAGATGGACAAGACCGTCGTCGTCGCTGTCGAGGACCGCGTCAAGCACGCGCTGTACGGCAAGGTCATCCGCCGTACGAACAAGCTCAAGGCGCACGACGAGCAGAACGCCGCGGGCGTCGGCGACCGTGTCCTCCTCATGGAGACCCGGCCGCTGTCCGCGACGAAGCGCTGGCGCATCGTCGAGATCCTCGAGAAGGCCAAGTAATCCCTCCTAGGGGGACCCCCTAGGCATCGTTCCGCCAGGCTCGGGGCGGGTGTGTGCATTGCGCACCCGCCCCGGGAACCGGCAGACAACCAGGAGATAGACGTGATCCAGCAGGAGTCGCGACTGCGTGTCGCCGACAACACTGGTGCGAAGGAGATCCTTTGCATCCGTGTGCTCGGTGGCTCCGGTCGCCGCTACGCGGGTATCGGTGACGTCATCGTCGCCACCGTCAAGGACGCGATCCCCGGTGGCAACGTGAAGAAGGGTGACGTCGTCAAGGCGGTCATCGTTCGCACCGTCAAGGAGCGCCGCCGTCCGGACGGCTCGTACATCCGCTTCGACGAGAACGCCGCCGTCATTCTGAAGAACGACGGCGACCCTCGCGGCACCCGTATCTTCGGCCCCGTCGGCCGTGAGCTGCGCGAGAAGAAGTTCATGAAGATCATCTCGCTCGCGCCGGAGGTGCTGTAAGCATGAAGATCAAGAAGGGCGACCTGGTCCAGGTCATCACCGGCAAGGACAAGGGCAAGCAGGGCAAGGTCATTGCCGCTTACCCGCGCGACGAGCGCGTCCTGGTCGAGGGTGTCAACCGGGTCAAGAAGCACACCAAGGCCGGTCCCACGGCTCGCGGTTCGCAGGCCGGCGGCATCATCACCACCGAAGCCCCCATTCACGTGAGCAACGTGTCGCTCGTCGTGGAGAAGGACGGCAACAAGGTCGTGACTCGCGTCGGTTACCGCTTCGACGACGAGGGCAACAAGATCCGCGTTGCCAAGCGGACGGGTGAGGACATCTGATGGCTACCACCACCACTCCGCGTCTGAAGACGAAGTACCGCGAGGAGATCGCGGGCAAGCTGCGTGAGGAGTTCTCCTACGAGAACGTCATGCAGATCCCCGGCCTCGTCAAGATCGTGGTCAACATGGGTGTGGGCGACGCCGCCCGCGACTCCAAGCTGATCGAGGGCGCCATCCGCGACCTCACCACGATCACCGGTCAGAAGCCGGCCGTCACCAAGGCCCGCAAGTCCATCGCGCAGTTCAAGCTGCGTGAGGGACAGCCGATCGGTGCCCACGTCACACTCCGTGGCGACCGCATGTGGGAGTTCCTGGACCGCACCCTGTCGCTCGCGCTGCCGCGCATCCGCGACTTCCGCGGCCTGTCCCCCAAGCAGTTCGACGGCCGTGGCAACTACACCTTCGGTCTCACGGAGCAGGTCATGTTCCACGAGATCGACCAGGACAAGATCGACCGCGTCCGGGGTATGGACATCACCGTGGTCACCACGGCGACCAACGACGCTGAGGGCCGCGCGCTCCTTCGTCACCTCGGCTTCCCGTTCAAGGAGGCGTGAGCGAGATGGCGAAGAAGGCTCTGATCGCTAAGGCTGCTCGCAAGCCCAAGTTCGGTGTGCGTGGCTACACCCGCTGCCAGCGCTGCGGCCGCCCGCACTCCGTGTACCGCAAGTTCGGCCTGTGCCGCGTGTGCCTTCGTGAGATGGCTCACCGTGGCGAGCTGCCGGGCGTGACCAAGAGCTCCTGGTAATCCCTGTAATAGGGGATTCCTGAAGCTCTCGGTAAGCATCTGGGTCGGCAGGAGCCCTTCTCCGTATGCCTTAGGCTTGCGGGGTTGGGCGTCTGCCGCCCGTACGACTTACTACGCCGTAGGTCCACCGCGCCGCACCCGTCCCGTCTCGGATCGGGGAGAGGGATGGCGCACCAGGAAACCCCGGCGAGAGAGGCCGAAGGCCAATTCATGACCATGACTGATCCGATCGCAGACATGCTTACGCGTCTGCGGAACGCGAACTCGGCGTACCACGACACCGTGGCGATGCCGCACTCGAAGATCAAGTCGCACATCGCGGAGATCCTCCAGCAGGAGGGCTTCATCACGGGCTGGAAGGTCGAGGACGCCGAAGTCGGCAAGAACCTCGTCCTGGAGCTGAAGTTCGGCCCCAACCGTGAGCGCTCCATCGCGGGCATCAAGCGGATCTCCAAGCCCGGTCTCCGGGTGTACGCGAAGTCCACCAACCTGCCGAAGGTGCTCGGCGGCCTCGGCGTGGCGATCATCTCCACGTCGCACGGGCTTCTCACCGACAAGCAGGCCGGCAAGAAGGGCGTAGGCGGAGAAGTTCTCGCCTACGTCTGGTAACGGAAGGGAACGGAGGAAACAGCTATGTCGCGCATCGGCAAGCTCCCCATCGCGGTTCCCGCCGGCGTGGACGTCACCATCGACGGCCGTACGGTCAAGGTCAAGGGCCCCAAGGGCGAGCTGACCCACACCGTCGTGGCACCGATCGAGATCGTCAAGGGTGAGGACGGCGTTCTGAACGTCACCCGCCCGAACGACGAGCGTCAGAACAAGGCCCTCCACGGCCTGTCCCGCACGCTGGTGGCGAACATGATCACCGGCGTGACCCAGGGTTACGTGAAGAAGCTCGAGATCAGTGGTGTCGGTTACCGCGTGACCGCCAAGGGCTCGAACCTTGAGTTCGCGCTCGGCTACAGCCACCCGATCGTGGTCGAGGCCCCCGAGGGCATCTCCTTCAAGGTGGAGAACCCGACCCGTTTCTCGGTCGAGGGCATCGACAAGCAGAAGGTCGGCGAGGTTGCGGCCAACATCCGCAAGCTGCGCAAGCCCGACCCGTACAAGGCCAAGGGCGTCAAGTACGAGGGCGAAGTCATCCGCCGCAAGGTCGGAAAGGCGGGTAAGTAAGCCATGGCATACGGACAGAAGATCCTCAAGGGCGACGCCTACAAGCGCGCCGCGATCAAGCGCCGTCACATCCGGATCCGCAAGCGGATCGCCGGTACGGCGGAGCGTCCTCGTCTGGTCGTTACCCGCTCCAACCGCCACATCGTGGCCCAGGTGATCGACGACATCAAGGGTCACACCCTGGCGTCGGCGTCCACCCTGGACACCTCGGTGCGCGGTGGCGAGGGCGACAAGTCCGCACAGGCCAAGCAGGTCGGCGCCCTGGTCGCCGAGCGCGCCAAGGCCGCGGGCGTCGAGGCCGTCGTATTCGACCGTGGTGGCAACCAGTACGCCGGGCGCATCGCTGCCCTGGCGGACGCCGCCCGCGAAGCCGGACTCAAGTTCTGAGTCGGTTCCGTAGCTAGCGGAGACAGAGAGAGGTAATTCCAATGGCTGGACCCCAGCGCCGCGGTGGCGGTGCCGGTGGCGGCGAGCGGCGGGACCGGAAGGGCCGTGACGGCGGCGCAGCTGCCGCCGAGAAGACCGCGTACGTTGAGCGCGTCGTCGCGATCAACCGCGTCGCCAAGGTTGTGAAGGGTGGTCGTCGCTTCAGCTTCACCGCGCTGGTCGTGGTGGGCGACGGTGACGGCACCGTGGGTGTCGGTTACGGCAAGGCCAAGGAGGTGCCGGCCGCCATCGCCAAGGGTGTTGAGGAGGCCAAGAAGCACTTCTTCAAGGTCCCCCGGATCCAGGGCACCATCCCGCACCCGATCCAGGGTGAGAAGGCTGCCGGTGTCGTGCTCCTGAAGCCGGCGTCGCCGGGTACCGGTGTTATCGCCGGTGGTCCCGTGCGTGCCGTGCTGGAGTGCGCCGGTATCCACGACGTGCTGTCGAAGTCGCTCGGCTCCGACAACGCGATCAACATCGTGCACGCGACCGTGGAGGCCCTGAAGGGCCTGCAGCGTCCCGAGGAGATCGCGGCGCGCCGTGGTCTGCCGCTCGAGGACGTCGCCCCCGCGGCTCTTCTCCGTGCGCGTGCCGGGGCGGGTGCGTAATCATGGCGCAGCTCAAGATTACGCAGGTCAAGTCCTACATCGGCAGCAAGCAGAACCACCGTGACACCCTGCGTTCCCTTGGTCTCAAGGGCATCAACACGCAGGTCGTCAAGGAGGACCGCCCCGAGTTCCGCGGCATGGTGCACACCGTCCGCCACCTCGTGACGGTCGAGGAGGTCGACTGATCATGGCGGAGAACAACCCGCTCAAGATCCACAACCTCCGTCCCGCCCCGGGCGCCAAGACCGCCAAGACCCGTGTGGGTCGTGGTGAGGCGTCGAAGGGTAAGACGGCCGGTCGTGGTACCAAGGGTACGAAGGCTCGTTACCAGGTTCCGGAGCGCTTCGAGGGTGGCCAGATGCCCCTCCACATGCGTCTTCCGAAGCTGAAGGGCTTCAAGAACCCGTTCAAGACCGAGTTCCAGGTCGTGAACCTCGACAAGCTGGCCGCGCTCTACCCCGAGGGTGGCGAGGTCACCGTCGAGGGTCTGGTGGCCAAGGGTGCCGTTCGCAAGAACAGCCTCGTCAAGGTCCTCGGCCAGGGCGAGATCTCCGTGGCGCTGCAGGTGACGGTCGACGCCGTCTCCGGCTCCGCCAAGGAGAAGATCACCGCCGCCGGCGGTACCGTCACCGAGCTCGTCTGAACGCAACAGGCGCCTCGATGACTTGAGCGATCCCGACCGGGGATACCCCACAAATGGGGTATCCCCGGTTGGTCGTTCCAAGGGTGGCAGTCCCGCGGGTAAGGTGGCCTGCACTGCCAACTTTCACAGCTGTCGCACGTCGGGCACTTTGAGCGGCAGTTGACCGTTATCCATGTCGTTGTTCTATTGGAACCTCAAGACCGTCACCCTTGACGCAGACGCGCGGGGGTCGCAGGAGGCACCGTGCTCACCGCGTTCGCCCGGGCGTTCAAGACGCCCGACCTGCGCAAGAAGCTGCTCTTCACGCTCGGCATCATCGTGGTGTACCGAGTCGGTACACACGTCCCGATTCCGGGCGTCGACTACCAGAACGTCCAGACCTGTATCGACGTAGCCAAGGGCAACCAGGGTCTGTTCGGTCTGGTCAACATGTTCAGCGGCGGCGCCCTGCTGCAGATCACGATCTTCGCGCTCGGCATCATGCCCTACATCACCGCGAGCATCATCCTGCAACTCCTGACGGTGGTGATTCCCCGCCTCGAAGCCCTCAAGAAGGAGGGCCAGGCGGGTACGGCGAAGATCACGCAGTACACCCGCTACCTGACCGTGGCGCTCGCCATCCTGCAGGGCACCGGCCTCGTCGCCACCGCCCGCAGCGGCGCCCTGTTCCAGGGTTGCCCGGTCGCCGGCCAGATCGTCCCGGACCAGTCGATCTTCGTCACCATCACCATGGTGATCGTCATGACCGCCGGTACGGCCGTGGTGATGTGGCTCGGTGAGCTCATCACCGACCGCGGCATCGGCAACGGCATGTCGATCCTGATGTTCATCTCGATCGCCGCCACCTTCCCGTCCGCCCTGTGGGCCATCAAGCAGCAGGGCACGCTGGCCGACGGCTGGATCGAGTTCGGCACGGTCATCCTCGTCGGCCTGTTCATGGTCGGCCTGGTGGTCTTCGTCGAGCAGGCCCAGCGCCGGATCCCGGTGCAGTACGCCAAGCGCATGATCGGCCGCCGCGCCTACGGCGGTACATCCACCTACATCCCGCTCAAGGTGAACCAGGCGGGTGTGATTCCCGTCATCTTCGCCTCGTCGCTGCTCTACATCCCGGCGCTGATCGCGCAGTTCTCCAGCGGGAACTCCGGCTGGAAGAGCTGGATCGAGGGTCACCTGGTCCAGGGCGACCACCCGATTTACATCTCTCTGTACTTCTTGCTCATTGTTTTCTTCGCGTTCTTCTACGTGGCGATCTCCTTCAACCCCGAGGAAGTCGCCGACAACATGAAGAAGTATGGTGGCTTCATCCCGGGCATCCGGGCTGGCCGACCGACCGCTGAGTACCTGAGTTACGTACTCAACCGGATCACCTGGCCGGGTTCGCTGTATCTGGGTCTGATCGCTCTCGTGCCGACGATGGCGTTGGTTGGTTTCGGGGCAAACCAGAACTTCCCGTTCGGTGGTACCAGCATCCTGATCATCGTGGGTGTCGGTCTCGAGACGGTGAAGCAGATCGAGAGCCAGCTCCAGCAGCGCAATTACGAAGGGTTCCTCCGCTGATGCGAATCGTCCTCGTCGGCCCGCCGGGTGCCGGTAAGGGTACGCAGGCCACTCGCCTTGCCGAGAAGCTGTCGATCCCGCACATCTCCACGGGCGACCTGTTCCGCGCCAACATCAGTCGGCAGACGGAGCTCGGCAAGCTGGCGAAGTCCTACATGGACGCCGGCAACCTGGTGCCGGACGAGGTCACCATCGCCATGGCGAAGGACCGCATGGAGCAGCCGGACGCCGTGAACGGCTTCCTGCTGGACGGCTTCCCCCGGAACGTCTCGCAGGCCGAGGCACTGGACGAGCTGCTGCACAACGAGGGCATCACCCTGGACGCCGTGCTCGACCTGGAGGCGCCCGAGACCGAGGTCGTCAAGCGGATCGCCGGGCGGCGCATCTGCCGCAAGGACTCCGCGCACGTCTTCCACGTGACGTACAGCCCGCCGAAGCAGGAGGGCGTCTGCGACGTCTGCGGCGGCGAGCTGTACCAGCGGGACGACGACACCGAGGAGACCGTGCGCAAGCGGCTGGAGGTCTACCACACGCAGACCGAGCCGATCATCGACTACTACAAGGCGCAGGGCCTGGTGGTGACCATCTCCGCGATGGGTGCGGTCGACGAGGTCACGGGCCGCGCGCTGGAGGCGCTCAAGCGCGAGGACGACGGTCAGTAGTCGTTCGTCGTACGTGGTCGGCGGCCGCGGTTCCCCCTGAGGGGACCGCGGCCGCTGCGTGGGGTGGGCGGCCGTGGTCGCCCCGTATCGTGGAAGCAGTCCGTCCCTTCCCGGTCCAGAAAGGCCGTCGTCTTCATGGTGCAGATCAAGAGTCCCGAGCAGATCGCCAAGATGCGTGAGGCCGGGTTGGTCGTCGCCGCCATTCACGCGGCCACGCGTGCGGCGGCGGTGCCCGGGGCCAGTACGAAGGATCTGGACGAGGTGGCGCGCAAGGTGCTGGCGGAGCACGGTGCCAAGTCGAACTTCCTGGGGTACGGCGGCTTCCCCGCGACCATCTGCACCTCGGTGAACGAGGTCGTCGTGCACGGCATCCCGTCCGAGGACGTCGTCCTCAAGGACGGCGACATCATCTCGATCGACTGCGGCGCGATCGTCGACGGCTGGCACGGCGACGCCGCGTACACGGCCTTCGTCGGCTCCGGTCACGCCCCGGAGCTCATCGAGCTGTCGCGGGTGACCGAGGAGTCGATGTGGGCCGGCATCGCGGCCATGAAGCTGGGCAACCGGCTCGTCGACATCTCCCGGGCCATCGAGACGTACATCCGCAGGCAGCCGAAGCCCGGCGGCGGCCGCTACGGGATCATCGAGGACTACGGCGGCCACGGCATCGGCACCGAGATGCACATGGACCCGCACCTGCTGAACTACGTCGACCGGCGTCGGGGCAAGGGTGCGAAGCTGGTCCCCGGCTTCTGCCTGGCCATCGAGCCGATGGTGTCGCTGGGCACCCCGAGGACCGAGGTCCTCAAGGACGACTGGACGGTCATCACGACCGACGGCACCTGGTCCTCCCACTGGGAACACTCCATCGCCCTGACCGACCAGGGCCCGCTGGTCCTGACGGCACCCGACGGAGGCAAGGCGAAGCTCGCGGAGTACGGGATCACGGCGGCGCCGGATCCGGTCGCTTAATGATCATGGGCTTGGGGCAGACTGCCTCGATTCGTCTTTCCGGGTGCGCTGACGTAGACTGACTCGTCGGCTCTTGTGCACCCGCATGTCTGCATGCGCCCGTAAGGGAAAAGTCCAGGGGTCGATCAAGGTAGTCGATTCCGAAGGGCGAAGCGTGGCCAAGAAGCAAGGTGCCATCGAGATCGAGGGCACTGTCGTCGAGTCTCTGCCGAACGCCATGTTCAAGGTCGAGCTCCAGAACGGCCACCAGGTCCTGGCACACATCAGCGGCAAGATGCGTATGCACTACATCCGCATCCTCCCTGACGACCGGGTCGTGGTGGAGTTGTCTCCGTACGACCTCACGCGTGGCCGGATCGTCTACCGCTACAAGTAGATCTTGCCCTCGCCCCGTGTCTCCGACGCGGGGCCGTCGGCAACTGACCCGGAGAACCTCACCCCATGAAGGTCAAGCCGAGCGTCAAGAAGATCTGCGACAAGTGCAGGGTGATCCGCCGTCACGGCCGGGTCATGGTCATCTGCGACAACCCGCGCCACAAGCAGCGCCAGGGCTGACCGCAGGACCTCTCCCTCTGCACCGCTTTCGCAGAGATTCGCGCGACGCGAGCTGAATATGTTCATACGCAGGGCCCGAGCCGCGCCATGGCTTGACACCCCCGGTCGGAGGCCGGGGACCCAGTTCGTACCTCATACGGCGACTGGGAACCGGTCCTGTGGAAGACCTCCGAAGATCACCAGGAGCCATTGAATGGCACGCGTTTCCGGTGTCGACATCCCGCGCGAAAAGCGCGTGGAGGTCGCCCTCACCTACGTGTTCGGCATCGGCCGGACCCTCTCGCAGGCGACGCTGGCCGCCACGGGCATCGACCCGAACACCCGCGTCCGCGACCTGAGCGAAGAGCAGCTCGTCGCGATCCGCGAGTACGTCGACAACAACATCAAGACCGAGGGTGACCTCCGTCGCGAGATCCAGGCCGACATCCGCCGCAAGGTCGAGATCGGCTGCTACCAGGGTCTGCGTCACCGCCGCGGCCTGCCGGTCCGCGGTCAGCGCACCAGCACCAACGCCCGCACCCGCAAGGGCCCGCGTCGCGCCATCGCCGGCAAGAAGAAGCCGGGCAAGAAGTAGTCCGCAGCGGACTCGCCGTCCAGCGGTCTTCGCTGTAGGACCGACCACCTCCCGTAGGAGTAAGAGATGCCCCCCAAGGGACGTCAGGGCGCTGCCAAGAAGGTGCGCCGCAAGGAAAAGAAGAACGTCGCTCACGGCCACGCGCACATCAAGAGCACGTTCAACAACACGATCGTCTCCATCACGGACCCGTCCGGCAACGTGATCTCCTGGGCCTCCGCCGGCCACGTCGGCTTCAAGGGCTCCCGGAAGTCCACGCCGTTCGCCGCGCAGATGGCCGCCGAGTCGGCTGCCCGCCGCGCCCAGGAGCACGGCATGCGCAAGGTCGACGTGTTCGTCAAGGGCCCGGGTTCCGGTCGTGAGACCGCCATCCGTTCGCTCCAGGCGACCGGTCTCGAGGTCGGCTCCATCCAGGACGTCACCCCGACCCCGCACAACGGCTGCCGCCCGCCCAAGCGCCGTCGCGTCTGATCTTCGGCGCGGGCCGTTCGGTCTGAGGTTTTCGGGCGGTACGACTCCTTCGGGTCGTATCGCCCGTACCCTTGTAAGGAATCGACATCGGGCTACCGCCCGGTGGCTCAGGGCGTCAAATAGCGGGCGCCCCTGACAGAAGGAACGCAACATGCTGATTGCTCAGCGTCCCTCGCTGACCGAAGAGGTCGTCGACGAGTTCCGCTCCCGGTTCGTGATCGAGCCGCTGGAGCCGGGCTTCGGCTACACCCTCGGCAACTCCCTGCGCCGGACCCTCCTGTCCTCGATCCCGGGTGCGGCGGTCACGTCCATCCGCATCGACGGCGTGCTGCACGAGTTCACCACCGTGCCGGGCGTCAAGGAGGACGTCACCGACCTGATCCTCAACATCAAGCAGCTGGTCGTCTCCTCGGAGCACGACGAGCCGGTCGTGATGTACCTGCGCAAGCAGGGCCCGGGTCTGGTCACCGCCGCCGACATCGCGCCGCCGGCCGGTGTCGAGGTGCACAACCCCGACCTCGTCCTCGCCACGCTCAACGGCAAGGGCAAGCTGGAGATGGAGCTGACGGTCGAGCGTGGCCGCGGTTACGTCTCCGCCGTGCAGAACAAGCAGGTGGGCCAGGAGATCGGCCGTATCCCGGTCGACTCCATCTACTCGCCCGTGCTCAAGGTCACGTACAAGGTCGAGGCCACGCGTGTCGAGCAGCGCACCGACTTCGACAAGCTGATCGTCGACGTCGAGACCAAGCAGGCCATGCGGCCGCGCGACGCCATGGCGTCCGCCGGTAAGACGCTGGTCGAGCTGTTCGGTCTCGCGCGTGAGCTGAACATCGACGCCGAGGGCATCGACATGGGTCCGTCCCCGACGGACGCCGCGCTCGCCGCCGATCTGGCGCTGCCGATCGAGGAGCTGGAGCTCACCGTTCGGTCGTACAACTGCCTCAAGCGCGAGGGCATCCACTCCGTGGGTGAGCTCGTGGCGCGTTCCGAGGCCGACCTGCTCGACATCCGCAACTTCGGTGCGAAGTCGATCGACGAGGTCAAGGCGAAGCTGGCCGGCATGGGCCTGGCCCTGAAGGACAGCCCGCCCGGATTCGACCCCACCGCCGCCGCGGACGCGTTCGGTGCCGATGACGACGCCGACGCCGGTTTCGTGGAGACCGAGCAGTACTGATGCGGCTGCCGCGCCCCTCACGGGGCGCGGTTCTTCCGGAGTCGTAGAACGCTTCGGATCTCCGACAGGCGACCGCCTGCTCGGATACTGACCTCGGTACCTGATACGGCCGGGGCAGAGACACAGGAGATGGAAAATGCCGAAGCCCACCAAGGGTGCCCGTATGGGCGGCAGTGCCGCGCACGAGAAGCTGCTTCTCGCGAACCTCGCGAAGGCGCTCTTCGAGCACGGCCGTATCACCACCACCGAGGCGAAGGCGCGCAAGCTGCGTCCGTACGCCGAGCGTCTGGTCACCAAGGCGAAGAAGGGCGACCTTCACAACCGCCGTCAGGTGCTCCAGGTGATCACGGACAAGAGCATCGTCCACACGCTCTTCACCGAGATCGGCCCGCGCTACGAGAACCGTCCGGGTGGCTACACCCGTATCACCAAGATCGGTAACCGCCGTGGCGACAACGCCCCCATGGCTGTCATCGAGCTGGTCGAGGCGCTGACGGTCGCACAGCAGGCCACTGGTGAGGCCGAGGCCGCCACCAAGCGTGCGGTCAAGGAAGACGCCCTCAAGAAGGACGAGGCCGCCGAGGCCAAGTCCGACGAGGCCGTCGAGGCTCCGGCCGAGGAGTCCAAGGACGAGGAGTCCAAGGACGCCTGAGGCAGCCGCCTTGCGTGAAGCGGGTCCGTCCTTCGGGGCGGGCCCGCTTTCGTGCGGGTGAGAGGATCCAGGGGTGAGTGACGAAGTACAGCCCGGCCATGTGCGTATCCGCCTCGACCTGTCGTACGACGGCGGCGAGTTCCACGGCTGGGCCAAGCAGGCCGGTGGGAAGCGGACCGTGCAGGGGGAGATCGAGGACGCGCTACGGACCGTGACGCGGTCGCGGCACACGACGTACGAGCTGACCGTGGCCGGCCGCACCGACGCCGGTGTCCACGCGCGAGGCCAGGTGGCGCATGTCGATCTGCCCCGGGAGGTGTGGGCGGAGCAGAAGGAGAAGCTGCTCAAGCGGCTCGCCGGGCGGCTGCCGAAGGACGTGCGGGTGTGGGCCCTGCGGGAGGCCCCGGCCGGCTTCAACGCCCGTTTCTCGGCCGTCTGGCGGCGTTACGCCTACCGCGTCACCGACAACCCCGGCGGCGTCGACCCGCTGCTGCGGAGCCACGTCCTGTGGCACGACTGGCCGCTCGACGTCGACGCGATGAACGAGGCGGCCCGGGCGCTGCTGGGGGAGCACGACTTCGCCGCCTACTGCAAGAAGCGGGAGGGGGCCACGACCATCCGCACCCTGCAGGAGCTGAGCCTGGTGCGCGGTGACGACGGGATCATCACCGCGACCGTGCGGGCCGATGCCTTCTGCCACAACATGGTGCGCTCGCTGATAGGCGCGCTGCTGTTCGTGGGGGACGGGCACCGCCCGGCGGACTGGCCGGGGAAGGTGCTCGCCGTCGGCGTACGGGACTCGGCGGTGCATGTCGTACGGCCGCACGGGCTGACGCTGGAGGAGGTCGGCTACCCGGCGGACGACCAGCTGGCCGCGCGCAACAAGGAGGCGCGCAACAAGCGGTCGCTGCCGGCCGCGGGCTGCTGCTGACCTGGGCGCCGCCCGGCGGCGCCTACTCGTTCGCCGCCGCCGAGGCCTGGGCCTCGCCCCGCCTGCGGATCTGGCGGAAGGTGAACTCGGCCAGGTCGTCGCCGGTGGAGAAGACCGCCGTGTCCTTGGGGGTCACGTCGTTGCCGTTGGTGAAGCCGGCGATGGTGAAGTAGGCGTAGCGGCCGTGGGAGTTGGTCGTGGAGCGGCAGACCGCGGCGTTGCAGAACGCCTTGACGCCACCGCCGGACAGCGACTTCACGATGCTCTTGCTGTCGGCCTGCTTCTTGGCCTTGGCGGCCTGGGCCTCGGTGTCGAAGACGGCCACGCCCACCGTCACGGCCATGCCGTCCTTGGTGTAGGTGACGCGCAGCATTCGGGTGCAGTCGTTGGCCTTGAGCACCTTCGGGAGGCTTCCCGCGGCGGCCGTGGCGCAGTTCTTGGTGTCGGCCGTCGGCCCCTTCTTGTAGACGGTCTCGCCCATGGTCAGCTGGGTGCCCGGGAAGAGACCGGCCACGCTGAGCGGGGCGGTGTCCTTGGTCTTGCTGGAGATGAAGTCCTTCGGGTCCAGCGGCGGCGGCGCGCTGGTCGGTGCGAAGGACGGCGCCGGCGCGCCGGACTCGCTGGGGATGTCGGCGGTCGCGGGCAACTGGGAGGTCTGGTTGTTCGACGCCTGGTTGTTGCCGTTCGCGGACACGACGGCCACCGCGACGGCGGCGCCCACCGCCACGGTCGCGAGCGCGCCGCCGCCGATGAACAGCAGCCGACGCCGCTTGTGGCGCGACTCGGACGCCTCGGCGAGTGCCGCCCAGTCCGGTGTCTGGTCGCTGCCGCTGTTCCAGGGCTGCTGCGATTGCGGTTTCCAGGGATCCCACTGGGACTGGGGTCCCCCCTGCCCATAGCTCATGGGGCGCAGTTTAGACGGGCCGAGGGGTGTGCTGGTCCGTCTCAACGAGCCCTAAAAGCCCTAGCGTTCGCTCCATGAGCACGGGCAAATACGGCATCTCCGGGTGGTTGGTACGAAGGGTCGCGGGCGGTCTGTGGGGGGTGCTCGTCGATATCGCCGTGGGTCTGGTGCTCTCGGGGACCCGGGTGCCGGGGCCGTCGTACGACCTTCTGCTGCTGGTCGTGCCGCGTTGCTGCTCGGTGCGGGTGCGCCGGCGGGCGCGGCGGGCGCTCACGTTCTGTGCGGCGGCCGTCACCATGCGGTGCGAGCGGGTGAGGTCCTGAGAAATGGTGGGTGGCGAGGCCGTAAAATGGGCAGGAAAGCTGGATGCCGTGCTCGTGGTGCACCCGTTTTGACCGGGTGGACACGCCACAGGTATCCTGCTTCTTCGTTGTGTATTGGCTTGCTCATTCTCACGGGACGGGCCCTTACACCGGTCCACCGGGCCGATGACCAGCGACCAGCACGCGGTTTGCGTCACCGCTGTGCGGTCAGGGCTGTCGTGATCGTTTCGGTGACCTGTTCAGGACCATTCACTCGAAGCGAAGGCTACGAACCGTGCGTACGTACAGCCCCAAGCCCGGCGATGTGACGCGCCAGTGGCACGTCATCGACGCTCAGGACATCGTCCTGGGTCGTCTCGCCACCACCGCCGCGTCCCTTCTGCGGGGCAAGCACAAGCCGATCTACGCTCCCCACGTCGACACCGGTGACTTCGTCATCATCATCAACGCCGACAAGGTGCACCTCTCCGGCAACAAGCGGACGCAGAAGATGGCGTACCGCCACTCCGGCTACCCGGGTGGTCTGCGCTCCGTCCGTTATGACGAGCTGCTCGACAAGAACCCCGAGAAGGCCATCGAGAAGGCCGTCAAGGGCATGCTTCCCAAGAACACCCTGGGCCGTCAGATGCTCTCCAAGCTGAAGGTCTACCGCGGCGAGAACCACCCCCACGCTGCCCAGCAGCCGGTTCCGTTCGAGATCACCCAGGTCGCGCAGTAAGTCCGGCCACCCCCTAAGACCGAAGAGAATCTGAGGAGAATCGTGGCCGAGACCACTGCCGAGCAGCCGCTCGAAGAGCTTGACATCGACAGCTACACCACCGAGTCCGAGGTCCCCGTCGAGGGTGAGTACACCTCGGAGTCGATGGCGTCCCGCTTCGGCGAGCCCCAGCCGGCCGCCGGCCTGGGCCGTCGCAAGAACGCCATCGCCCGTGTCCGGATCGTTCCGGGCACCGGCAAGTGGAAGATCAACGGTCGCACCCTCGAGGACTACTTCCCCAACAAGGTGCACCAGCAGGAAGTCAACGAGCCCTTCAAGGTGCTCGAGCTCGAGGGACGTTACGACGTCATCGCCCGTATCGCCGGTGGCGGCGTCTCCGGCCAGGCCGGTGCGCTCCGTCTCGGTGTCGCCCGTGCGCTGAACGAGGCCGACGTCGACAACAACCGCGGTGCGCTGAAGAAGGCGGGCTTCCTGCGCCGCGACGACCGTGCGGTCGAGCGCAAGAAGGCCGGTCTGAAGAAGGCCCGCAAGGCTCCGCAGTACAGCAAGCGCTAAACCGCGGGCTGTACTCCGAACGCCCCGGCGGCACGCCACTGTGCCGCCGGGGCGTTCGTTTATCACAGACACAGGCGTATAACGGCACAAGACGCTCAAAGTCTTGTGTGATGGGATGTCCAGGCATCGTATGCCTGGGATACGGGAGCCGCGGGCGCGGGCCGCGTCCGCGGGGCTACCCGAACTGACGTTTCCTCAGGAGGACAAGTGGGACGACTCTTCGGCACGGACGGCGTGCGCGGTGTCGCCAACGCGGATCTGACGGCCGAGATGGCGCTCGGTCTGTCCGTCGCGGCGGCCCACGTGCTGGCCGAGGCGGGCACCTTCGCCGGCCACCGGCCGACGGCGGTGGTCGGGCGGGACCCGCGCGCGTCCGGAGAGTTCCTGGAGGCCGCAGTGGTCGCCGGCCTCGCCAGCGCGGGTGTGGACGTCCTGCGGGTCGGCGTTCTGCCGACGCCGGCGGTGGCGTATCTGACCGGGGCGCTGGAGGCCGACCTGGGTGTCATGCTCTCCGCAAGCCACAACGCCATGCCGGACAACGGCGTCAAGTTCTTCGCGCGCGGTGGGCACAAGCTGGCGGACGACCTCGAGGACCGGATCGAGTCCGTCTACGAGGAGCACCGGCGCGGTGAGCCCTGGCAGCGGCCGACCGGGTCCGGCGTCGGACGGGTGCGCGACTACGAGGAGGGGTTCGACCAGTACGTCGGCCACCTCGTCGCCGTGCTGCCGAACCGGCTGGACGGGTTGAAGATCGTCCTGGACGAGGCGCACGGGGCGGCGGCCCGGGTGTCGCCGGAGGCCTTCACGCGGGCCGGCGCCGAGATCGTCACGATCGGGGCCGAGCCGAACGGGCTGAACATCAACGACGGGTGCGGGTCGACGCACCTGGGACAGCTGAAGGCCGCGGTGCTCGAGCACGGGGCCGACTTCGGTGTCGCGCACGACGGTGACGCGGACCGGTGCCTCGCCGTGGACCACACCGGTGAGGAGGTGGACGGCGACCAGATTCTGGCCGTGCTCGCGCTGGCGATGCGGGAGCGTTCCGCACTGCGCTCCGGCACCGTTGTCGCGACCGTGATGTCGAACCTGGGTTTCAAGCTGGCCATGGAGCGCGAGGGCATCCAGCTGGTGCAGACCGCGGTGGGCGACCGGTATGTGCTGGAGGAGATGAAGGAGCACGACTACGCCCTCGGCGGTGAGCAGTCCGGGCACGTGATCATCCTCGACCACGCGACGACCGGGGACGGCACGCTCACGGGGCTGCTGCTGGCGGCGCGGGTCGCCGAGAGCGGGCGCTCGCTGCGGGAGCTGGCCGGTGTGATGGAGCGGTTGCCGCAGGTTCTGATCAATGTGCCGGACGTCGACAAGTCGCGGGTGCGTACGTCCGCGGATCTGGCGGCGGCCGTCGGCGAGGCGGAGCGGGAGCTGGGGGCCACCGGGCGGGTGCTGCTGAGGCCGTCCGGGACGGAGCCGCTGGTGCGGGTGATGGTCGAGGCGGCGGATATCGATCAGGCTCGGTCCGTGGCGGGGCGGTTGGCCGATGCGGTGAAGTCGGCGCTGGGGTGAAGTCGGTGCTGGGGTGATCGCCGGGTAGGCGGAGGCCGGTGCTGTGGCCGGCGGGCCGCGGGTCCGCCTCGGCTGGTCGCGCAGTTCCCGCGTCCCTGAGGGGTCGCCCTAACCGGCGTTTTTGTGCTCGGCTCGTTGTCTGGCCCAGAACCACTTCTGGGCCAGCAACGTCAGGGTGCCGGCGACGATGATGCCGAGCAGGTTGAGCAGGAGTTGCTCGGTGGAGCCGACCGTCTGCCTGGTGTCGCCGTAGCTGAGGGCGACCGCCGCGTTGGCGGCGGCCGGGATCGTGGTCACCGAGATGGCGACGCCCACCAGGGCGCCCGACTTCGAGGACGTCAGCGAGAGAGTGCCCGCGATGCCGGCCAGGACGGCCACGACGAAGGAGAAGGCGTCGGGGGCGTAGACGAAGCCGGTCTGCGGGCGGTCGGCCTCCAGTTGTGCCTCGGTGAACAGGCCCAGCGCGTCCATCAGGAGACTGAAGAGCACGGTCACCGCCATCGCCGCCGCGAAGCCCACCAGCAGCGCGATCATTGAGCGCAGGGCCAGGCGGGGGCGGCGCTGCACCACCGAGGTGGAGATGCCCGCCAGCGGGCCGAACTCCGGGCCCACCGCCATCGCGCCCACGATCAGGATCGCGTTGTCGAGGACGACGCCGCAGGCCGCGATCATCGTGGCCAGCGTGATGAACGCGAGATAGGTGATCGAGAGAGTCGACTCCTCGTGGGTCGCGTCGGTCAGGTGCTCCCAGAGCACCGCGTCCGCGGCCTCGCCGGGGGCGTCCTTCTCGGCCTGGTCGGCGCGCTTGGAAAGCGACAGGTCGATGTCCTCGACGGCGATCGAGCCGGTGTCCTCGATACCCAGTTCCTGGAGCCTGTCGAGCAGTTCGTCGCCCGCCTCGCGGGCCACGTCGCAAGTCACGACGTCTCCGGCCGGGTTGCGGGCGGCGCCCGCCATCACGCACAGGTGCGTGGTGCCGACCGTTTCCTCGATGACGCGGACAACGGCTTCGGTCCTGTCGGACGGCGTGATGACCCGGAGATGCAGCATGACGCCTTTCTAACAGGGCCGGGTCACAGCTTGCGCAGACTCAGGCGGCGGACCTTGTGGTCCGGCCCCTTGCGGAGGATCAGGGTGGCGCGGCCGCGGGTGGGGGCGATGTTCTCCACGAGGTTGGGCTTGTTGATGGTCCGCCAGAGGGTGCGGGCGTAGTCGACGGCCTCTTCCTCGGTGACCTGGGTGTACTTGCGGAAGTAGGAGTCCGACTTCTGGAAGGCCGTGTGGCGGAGCTTCTTGAAGCGGTTGAGGTACCAGGTCTCGATGTCCTCGGCGCTCGCGTCGACGTACACGCTGAAGTCGAAGTAGTCGGCGAGGCCGACGCGGGTGCGGCCGTCCTTGCCGGGGAGGGCGGGCTGGAGGACGTTCAGGCCCTCGACGATCAGGATGTCGGGGCGGCGGACGACGAGCCGCTCGCCGGGGACGATGTCGTAGATGAGGTGGGAGTAGACGGGGGCGGTGACCTCGTCCTTGCCCGCCTTGATGTCGGCGACGAAGCGGGTCAGGGCGCGGCGGTCGTACGACTCGGGGAAGCCCTTGCGGGACATCAGGCCGCGGGCTTCCAGTTCCTTGGTGGGGAGCAGGAATCCGTCGGTCGTGACCAGCTCGACGCGTGGGTGCTCGGGCCAGCGGGAGAGCAGGGCCTGGAGCAGGCGGGCGACGGTGGACTTGCCGACGGCCACCGAGCCGGCCACCCCTATGACGAAGGGGGTGCCGGACTGGGAGCCCTGCTCACCGAGGAAGGTGTTGAGCGCGCCTCTGAGGCCGTCGGTGGCGCCGACGTAGAGATTGAGCAGACGGGAGAGCGGGAGGTAGATGTCCCGCACCTCGTCGAGGTCGATGACGTCGCCGAGGCCGCGCAGCTTCTCGACCTCCTCCGCCGTCAGGGGCAGCGGGGTCTTGTGGCGCAGCGCGCTCCACTCGGCACGGGTGAGGTCGACGTAGGGAGTCGCCTCCGGCCGGGGCCGGTGGGCGCTCCGCGTCGGGGAGACCGGAGAGATCACAGTCCATTGTTACGGGAGTGTGGACGGAGGGGGGCGTGGGATGCGTCACGCGGGGGAGTGGGGAGGGGCCCGGTGATCGGCAGGGGCGGAATGCATCTCCACCCCCGCCGATCACCGGGCCTCAGGCACGCTGCTGCGCGCTGGTCACTGGCGGATGTTCAGGCCGTGGTCGACAAGCGACGTCGGATGACCCAGGCGTTCCCCGAGAGCGATGAACGCGGCGTGGCTGTGCTTGTCGATCTCCAGGAAGGACGCCTTCAGCGCACGCAGGAACAGCCGGTATCCGAGATCCGCGCAGGACTGGAGAGCTACCTGCTCCAGTGCCGGTACGAGACCGGGCAACGGGAGCGGGTAGGTCCGGTTCTCCACCGCGTTCGTCAGATCACCGACGACCGACTGGATCGTCCGCACGACGGCCTGCCGCAGTTCCTCGTCCGTCACCGGATCGGCCGGGGGCGCGACGAACGTGGGGTCGCCGCGACGCTCCGCCGCGAGCCACGCCTCCTCGATCCTGCGCAGCCAGGTACGGGAGCTGATGCCGTCTTTGGCCGGATCGAAGACGTTGTCCGTGGCGCCGAGCCACACCGTTCGGAGCGTCTCGTCGGGGAGCGGGGAGTCCAGCAGCCGCCGTACATCCCGCCCGAGCTGCAGCGCCGCGGTGCGGCCGAGATCGGTCACCGTCCTCTCCGCGACGCGGAGCACGGCCGCGACCGGACCTTGTTCGGCGAGGCAGTCGAGCTCCTCTGGAGGGAGGTCCTCCAGGTCGTCGCACTGCGCGGCCAGCCATGTCAGCCCGATGTCGTCCGCCATGGTCAGCCCTCCAGGTAGGCGGTGTAGACGACGAACTTGCTGGGCTTGTGCTGCTTGCCCACGTACTTCAACTGGATGACCACGGTGGTGCCCGCCGGTGCGCCCTGCGGACCGTTCCTCACCCACTTCTTCCCGAGTGAGCTTCCCATGTTCCGGACGTCCCAGCGGATGGTCTTCAGGTCCCTGTCCGGGATGAAGGGCTCCTTCTTGCCGATGCGCTGGGCCTGCCTGATCTTCCAGGCATCCAGCTCCCGTGCCTTGCCCGACTGCTTGATCCACTGGTCCATGGCCTCTTGGACAGCCTGGGCGGCGGTAGCCTCGTTGGTCCACCTGGTCGCGATGCCGTTCTTCGACTTATCGGCCTTGTCCGCCATCTCGCTGTCGGTGCGGTTCACGTGGTCCCTCAGGGTGTGGGCGCCTTCCAGGCCCTCGTCGCCGATGATGTCGGTGCAGTTGTGGACGAGGACGTTCCGCGGCTGGAGCCCCCTGGTGCCGACGTAGAAGGTGTGGATCCCGTCGACCGTCAGGTCGTACACCGTGCGCGGAGCCAGGCCACTACGGTCCCGAAGGGCCGTCACCGTGTCGCGCGAACCGTCGGGTGCGCGTAGCCGATCGCCCACGCGCAGCTCGGAGACCAGCGTCCAGCCCCGTCCGTCGACGTGGAACCGGTGGCCCGCCGTACTGGTCAGCAGCCCGCCGGCCACGGTGATGTCCACGAGCCGCCGGGCGTCGTGCCGGAACGTGTCGGTCACCGACTGGGTGGCCGGCCTCCCGGTCTCCGGGTCCGTGGCCAGCACGAGGTCACCGACGCGCACGTCGCGGATGGCCTTGCTGGTGCCATCGGCCATCAGGACGTCGGTGTCGCCCGGGAAGCTGTTGACCCTGCAGGCGGTGACCACGTCCTCATATCCATTGACCGTGCTCTCGATCTTGGCGAGGGTCGAGGGGTCGAGGTCGAGGGCCTTCAGGGCGGTGAACGCCTCGCGGACCCCGATGCCCGTACGCATCGCGGCGTCCAGGGCGTGCAGCGCTTCGACCGCCTTGCCGAGAGCCTTGCCAGGGATGAAGTTGGAGGCCGCCCAGGCGCAGCCGCTGGCGCTGCCGTGCCAGCAGTCCACGAAGTCCTGGACCAGCAGCGCCTTTCCGATCTTGAGATAGGTGTCGATGAGCCCCTTGAGGATGTCGGCCTGCGTGAAGGTGCGGGTCACCTTCTTCTGCAGGCCCTTGAACGGCTCCGAACCGAGGAATACCGTGTCCGACGACGGGCACCCGGACTGGGTGGCCGGCACGTCGGGTTTGGTGCACAGGTAGAAGTCGACGGTGGCGTTGAACTTGAACGTGAACGTGACGGTGCAGCTCGTACCGAAGCCGGGCGGTAGCTCACAGGGATTGTCCTGCTTCGCTTCGGTGACCTCGATGCTGTCCTCGTCGACGACGAAGAAGGTGCCGCCGACGCCGGTTCCGGCGCCGCTCGTGACCTGCTGGTTGGCCTGCTTGCGCTCCGCGGACTCCGCGGCCTCCTGGGCCTCCTTCGCGTACTTCTCCGCGTCCTTGGCCGCCTGTTCGGCCTCCGTCGCCGCCGCGTCGGCGCGGTCGGCCGCCGCTCGGGCGTCCTTGGCCGCCTGCTCCGCCTCGGCCGCGGCCGCGCGGGCCGCGGAGGCGTCGAGCGCGGCCTGGTCGGCCGAGTCGCGGGCCTCCTGGGCGTAGCCCTCGGCGCGTCCCGCCGCACGGTCGGCCGCCGCCGCGTCCTCGGTGGCCTGGCGGTCGTACTCGATCGTGCGGGCCAGCGAGGCCGACGCCTGGGACGCGGCCTTGGCGGCGTCGGCTGCGTAGCCGAGGGCCTCCTTGGCGTAGCCGCGGGCGGTCGCAGCGTGTGCGGCGGCGTTCGCGGCGTGGACGTACGCCTGCTTCGCGTCGCCCTGCGCCTGCTCGGCGAGGTTCTTCGCTGCCGCGGCCTCCGCCTGCGCGTTCCGGGCGTGCGCGTCGGCGACGGCCTTCTGCTGGTCGGCGATCGACTTCGACGCCTGTCCGGACAGGACGACCAGGGAGGCCGCCGAGTCGGCGTCGACGTACGGCGAGCCGATCTGGATGGCGTCGTTGGCCGGCTGGGCGACCTGCGCCGCGGCGGCGTGCGCGTCGGCCGCCGCCTGGGCGGTGACGTAAGCGAAGCCCGCGGCCTTCGCCGAGGCGGCGACGGCCTTGGCCGCCTCCTTGCTCGCCGCGTCCGCGTTGTTCTTCGCGGCCTTGGCCTGCTTCTCCGCCTCGTCGGCCATGGTGACCGCGGCGTTCGCCTCCGACGCGGCGTGCTTGGCCGCGGCGATGGCGTCCGCCACCGCGGCCGTCGCGGTCCTCACCGCGGCGTCGGCCTTCAGCTTCGCCGCCTGGGCGGCGTCGGCGTGCGCGCGGGACCGCTTGGCGGCGGCCTCGGCCCGGGTGGCCGCGGCGTCCGCGTCTGCGGCCGCCTCGGTCGCGGCGTCGGCCGCCGTACGGGCCCGTCCTGCGGCCGCCTCGGCGTCGTCGGCGTGGCCGGCCGCGGCGTCGGCCGCAGCCCTGGCCTCCTGGGCGTTGCTGTCGGACTCGTGGGCCTGGGCGTAGGCCTCCTTGGCGTCGGCCTTGGCGCGCGCGGCGTCGGCCTTCTGCTCGGCGTCCCAGGCGTCGTCCCGCAGGTCGCGGGCGTTGTCGCGGGCCTTGACCGCGGCGTCCCTCTTCTCGACCGCCGTCGCCTCGGCGGCCTCCGCCCTGGTCTTGGCGTCCTTGGCGTTCGTCGCCTCTGTCTCGGCGGTCCGCCGGTGCTGCGCGGCCTCGGCCTGCTTGGCTGCGGCGGTTTCCTTCTCCGCCTTCGCCGTCTTCTCCTCGGCCTCGGCGGCCAGCCGCTTCGCGTGGGCGTCCGCGGCCGCCGACTTCGCGTCGGCCTCCGCCTTCAGCGCCACGGCCAGCTTGGCCTCGGCGGTCTCCTTGTCCTTCTTCGCGTTGTCCCGGTGGACCTTCGCCGCGTCGGACGCCGCCTTCGCCTGCAACTCCGCGATCCGGGCGGCTTCCTTGCGGAACTCCGCGTTTGACTGCGCGGCCTGAGCGAGAGCCCGCTGTGCGATGGTCTGGCTGTCGCCGGCGGATGCCCGGGTCGCTGCCTCGGCGGTCTCGGCGGCCTTCAGCATTGCCGTCAGCGCCGCGACTGTGCCCTTGGTGACCTGCGCCTTCTGCTGTCCGACGAGAAGACCGCGACCCCGCGGCATACCAACGGCATCCGCGATGCCGTACGCCGCCTGCTCGGCGGAGTCGGAGGCCGTGGCCGCCTTCTTGGCGTTCTCCAACTGGGTCTTAAGAGCCGTCAGATACTGCTTCGCCGACGTCTGGGCGCCGGTGACGACCTTCTTCGCCTTGTCGAACTCCGCCTTTTCCGGGTACAGGGGGCTGTCCGTGCCCTGGTGACCGGACGGCTTGATCAGGAACTTCTGCGATGCAGCGTTCTTGCAGTCCCACAGCCGCGCGTCCGTGCTCTTGGTGAACGCGCTCAGGTCCAGGCACTTACCCGTGGTCGCGCTCTTCAGCGGCGAGGTGGCACGGACGTCGCCCTCCCATGACTGCCCCGCGGACTTGTAGCAGTCCGATATCTGGATCTTCGTGCCGTTCGACGACGCGTTCCCGGCAACATCAAGGCACTTCTGCGAACCGACGTTGCGGAGGTGGAGGTCGTCCTCGCTGCCCTCGAGCGTCCACTGCTGGGCCGCGCCGCCGTTGCAGGTGTAGATCTGGACGGGCGTGCCGTTGGTCTTGCCCCCGCCCTGGACGTCCAGGCAGTTGCCCCTGGCGCCCGGCACCTCGATCGTCACATGGCTGTCGCCGATCCAGCCCAATCCGCCGGCCGACCAGTAGTCCTGCCAACGGGTGGCGTAGTCCGCGAGCCACGACTGGCCGAGGACCTGGCCCAGGATGAACGAGCCGTCCTGCAATGCCTTCGTGGCGGTGGCGCTGGCAGCGAGGATCTGTTGGCGCTGCTTCGCCTGCGAGACGATCTCCTGCTGCCACTCGGCCGAAGCCTGCGCCACCTCCTTGCCGAGAACGCGGTTCGGGTCGATCGGGGCATGCCAGGCACACGACGCGAAGCGCGCCTTCAAGTCCTCGACCGCGATGCGGAATTCCGGGGTGTCCGGGGCCGGGGCCGTGCGAGGGAAGCCGCCCGAGGCGAGGAAGATGCGGGCGTCATCGGCGAAGACACGGGGAACGAAGAACTGATTGGGTTCGATCTTGCCGGAGTTCTTCTTCCACAGCTTCCACGCCTGCTGCTCCTCCGGTGTCCCTCCGGTGGTGTACAGCTGATCGCCGATCGTGAGCGCGGCGGCCTTCGTCTTGTCGTCGGCCGTGGGCGACGGATCGTAGAACGGGGAGAACAAGTCGACCGACTTGCCGTACGCCTGCCACAGCCACGGCAGCAGGCCGGTCTTGTCGTAGATCTCGTTTTCGCCGCGCGGTTCGCCAGGGTAGGAGCTGAGGCCGGAGACGGAGGTGGAAAACGCACGCTCCTGGTCATTGACCTTCTTGACCCACTGGTCGGTGCCCGCGCTGTCCGCGTTGTTGGCCTGGTGCAGGGGCGTGGTGCCGTCGAAGAGGTCCCGCTTGAGTTTCTGGTGGAGCTGATCGGGAGGCAGCCCGATGGAGTTCTGCGCGAGGGCGAACAAGTTGGGGCCACCTGTGCGCAGTGCGTCAGCGGCAACACACTGATCCTCGCGCAGTTGTTCAGCCGCTTTCGTGTCGAAGCCGTCGTACGAGTCGCCCGCCGCGGCCACACGCTGTTGGGTGTGCCGGCCGAGTTGGCCAGGCTGGACGGTCAGGCCACCGAGGACCGCCAGGGCGGCAACGGAGGTGACGGCAGAGGTGAACACTGCGGATGTTCGTGATCTGGGGTTGTACAGCCTCGATCTGAAGCGCAAAGGAGCATCCTTCGTGGTGAGCGACAGCAGGCGGGGGTGACCGCAGGAAGAGGCAGTGGGATACGCGCGTGTCAGCTCGCCGTACCGGTGCCGGCGGGGCTGCAGGCGGCAGCAGCTTTCAAGCAGGCGTTCGCAACAGGCCGGTATCGCGGCATGGTGATCCTTCCCCCGTGACGGCACTGTTCCCCCGGCCGCCGAATGACGTGCGCGATGACGGAACTGGTCATGATCCGGTCATGCGCGGCCCAACCATAGCCATATGGCGACAGGCTGGGGCAAGGAGTGATTTCGGTTGCCGATGAGGCTGGCGCGAACAGTGCTACCGCGCGGTAACCCCATCGGAGGCGCCAGCCCTCTCCCGCATCAGGGGCTTTCTGTGTGTTTCCTGTGTGGGAGCAGTGATGACGTCGCCTGGGGCGCCTCCCTGAGAATGGCTGAATATCGGTCTTCCGTCGGGTGCCCGCCCGCGTTCGTACTCTCGTGGGTATTTCCGATTTCGGGCACGCGGAAGCCTTTTTGGGTGGCTGTCGGATCGTAGGCTGCCCGTCATGTGCGGAATCGTGGGTTACGTGGGGTCGCAGTCGGCGCTGGAGGTCGTGACGGCCGGGCTGAAGCGGCTGGAGTACCGGGGTTATGACTCGGCGGGCGTCGCCGTGCTGGCGGACGGCGGGCTGGCGTCGGCGAAGCGGGCCGGGAAGCTGCTCAACCTGGAGAAGGAGCTGGTGGAGCGGCCACTGCCGACCGGCTCGACGGGGATCGGGCACACGCGGTGGGCCACGCACGGCGGCCCCACGGATGCGAACGCGCATCCGCATCTCGACAACGCCGGGCGGGTCGCCGTCGTCCACAACGGCATCATCGAGAACTTCGCGAGCCTGCGGGCCGAGCTGGCGGAGCGAGGGCACGACCTGACGTCCGAGACCGACACCGAGGTCGTCGCCCATCTGCTCGCCGAGGAGTTCGCGGCGAGCGCGGACCTCGCGGAGGCGATGCGGCTGGTGTGCCGGCGGCTGGAGGGGGCGTTCACGCTGGTCGCGGTGCACGCCGACACGCCGGACGTGGTGGTGGGGGCACGGCGGAACTCGCCGCTGGTGGTGGGCGTCGGCGAGGGCGAGTCCTTCCTCGCCTCCGACGTCGCCGCGTTCATCGCCCACACGCGGTCGGCGATCGAGCTGGGGCAGGACCAGGTGGTGGAGCTGCGCCGGGACGGTGTCAGGGTGACGGGCTTCGACGGCCGCCCCGCGGACGTGAGTTCGTACCACATCGACTGGGACGCGTCGGCCGCGGAAAAGGGGGGCTACGACTACTTCATGCTCAAGGAGATCGCCGAGCAGCCCAAGGCGGTCGCCGACACGTTGCTGGGGCGCATCGACGCGTCCGGCTCGCTGACGCTGGACGAGGTGCGGATCCCTGCGGGGGCGCTGCGGGAGGTCGACAAGGTCGTCATCGTCGCGTGCGGTACGGCGTTCCACGCGGGGCTGATCGCGAAGTACGCCATCGAGCACTGGACGCGTGTCCCGTGCGAGGTGGAGCTGGCGAGTGAGTTCCGGTACCGGGACCCGATCCTCGACCAGCAGACGCTGGTCATCGCCATCTCCCAGTCCGGCGAGACCATGGACACCCTGATGGCGCTGCGGCACGCCCGCGAACAGGGCTCCAGGGTGCTGGCGATCTGCAACACCAACGGCTCGACGATCCCGCGCGAGTCGGACGCGGTGCTCTACACGCACGCCGGGCCGGAGGTCGCGGTGGCGTCAACGAAGGCGTTCCTCACGCAGTTGGTGGCCTGCTACCTCGTCGCGCTGTATCTCGGCCAGGTGCGGGGCACCAAGTGGGGTGACGAGGTCCAGGACGTGATCCGGGACCTGTCGAACATCGGTGGAGCGGTGGAGCGGGTCCTGGAGACCATGGAGCCGGTACGAGAGCTGGCGCGCTCGCTCGCCGAGAAGGACACGGTGCTGTTCCTCGGGCGGCACGTCCTGTATCCGGTCGCCCTCGAAGGCGCGCTGAAGCTCAAGGAACTGGCGTACATGCACGCCGAGGGCTTCGCGGCGGGCGAGCTCAAGCACGGGCCGATCGCGCTGATCGAGCAGGACCTGCCCGTGGTGGTCGTCGTCCCCTCACCTCGGGGGCGGTCGCTGATCCACGACAAGATCGTGTCCAACATCCAGGAGATCCGGGCCCGGGGCGCGCGCACCATCGTGATCGCGGAGGAGGGCGACGAGGCGGTGGTGCCGTACGCAGACCATCTCGTCCGGATCCCGGTGACACCGACGCTGCTTCAGCCGCTCGTGGCGACGGTGCCGTTGCAGGTGTTCGCGTGCGAGCTGGCGACGGCGCGAGGGAATGACGTGGACCAGCCTCGGAACCTGGCCAAGTCGGTGACGGTGGAGTGAGGGCTGCTCCGCCGGTCAGGCGCGGGTGATCTTGAGGGCCTTCACGAAGGTGGAGAAGGCTTCGGTGGGGACGGTGAGGGTGGCGGTGGGTGACTTGGAGTCGCGTATGGCCACCTGGGTGGGGGAGTTGGCGATTTCCACGCAGGCGTTGCCGTCGCCCTCGCCGGAGTAGGACGACTTCCGCCAGTTGTCGGGGGTGGTCATGGCGCCTCACAGCTCCTTCGCCAGCTTGTGGATGAACTCGCGCGACCGTGCGGGCTCAAGTGACACGGCTTCCACTTTACGGAAGCGCGTTCGATAGGCGTTGAGCTGTGCCTCGGAGTCGATGAAGACCGAGCCGTGGGGTGCGTCGCGCACCACGGTGTCCAGCCTGGGCAGTGGGCCACCCACGTAGGTCATGGTGCTTGAGGCTCTGGAGAAGCCGTCCAGGTCGAAGGGGATGACGCGCACGGTGATGTGCTCCGCTTCGGAGGTTTCCAGGAGGTGGGCGAGTTGGGCTTGTGAGGTCGCGCGGTCGCTGACCCTGATCCGCAGTGCCGCCTCGTGGATCACCGCTGCGTACGGGACGGGGGAGGGACCCTCGCTGATCGCACGGCGAGCCATCCGGTGGCGGATCCGCAACTCCAATTCGTCGTCCGTGAGTTCGGGGACCCTGGATGAGAAGACGGCACGGGCGTACTGCTCCGTCTGCAGGAGGCCCGGGATGAACAGCAGGGCGACCTCTCGCAGGAGCGTGGCGTGGTGCTCCAGTTCGGCGAGGTCGAGGAACGGTGTGGGCAGGGCTCCCCGGTACTCCTCCCACCAGCCGTGTGTTCGGTCGGTTGCCATGGCCACGAGGGCCTCGACGTAATCGGGGTCGGTGCAGGCGTAGTGCGATGCGAGCCGTCGGACGCGTTCCTCGCTGACGCCCGCCGTGCCGAACTCGATCTGACTCACCTGGGCCGAGTCGGTGCCCAGCAGCGTGGCGGCTTCACGGCCCTTCAGACCTGCGGCCTCGCGCAGTTTGCGTAGCTCGGCGCCCAGGCGCTCCTGGCGTGCGGTGGGCTGTCGTCTGCGCGGCACGGCTTCTCCTCGGCCCCAACTGCCCTCAAGCAGTGACTCGTTCGAGGGGAAGATTATGGCAACGACTTGCACCGTCCCAAATTGTGGCCCTACCTTCAGTGACGCGACGCGCACTCTGTGGAGTTCGTAGGTGGCCGTCGCGTCTCCAACCTCACCTCGAACGACAGGGGTTCACGCATGCCCGACAGCGAGTCCTGGGAGTACTCCCTCCACATCCCGAACGACCTCCGTGCCGTCACCGTCAGTCGGCGGACGCTCCGGGTGATCCTCGCCCTGCATGGGCTGGCCCGGTTCGTGGATGTCGCCGAGTTGCTGGCGGCCGAGTTGGTGTCCAACGCCGTGCGGCACACCAAGGGGCCCGCCGCGATGCGGGTGAGGTGGGCGGAAGGGGTGCTGCGGATCGGGGCGTGGGATGCCGATCCGGAGCCACCCGAACCGCCGCGGTCCTGGGGCGAGCTCAAGGAGGTGGAGGCGGGGCGGGGAATGGCGCTCGTGCGGGCGTGCGCCGATGTGTGGGGGTGGCAGCCATTGGCGCGGGAGGGCGATCGGGGGAAATTCGTGTGGTGTGAGATCCGTGCGGCATGAAAAGGGACGGTAATGGATGCGGGACCCCGATCGAAAAGGGGCCCGCACCCATTACCGTCCCTGTCCCGGTGTCCCGTCCGGGCTCAGTGGCGGAAGGCGTCCTTCGCCTTCTCCCAGGCCTGGCGTGCGTCGCCTTGGGCGCTCTTGGAGCGGCCCGAAGCGTGCATGCGGCGGTTGCCGGACGTGCGGCCGAGGGCCTCCTTCGCCATGCCCACCAGCTGCTCCGCCTTGGCCTTCGCCTTCTGGTTGCCAGTCATGAGTTTCCACATCCCAACGTCGTCACGGCGTTTGGTGATGTCCGGGTTACCGCTTCGGCGAGGGCTAAACGATCGAAAATCCCGTGTGCTTGTCCGCTCGGAAGCGGGGAACTCGTCGTCCTGGAGGTTGATAGATATGGTTCCCCTTCTTCTCGTTCTTCTGCTGGCTCTGATCCTTTTCGGTGCCGGCTTCGCACTGAAGGCGCTGTGGTGGATCGCGATCATCGTGATCGTGCTGTGGCTGCTGGGCTTCCTGGTCCGGCCCGCAGGTACAGGTGGGAAGCGTGGCCGCTGGTATCGCTGGTAGAGCGTTCCGAAGGGTGCGCGTCGAAACGAAGGGCCCGGTCACTGACCGGGCCCTTCGGGCGTTCACTCCCGGGTGATGTGACCCATCAGGGTGCACAGTGCGCGGAATGTGTGAAATCGGGCATCACTTCCCGCCCGCCGGGCACTCGCGTCGCACCGGGCGCCGGTGCGCAAGGGAACCAGCGCCTCCATGCCGGCGCCCGGCCTCGCGCTTAGGGTGCTCGGCATGAGCATCATCGGGGTCGGGATCGACGTGGCCGAGATCGATCGATTCCGGGCGTCGCTGGAGCGGACGCCCGCGCTGGCCGAGCGGCTGTTCCTCCGGAGCGAGTTGCTGCTGCCGAGCGGGGAGCGCCGGGGTATCGCCTCGCTGGCGGCGCGGTTCGCCGCGAAGGAGGCGGTCGCCAAGGCGCTCGGCGCGCCGGCCGGGCTGCACTGGACCGACGCCGAGGTCTACGTCGAGGAGAGCGGGCAGCCGCGGCTGCGCGTGGTGGGGACGGTCGCCGCGCGGGCGGCGGAGCTCGGCGTGCGGTCCTGGCACGTGTCGCTCAGCCACGACGCCGGGGTGGCCTCCGCCGTCGTCATCGCGGAAGGGTGAGACCCCCGGGCCGAGTCGAGGGGCGGACGCGTCGGCCGGTCGACCGAGGGTTGTCCATGGCAACGGGGTGGCAACCCGTCCCTGGGTGGGCCGGTGTCGGTGGTGTGCGGGAGACTCGGGCGTATGCGTACTGCGTACAGCGTGGAGACGGTCCGGGCGGCCGAGCGGGAGTTGATGGCGCGACTTCCGGAGGGGGCGTTGATGCAGCGGGCGGCGGCCGGGCTCGCGGTCGCCTGCGCGGAGGTGCTGGGGCGCGTGTACGGCAGCCGCGTGGTGCTGCTGGTCGGGAGCGGGGACAACGGGGGCGACGCGCTCTACGCCGGGGCGCGGTTGGCCCGGCGGGGCGCGGGCGTGACCGCCGTGTTGCTCTCGCCGGAGCGGGCTCATGCGGGTGGGCTCGCCGCGCTGCGGCGGGCCGGAGGTTCCCTCGCGAGGGTGGACGGGGCCGAGGCGCTGATCGAGCGGGCCGATCTCGTCGTCGACGGGATCGTGGGGATCGGGGGGAAGGGCGGGCTGCGGTCCGAGGCCGTGCCGTTGGCGGAGGCCGCTGCCCGGGCACGGGCGGCCGTGGTGGCCGTCGACCTGCCGAGCGGGGTCGACGCCGACACCGGGGAGGTGCGGGGGGCGGCTGTCCGGGCGGAGCTGACGGTGACGTTCGGGACGCACAAGCCGGGGCTGCTGGTGGATCCCGCGCGGGAGTACGCCGGGTCGGTGCGGCTCGTCGAGATCGGGCTGGCGCTGCCGGGCGGGAGCGCCGAGTTGGAGGCCCTCCAGTACGCGGACGTGGCCGCGTTGCTCCCGGTGCCGGCTCCTGAGAGCGACAAGTACCGGCGCGGGGTCGTGGGGATCGCCGCCGGGTCGGCCCGCTATCCGGGCGCCGCCGTGCTGGCGGTCGCCGGGGCGCTCCGGGGCGGGGCGGGGGCCGTGCGGTACGTGGGGCCTGCCGCGGACGCGGTGATCGCGCGGTTCCCCGAGACGCTGGTGTCGGACCGGGGGCCGCGGCGGGCGGGGCGGGTGCAGGCGTGGGTCGTGGGGCCGGGGGCCGGGGACGACGCGGGCACGGTCGCCGAGGTGTTGAGGGCCGATGTGCCGGTGCTGGTGGACGCGGACGGGTTGCGGCTGGCGGAGGCCGGGGCGGTGCGGGGGCGGAGCGCGCCGACGTTGATGACTCCGCACGCGGGCGAGGCGGCGGCGTTGTTGGGGGTGAGCCGGGAGGAGGTCGAGGGCGCCCGGCTGGGCGCCGCGCGGGAGTTGGCGGGGCGGTACGGGGCGACGGTGCTGCTGAAGGGATCCACGACGCTGGTGGCCGACGCGGGGAGCGGAGTCGCCGTACGGGTGAACCCGACCGGGACGGGCTGGCTGGCCACCGCCGGGAGCGGCGACGTGCTGTCGGGGCTCGCGGGGTCGCTGCTGGCGGCCGGGCTCTCGGCGCGGGACGCGGGGAGCGTGGGGGCGTACCTGCATGGGCTGGCCGGAAGGCTCGCGGCCGACGGCGCGCCGGTGGGGGCCCTCGATGTGGCGGAGGCGATTCCGGGGGCCTGGCGGGATGTGCGGCGGGATTGAGCAGTGCGCCCCCACGGGGCCCCAGCCGGAGCGTGCCGCTCCGCGCCCCGGTCCGTGGGGTCGGGGTCGAAGGGGTGTCCGATCGCTCTGAGAGACTGGGCGCGATGAGTACCACTGCACAGTTGCCGAGCACCGCCCCGTTGCGCGGTCGGGCTGAGATCGATCTTGGCGCGCTGCGCGCCAACGTGCGGGCGCTGCGCGCCCATGCGCCCGGCGCGGCCCTGATGGCCGTGGTGAAGTCCGAGGCGTACGGGCACGGCGCGCTGCCGTGCGCGCGGGCGGCCGTGGCGGCCGGGGCCGGCTGGCTGGGCACCGCCACGCCCGAGGAGGCCCTGGCGTTGCGGGCGGCCGAGGGCATCCCGGCGGATGTCCGGATCATGTGCTGGCTGTGGACGCCCGGCGGGCCCTGGCGTGCGGCCGTCGAGGCCGACATCGACGTGTCCCTGAGCGGTATGTGGGCTCTGCGCGAGGTCACCGAGGCCGCCCGGCGCGCGGGCCGGCCCGCCCGCGTGCAGCTCAAGGCCGACACGGGGCTCGGGCGCAACGGATGCCAGCCCGGCGACGACTGGGCCGAGCTCGTCGCGGCGGCGGTACAGGCGGAGGCCGAGGGGCTCGTCCGGGTCACGGGCCTGTGGTCGCACTTCGCGTGCGCCGACGAGCCGGGGCACCCCTCCATCGCCCTCCAGCTCGGCCGCTTCCGGGAGATGGTGTCGTACGCCGAGGGGGAGGGCGTCCGCCCCGAGGTGCGGCACATCGCCAACTCGCCCGCCACCCTCACGCTTCCCGAGGCCCACTTCGATCTCGTACGCACGGGGATCGCCCTCTACGGCATCTCCCCCAGCCCCGAGATCGGCACGCCGGCCGACTTCGGGCTGCGGCCGGTGATGACGCTGTCGGCGTCGTTGGCACTGGTCAAGCAGGTGCCCGGGGGGCACGGGGTCAGTTACGGCCATGGGTACACCACGCCCGGCGACACCACCCTCGGCCTCGTCCCGCTCGGTTACG
Source organism: Streptomyces sp. NPDC059861 (assembly GCF_042731435.1). Lineage (NCBI taxonomy): Bacteria > Bacillati > Actinomycetota > Actinomycetes > Kitasatosporales > Streptomycetaceae > Streptomyces > Streptomyces sp. NPDC059861. Next base: position 202 of record NZ_JBHWJQ010000035.1, on the reverse strand, counting down.
CCGACGGCATCCCGCGGCACGCCTCGGGGACCGGGCCGGTGCTGATCGGCGGGAAGTGGCGGACCGTCGCGGGACGGATCGCGATGGACCAGTTCGTCGTCGACCTAGGGGGAGACGAGCCGCCGGTGGGTGCGCAGGCCGTGCTGTTCGGGCCCGGCGACCGGGGCGAGCCCACCGCAGAGGACTGGGCGCAGGCGGCGGG
>NZ_JBHWJQ010000034.1:86061-90926 GCF_042731435.1 Streptomyces sp. NPDC059861 | reverse complement strand
CGTCGCAATCCACACCGAACCGGAAGGCCCTCACCTGTTCAAGATCCCTCAACCGAGACCTCGCTCACCCGTCCACAACCTCCCGGAACACAACAGCTAGCGCACCACACAGGGCTGACGTCGAGCGGTCTCCGGACGGGGGAAAGCTCGGCCCAAACGGGGCGAAAGCCGCGGTGAACTGGACTCTCGCTCCGATTCACCACCCCTGGGTCATCACACGGCGCGATCCGCATTCCTATGATGGGCCCACGACACCGCGGGCCGCTGCGACCAGGCAGTCCGATGCGGTGCAGATGCGGCGCGATGGTGGAGGGGTCGATGACTCAGGGGGCCGGTCAGGGACCCGAGGTGGAGCGCACGGCGACGCTGCGCGACTTCCGGGTGCCCGCTTACGTCCACGAGACCGGTCCGTACGACCACAGCGCGCACCCCGGTGACGTCGCGAGCCCCGTCGTGGAGCCGGTGGAGCACCCGGAGGGGTACACGCCCACGGAGCGCGACCTGCCCGTCATCAACCGGGGCGACACGGTTCAGGTGAACGTCGACCCGTCGGCCGTGCCGGCACAGGAGCCGCAGTCCACCACCGGTCCTGGGCCCCTGTTCGTCGTGGGCGACGTGCACGGCTATCTCGACGAGCTGATGGCCGCCCTGAGCGAGAAGGGCCTCATCGACGCCGCCGGCCAGTGGTGCGCGGGCACCGCGCGGCTGTGGTTCCTGGGCGACTTCACCGACCGCGGCCCCGACGGCATCGGCGTCATCGACCTCGTCATGCGGCTGTCCGCCGAGGCCGCCGCGGCCGGCGGCTACTGCAAGGCGCTGATGGGCAACCACGAGCTGCTGCTGCTCGGCGCCAAGCGGTTCGGCGACACGCCCGTCAACTCGGGCGCGGGCACCGCCACCTTCCAGGCGGCCTGGCTGCTCAACGGCGGCCAGAAGACCGACATGGACCGCCTCCAGGACCACCATCTGCAGTGGATGGCCCGCCTTGACGCGCTCACCGAGACCGACGGCCATCTGCTCGTCCACTCGGACACCACCGCCTACCTCGACTACGGCGACTCCATCGAGGCCGTCAACGACAACATCCGCGAGGCCCTCACCCGCAACGACGCGGACGAGGTCTGGGACCTGTTCCGCAAGTTCACCAAGCGCTTCTCCTTCCGCGACGAGGGCGGCGCCGACGCCGTTCGCTCACTGCTCGATACGTACGGCGGCACCCGCATCGTTCACGGGCACAGCCCCATTCCCTATCTGCTGGGCGAGGTCGGATCCGAGGACGGCGAGGACAGCGCCGGTCCAGTGGTCGACGGACCGCACGTCTACGCCGACGGACTCGCCATCGCGATGGACGGCGGCGTGACCATGGCCGGAAAGCTGCTGGTCCAGCAACTTCCCCTGGATAACTGAGCGTTTCCCGGGCAGGCGTACCCGGGCGGCGCCCCGGCGCACCACGGCGCAGGACAGCGGGCAATTTCTGGAAACCCCCTGTCACGACGCACCGTCACCGCTCTACCATCGCCTTATCCGTAGCAGGCTCCCCTCCGTTTCTGCCCGACGGCTCGTCAGCGTGCGAGCCCCAAGCCCTACGGAGCATCGGGGGATGCACATGAACAGCGTTCCGCAGCACCTGTTGAGCGAGGACCGCCAGGAATACGAGCGGCTCCTCGATGAGGCGCTGCGCTCCGCGCACCACCGACCCGAACTGGCCGCTGTCGGACAGCGGCTCAACCCGGAACAGCTGCGCACCATGGCGCTGAACGCCACCGCACTCATCACGGCGGCCGCGGCGACCGAGTACCAGCACTACGTGAAGGTCCGCGAGGAACTGCGCCGCCCGGCGCCGTCCACCCCGTCGGCCACCCGCGAGTCCGGCTCCACCGAGCCGGGCACGGGCGCCGTGGGGCTCGCCACCACCATGGGAGAGGCCGCCGCCGAGACGGTCGGCGCGGGCGCCGTCGCCATCATCGCGGTGCTGGCACCCGTCCTGGCCGGCACGGCCGCGGCGATCTTCCTGCTCGTCGGCTACACCCTGAAGATGCTCGACCCCGAGCCGGGCATCGCTCAGACCATGGTCACCACCGGCTGGGTGTTCGGCGCCGTGACCGCGGTCGCCATCCTGCTCGCCGCCGTCGGCCTGTTGCTCACCGCACTGCGCAACCGGCCCTCACTGAATTCCGGTCCGTACGAGGAACTCAGCGGCGAGGTGGCCGCCGCCAGGGAGGCCTGGCGCCAGGCCCTGCTGGAGAACGGCATCCTGCCGTTTTTCAGGGAGGCCCTCACCACCCCCGGCCAGGCCGCACTGCAACGTGCGGCCCCGACGATCCCGACCAGTCGTATGCCGCACCTGGGCTACGACCGTCCGGGCTTCACCAGCCCCGGTGACGGCCCGTCGGGCGCGCGCCCGAGCTACTCGAGCCCGGACTACACCAGCCCGGATTTCGGAGGCCCGGAGCACAAGCCGGAATGACCTGCGGCTTGCGCCCCCGTGGTGCGCAAGCCGCAGATCCGGCGGTGCCGGTGTGCTGCCGTGTGCGGACTGGACCAGGACGACGAGGACGGGGCCGCGGCCGCACGGTCTGCGCGCCCCGCCTTGTGCCGCCGGATCGGCCGGGTCAGTCCGCGATCGGCAGATACACCCGGTTGCCGGCGGCGGCGAACTCCTTCGACTTCTCCGCCATGCCCTCCTCGATCTCCGCCTGTGTACCGCCATGTTCACGGCGGATGTCCTGGGAGATCTTCATCGAGCAGAACTTCGGCCCGCACATCGAGCAGAAGTGCGCCGTCTTGGCAGGCTCGGCAGGGAGGGTCTCGTCGTGGAACTCACGAGCCGTGTCCGGGTCGAGGGCCAGGTTGAACTGGTCCTCCCAGCGGAACTCGAAGCGCGCGTCCGACAGCGCGTCGTCCCACTCCTGCGCACCGGGGTGCCCCTTGGCGAGGTCGGCCGCGTGAGCGGCGATCTTGTAGGTGATCACACCGGTCTTGACGTCGTCACGGTTGGGCAGGCCCAGGTGCTCCTTGGGCGTGACGTAGCAGAGCATGGCCGTGCCCCACCAGGCGATCATCGCGGCACCGATGCCGGACGTGATGTGGTCGTACGCCGGCGCGACGTCCGTCGTCAGCGGGCCGAGCGTATAGAACGGAGCTTCATCGCAGATCTCCTGCTGAAGGTCGATGTTCTCCTTGATCTTGTGCATCGGGACGTGCCCCGGGCCCTCGATCATGGTCTGCACGTTGCAACGCTTCGCGATCCGGTTGAGTTCCCCGAGAGTTCGCAGTTCAGCGAACTGTGCCGCGTCGTTGGCGTCCGCGATCGAGCCCGGCCTGAGGCCGTCGCCCAGCGAGTACGTGACGTCGTAGGCGGCGAGGATCTCGCACAGTTCCTCGAAGTTCTCGTACAGGAACGACTCCTTGTGGTGCGCCAGGCACCACGCCGCCATGATCGAGCCGCCACGTGAGACGATCCCGGTCTTGCGGTTCGCCGTCAGCGGCACGTACGCCAGCCGGACGCCCGCGTGGACCGTCATGTAGTCCACGCCCTGCTCGGCCTGTTCGATGACCGTGTCCTTGTAGATCTCCCACGTCAGCTCCTCGGCCCTGCCGTCGACCTTCTCCAGCGCCTGGTAGAGCGGCACCGTGCCGATGGGGACGGGGGAGTTGCGGAGCACCCACTCGCGCGTGGTGTGGATGTTGCGGCCGGTGGACAGGTCCATGACCGTGTCGGCGCCCCAGCGGGTCGCCCAGGTCATCTTCTCGACCTCCTCCTCGATGGAGGACGTCACGGCCGAGTTGCCGATGTTGGCGTTGACCTTCACCAGGAACCGCTTGCCGATGATCATCGGCTCGATCTCCGGGTGGTTCACGTTCGCGGGCAGTACGGCCCGCCCCGCGGCGATCTCCTCGCGCACGACCTCGGGCGAGACGTTCTCCCGGATGGCCACGTACTCCATCTCGGGCGTGACCTCGCCCCGGCGCGCGTACGCGAGCTGGGTGACCGCCTGGCCGTCGCGGCTGCGACGCGGCAGGCGTGGGCGGCCGGGGAAGACCGCGTCGAGGTTGCGCAGGCCGCCGCGCGGCGACGTGTGCTTGATCCCGTCGTCCTCGGGATGGACCGGACGGCCCGCGTACTCCTCCGTGTCGCCGCGGGCGATGATCCAGTTCTCCCGCAGCGGCGACAGACCGCGGCGGACGTCGGTGTCGACGAGTGGATCGGTGTACGGGCCCGACGTGTCGTACAGCGTGACCGACTGCCCGTTGGTGAGGTGCACCTGACGGACCGGCACGCGCAGGTCGGGGCGTGAGCCCTCGACATACGCCTTGTGCCAGCCGATGGACTTCCCGGCCTCCTCGCTGCGCGCGTCGTCGGTCGCGTTCTGGGTGGAGGCAGGCGTGCGTGCGTCCTTGTTGGCCATGAGACCGATCTCCCTACGCCGGCATTACCCGGTAACAGGTTCGGCGGTCGACGCAGCGGTTCTCGTCTGTCGGCGCTTCATGGGAAACATCACTCGTGCCGAGTCACGTTCCACGTGAAACATCGCGAAGACGAAGGTCAGCGCCCTCTCAGCCCGGTGCTCCGAGCTCCCGCGTTTACAAAGGTGCCCCCACGCTAGCGTCAATTCGGGCGCGGTGAACAGAGGGCCCCGGTCGTTCTTGCGATGATCGGTCGGTGACCACGAATCAGCAGCCCCCGTTCCCGCCGCACGAACCACCGCGTGGAACCGGCTCCGGCATGGGGTCGGGACGCGACTCGGACGCGGGCGGGGGTGGAGCTGCGGCCGGTGGTGGGATCGGTGCTCCCGGCATGGGGCGAGGCGGCGTTCCTGGCGACGGCCGGGGTGGTGCTCCCGGCATGGGGCAGGGCGGCGGTC
>NZ_JBHWJQ010000034.1:65151-85962 GCF_042731435.1 Streptomyces sp. NPDC059861 | reverse complement strand
CACGGCGACGGCCGGGGCGCTGCTCCCGGCATGCGGCAGGGCGGCGGTCACGGCGACGGCCGGGGCGCTGCTCCCGGCATGCGGCAGGGCGGCGGTCACGGCGACGGCCGGGGCGCTGCTCCCGGCATGCGGCAGGGCGGCGGACCGGGTTTCGGCTCCGGGCGCGGGCCCGGCTTCGGTCCCGGTGGCGGATCTGGTCCGGGCAACTCGGGTTCGGGCGACGGATCGGGCTTCGGGCGGGGTGGGGTTGCCTCGGGTATGGGACCGGGCGGCTGGCGCGGGGCCGGGGGCGTTCCCGGGCAGGGCGGCTCCGGTGCCGGGGACGGGAGGGGGCACGGTGCCGGCCCGGGAAGTGGTCAGGGGTACGGTTCCGAACCGGGCGGTGGTTACGGTCCCGGTGGTGGTCACGGTCCAGGCGGTGGTCAGGGCCCGGGTGGTGGTCAAGGTTGGGGCGGCGGTCATGGTCGCGGTTTCGGCCAGGGTGACGGTGACGAGCATCCCGGGCCCGGCGGCGGCCACGGACACGGCCAGGGGCCCAGTAGCGGTCACGGACCGGGCAGCGGCCACGGACACGGTCAAGGACCTGGCGGCGGCCAAGGACACGGCCAAGGCCCCGACGACGGGCCGGGGCACGGCTCCGGTGGTGGCCAGGGGCACGGCCACTCGCACAGTCACGCCCACGGTCCCGCGGCCCCCGTCTCCATGCACCTGCGCAAGGTCATCGCGGCGGTACTCATCCCCTTCGCCGCTGCCGTGGTGGTCGGCCTCGCCGTGCTGTGGCCCGGCGGTACCCCGTCGCACGAGCGCACCGGCGTCGGCTTCGACCGTCAGACCCAACAGGCCACGGTCACCAAGGTCGAGGAACTGCCCTGCGACTCCGTCAACGGCTCGGCGCCGACACCGAACGGCGACACCTCCACCGCCGAGGGCTCCTCCGCCCAGCAGCAGGCGAACGGCACCTGCAAACGCGCGACGATCCGCATCGACACCGGCGAGGACAAGGGCCGTACCTTCACCGAGGTCGTGCAACCCGACCAGTCACGGCAGTTGCACCAGGACGAGAAGGTCGTGGTCGCCTACGAGCCCTCCGCGCCCGAGGACCTGCAGTACTCGGTCACCGACGTGAACCGCCGTCTCCCGATGGCCCTGGTCGCCGGCCTCTTCGCGCTGGCCGTCGTGGCCGTCGGACGGCTGCGCGGCGTGATGGCACTGGTCGCTCTGGCCATCAGCTTCCTCGTGCTCAACTTCTTCATCCTGCCCGCGATTCTGCAGGGCTCGAACCCACTGGTCGTCGCCGTGGTCGGGGCGAGCGCCATCATGCTGATCGCGCTCTATCTGTGCCACGGTCTGTCGGCCCGAACATCCGTGGCCGTGCTCGGCACCCTGATCTCACTGCTGCTGATCGGCGTCCTCGGCCTGCTGTTCATCGACTGGGCGGCGCTCACGGGCAACACCGACGACAACACCGGCCTCATCCACGGCCTCTACCCGACGATCGACATGAGCGGTCTACTGCTGGCCGGCGTCATCATCGGTTCGCTCGGTGTCCTCGACGACGTGACGGTCACGCAGACCTCGGCGGTCTGGGAACTGCACGAGGCCAACCCCACGATGGGCTGGCGCGGACTGTACCGGGCCGGCATCCGCATCGGCCGCGACCACATCGCCTCCGTCGTCAACACCCTGGTCCTCGCCTACGCGGGCGCCGCACTGCCACTGCTGCTGCTCTTCTCCATCGCCCAGAGCAGCGTCGGGACGGTCGCCAACAGCGAGCTAGTCGCGGAGGAGATCGTGCGCACGCTGGTCGGCTCGATCGGCCTGGTGGCCTCGGTGCCGGTCACCACGGCACTCGCGGCCCTGGTGGTCTCGGCCGACCGGTCCGGCCAGACACCCGGCACAGCGCCGGCCACCGTCGGCGGCGGTGTCGGCGAGGCTGCGGTACCGGCCCGCACGGGGAGAGGACGGCGACGCAAGCGCTGAGCCCCGTAGGCGTAAGGCCTGTGCCCCGTAGGCGCGAGCCCGGCGCCGCGTAGGCGCAAGCCATGCGCCCCGTAAGCGCAGGCACTGCCGCCGCCGCGGGCAGGGCACACGCCCTTCTCAGGCATCGCACTCGCCCTGGCCAAGGCGCACCCACCATGCTCCGGCGGATCCGCAGGCCTCCGGCGCAGAAGCGTTCCTGCAAGGTCGGCTCCCACAGCCGGAGCCGCACCTACCCAGGCCCCCGCCCCGAAGCTTTCGGCGAAGGCCGACCGGCCGAAGCCTTCGACGAATGCCGACCGACCCGAAGCCTTCGGCACAGGCATCGACCCCGGCCACCGCAAGTCACACCAACCCCACTCACCCCAGGCGAAGCGTTACACCAGCCGCCTTCATCGCGTGTCTCACCCCGCGCTCTGCTCCTCCGCCAGAATCCGGTCCAGCGCCTCGTCGAGATGCGCGTCGAAGTCGGCGAGCGCCCCCTCCTGGCCCAGCGGCACCAGCTTGTCCGTACGGTCCAGGAAGGCGACCAGCGGCGCCGTGGAGGATCGGAACAGCGCCTGGTCGCTGCCCACCTGAAGCCGGATCAGAACGTCGCCCAGCGACTCGGGCTCGACCGGCGAGACCCGCACATCGCCCTCCCCGCACGGTCGCCCGACCCCGTCGATCAGCAGCTCCCGGCCGAAGGCCCAGGTGACCGGGGCATCCCCGGGCAGGTGAAAGGTCAGCCGCACGGCGTAGGGATCGCCTGTCTCGTAGCGCAGCTCCACAGGGATGCGGAAGGAGAGCTCCTCGGAAACGAGAAAGCTCATCATGACCTCTGCCTGTACGGACTCGCGCATCGCCTACCCCGTCACTTGCCGTTCGATTGGCCGGGAATGAACCTCTGGTACCTGGTGGCATCTTGCTGAAAGTGCACACCAGATCACAAGGAGTGAGTTTTCAGATACTGATAGAGATCGCGAGTGACCCGACCGCCCGGGTCATCTCGCTCCGCAACTGCCGTACCGCGGGCAGCAGTCGGTCCGCCTGATGACTGGGAAGCGAGATCGCCATCGTTCCGGCCGTGTCACCCACAGTGATGGGAATTGCGGCGCACACCGTCCCCAGCGCGTACTCCTGGCGCTCGGTCACCGGTTCCATCCGGTTCGTGCGTTCGAGTCGTTGCAGCAGGGTGCGGCTGTCAGGGACGGTGTAGGGGGTGATCGACTGCACGGGATAGCGGTCGAGATGGTCCCGGCGGATGTTCTCGTCGAGCTGCGAGAGCAGGCACTGTCCGATCGCGTGCGCGTGGCCGGTCTCGCGGAAGTCGGCCCACTCCTCCACCGCCGGATTGCCAGGGGTGTCGGAGACGCACATGATCTCGATCTCGCCCTCACGGTAGATCGCGTAGTACACGGGCACGCCGATGGAGTCCCGCCAGCGCGCCAGGGCGTCGATGACCGTGCTGCGACGTTTCTGCTCGGCTCCGCTGCTGCTCAGTCGCTCAGCTGCCTCGCCGAGGAAGAACAGCCCCTTCTCCCGGCGCAGATAGTCCTCGTGCACAAGCGTGCGCAGCAGGTGGTACGTCGTGGGGAGCGCCAGGCCGGTCTCGCGGGCCAGTTGCTTGGCGGGGGCGCCGTACTCGTGCGCGGCGACGGCCTCCAGGAGGCGGATGGCACGCTGCACGGAGCCGATGAGGGTGGTGTTGTGCTGGGGTGTGGGGGGTGAGGAGGGGTCTGCCGGTGCGGTGTCTGCCGTGGCCAAGGGTCACTCCCGAAGCGCGAGGGGGGCAGCCCGTGCAGGGGTAACACGGGAGGGGGTGTACGGGTGTGTACGCCGCTCGCGGGGTACTGCCCGCGTCGAGTTCCGGACTCTATTGGCCCGCCACCGCTCGCAGACCGTCCGCCCGGAAACTTCCCTCCCCCGAGGGAACCGGTAACCCTTGTCACCGGTTCCGTCACCCACTCCTCTTACCAGTCGCCACGCGACGAGGAGTTCGTCGTGAACTTCCGTACGACGTAGATGAGTCCCCCGACCAGTGCGACGAAGACCAGCACCTTGAACAGCAGTCCGATCACAAAGCCCACGACGCTCGCTATCACGCCGCCGAACACGACCAGAGCGATGACCGGCACCGCGATCCACTTCACCCACCACGGCAGACCCGCGAAGATCTCTCGCATCGCCCTTGTCCTTCTCTCCGCCCACCGGCCGCTTGGCTCCCACTGAGCCCTCCGGTCCCGCCAGGTCCCTTGATGTCCTGCCTCGATGCTAGGGCCGGCGAGGCGCCTTACGGAGGTCCGGCAGCCCTTGTCCTCCCCTGACCGATCCCCTAGGGAATCCGGGGAGGCGGGACCCGAAAACCCCGAGTCCGCCAGTCAGTTCCCGGGTGGCGAGAACATCACGAGCACCCGCAGGTCCTCGCTGATGTGGTGGAACTTGTGGACCACCCCGGCCGGGACGTACACCACGCTGCCCCGGGCCACCTCGATGGTCTCCATACCGACGGTGATCGCGGCACGGCCGCTGACGACGAAGTACACCTCATCCTGATTGTGCGGTTTCTGCGGATCATGCTCGCCCGCGTCAAGCGCGTAGAGACCGACCGACATGTTCCGCTCCCGCAGAAACTGCAGGTAGGCGCCGTCGTTGGCGGCGCGCTCCGCTTCCAGTTCGTCCAGCCGGAATGCCTTCATCGCTTCGTCGCCTCACGCCCGTACTCGTATCCGATCTCGTCTGCCACGATCAGACACATGATGAATTTCGTAGTCAAGACGATCGCCAACGCCGGCGCCCTGGCCGTCGCCGTGTGGCTGCTCGACAAGATCACGCTGACCGGGGACAGCACCGGGAAGAAGGTCGGCACGCTGCTCGTGGTCGCGCTGATCTTCGGTCTGGTGAACTTTCTGGTCAAGCCCCTCGTCCAGCTTCTGAGCCTGCCGTTGCTCATCCTCACGCTCGGCCTGTTCACCCTGATCGTCAACGCGCTGATGCTGCTGCTGACCTCGTGGCTGGCCGACAAGTTCGACCTGAGCTTCCATGTAGAGGGCTTCTGGACGGCCGTCCTGGGCGGCCTGATCATCTCGATCGTCTCCTGGGCCCTCAACGTCATCCTTCCCGACCGCGACTGAGCACCATGACCTACCGCATCTGTTTCGTCTGCACCGGCAACATCTGCCGTTCCCCGATGGCCGAGTCCGTCTTCCGCGCGCGCACAGCCGAGGCCGGGCTGGACGGGCTCGTCGAGGTCGACAGCGCCGGCACGGGCGGCTGGCACGAGGGCGAGCCCGCCGACCCTCGCACCGTGGCCGTGCTTCGGGCGCACGACTACGGCAGTGCGCACGTCGCCCGGCAGTTCCAGCCGTCGTGGTTCTCCCGGCTCGATCTCGTCATCGCGCTCGACCTTGGCCACCTGAAGGCGCTGCGCCGCCTCGCGCCCACCGAGCAGGACGCGGCGAAGGTGCGCCTGCTGCGTTCCTACGACCCCGCCGCGGGCGACGACGTCCCGGACCCCTACTACGGGGGCGGCGAGGGCTTCGAGGAGGTCCTTGAGATGGTGGAGACGGCGAGCACGGGACTGCTCGCCGCGGTACGCGAGCACCTGGAAGGACGGGCGGCATGAGCGATTCGGCAGGCGGTACGGGCGCGGAGCGGGGCTTCGGCGAGGGGACGCGCGCGGTGCGGGCGGGGCTGCCCGAGCCGGTGAAGCACGAGCCGACCCTGCCGGGTCCGGTGTTCGCCGCCCACTTCCATCTGCCGGGCGACCCGACGGGTGGGTACGCCTACGGCCGCGACGAGAACCCGACGTGGACGCACCTCGAGCGGGCGATCGGCGAGCTGGAGGCGCCCGGACAGGACGCCGCCGAGGCCCTCGTGTTCGCCTCCGGGATGGCCGCCATCTCGTCGGTGCTCTTCTCACAGCTGCGCGCGGGTGACGCGGTCGTGCTGCCCAGCGACGGCTACCAGGTGCTGCCGCTGGTGCGACAGCAGCTGGAGGCGTTCGGCATCGAGGTACGCACCGCGCCGACCGGCGGCGACGCCCAGCTCGGCGTCCTGGACGGGGCGAAGCTGCTGTGGATCGAGACACCGTCGAACCCCGGGCTCGACGTGTGCGACGTCCGGCGCCTCGCCGACGCGGCGCACGAGCGCGGTGCCCTGGTCGCCGTCGACAACACACTCGCCACACCGCTCGGACAGCGCCCCCTGGAGCTCGGCGCAGACTTCTCCGTGGCCAGCGGCACGAAGCAGCTCACCGGGCACGGGGACATCCTCCTCGGCTACGTCGTCGGCCGCGACGCCGAGGCCATGGCCGCCGTACGCCGGTGGCGCAAGATCGTCGGGGCGATCCCGGGGCCGATGGAGGCCTGGCTCGCGCATCGTTCGATCGCCACGCTCCAGATGCGCGTCGACCGGCAGAACGCCGGAGCCCTGAAGGTGGCCCAAGCGCTGCGCGACTGGCCGGAGGAGCTCGGGGTGCGCTACCCGGGGCTGATGAGCGACCCGTCCTACAAGATCGCCTCTGAGCAGATGCACCGCTACGGCTGCGTGGTGTCCTTCACGCTGCCCACGCGCGCGCGTGCGGACCGCTTCCTGGACTCGCTGCGACTCGTGGACGACGCGACGAGCTTCGGCGGGGTGCGCTCCACCGCCGAGCGACGGGGGCGCTGGGGAGGGGACGCCGTACCGGAGGGCTTCATCCGGCTGTCGGTCGGCGCCGAGGACCCCGCGGACCTGGTCGCGGATGTGCTGCGCGCCCTGGACGAGTCGGCGCGGTGACCGCCTGCCGGACGCCCGGTGAGGGATCCGGCTACGGAGATCGGACGGTCCGAGCCTCCCCCCTCGTGGCTCGGACCGTCCCCGGTTCCGCGCGCTAAGAACCGCGCGAACAAGGCTAGTTGACTCTCTGTCAGTGTCCAATCACAGTAGCGACAGAGACCTATCGACTTATTTATAGTTGGGCACTGCTTCAGGGGTGGGAGCTGCGCACGGGAGGGGGTGGGCGCGCCATGGATCTGGCCTTGCTGCGCACGTTCGTGACCGTGCACCGGGCCGGATCGTTCACCCGTGCCGCCGCACTGCTGGGCCTCTCCCAGCCGGCGGTGACCTCCCAGATACGCACGCTCGAACGACAACTGGGCCGCCCCCTCTTCCTACGGCAGGCGCGCGGCGTGACGCCGACGACCACCGGCGACGAGCTCGCGCACAAGGCCGCTCCGCATCTGGACGCGCTGGTGGAGATCGCCGAGAGCGGACTCGACGACGAGTCCTCACTGCGTACGTTGCACCTGGCCGGTCCGCCGGAGTTCACCGCCGAACGGGCGCTGCCCGCGCTCGTGGAACTGACCGGTGACGACGGCCAGGCGTTCGCCTTGCGGGCCTCCTTCGGCAACGCCGAGGAGACGCTGGAAGGGCTGGCCGCCGGCCATCATGATCTCGCCATCAGCACCGCCCGCCCACGCGGCGCTCTGCTCACTGCGACTGCACTCTGCGACGAGGAGCACGTCCTGATCGCCGGTCCGCGCTGGGCCGAGGAGATCGACACCGGGACACTGCGCGACGAGGGCGCACCCGCTCTGGAGAACCTCCCCGTGGTCGAGGTGCACGAGTCGCTGCCGTTCGTGGCCCGCTACTGGGCCTCCGTCTTCGACTCCCGCCCGGCCGCGTCCGGCACCGTCATCGTTCCCGACCTGCGTGCCGTCCTCGCCTGCGCCGCCGCGGGAGCCGGGCTCGCGGTGCTGCCCCGCTATCTGTGCGCGCCCGCCCTGGAGCGCGGCGAGGTGGTCGCGCTGCATGCACCGGCGGTGCCGCCGCTGCGCACGTACTTCCTGGTGGTGCGCACCGGAACGTTGGCCATGCCGCGTATCGCGCGGGCGCACGAGTGGCTTCAGCGGGCAGCCACCGACTGGTGCTGAATCCGGCATCCAGCGGCTTCACTCACCGATCCCGCGGGGTGACGATCCGCGATGTTTCACGTGGAACATCGCGGGCCACATTTCTCCCATGACCGTCCGACCCGTGGTCAAGCGCACCGCCCGCGCCGTCCTCCTGGACGGTGACGACCTCATCCTGATCAAGCGCACCAAGCCCGGCGTCGATCCCTACTGGGTCACCCCCGGTGGCGGGGTCGAACCCGGTGATCCCACCGTCGTCCACGCCCTCCACCGCGAGGTGTACGAGGAACTGGGCGCCAAGATCACTGATGTCGTGCCGTGCTTCGTCGACACCGTCGAGCACATCGGTGAGGACAGCGCCTCGACCGGTGTGAAGGTGCAGCACTTCTTCGTCTGCCGGCTCGAATCCATGGACCCCTCCCTGCGGCACGGCCCCGAGGTCGAAGAGCCCATGGGTGAGTACGAGATCGTCAGAGTGCCGTTCACCCGCGTCGGGATCGCCTCCGTGCACCTCGTACCGCTGTCGCTACGGCACTACCTCGACGGGAACATCGAGGGCGTACGGGCCATGCACGCGCCAGATCTCGGCTGAGCCGGTCGGCATCCGGAGCGTGCGGCCGCCCCCCTCCCGGCATCTCGCCACGTACGTCAGCTTCCGGTGGCGACGAGTTCCTCCAGCGAGTCGTGCCGTATGCGCGTGGCCGGGACACCGACGTCCCGCAGGGCGTGCACACCGCTGCGGATCATGCCGGGCGGGCCCGACAGATAGGCGTCGTACTCGGTCCAGGGGCCGTACTCCCGTATGGCGTCGGGGAGCTGGAGGTGCGACTGCTGGTCGATGATCGCGCGCACGGAGAGCCAGGGGTGGGCCTGCTGGAGCCTGAGCATCGTGTCGATGTCGTACAGGTCGTGGTCGGTGCGTGCGCCGTAGAACACCTCGACCGGCCGCCGCTCACCGTGCTCGGCGACGTCCTCGACCAGGGCCTTGATCGGCGCGATTCCGGTGCCGCCGCCCAGGCACAACAGTCCGCTGTCCGTGGTGTGGTCCACGGTCATCGAACCGGCCGGCGGACCGAGCCGGATGACGTCGCCGGGCCGGGCGCGGTGCACCAGGGCATTGGAGACCCAGCCCGCCGGAACCGCCTTCACATGGAAGCTGAGCAGGCCGTCGGAGCGGGGTGCCGAGGAGAAGGAGTAGTGCCGCCAGACGCGCGGCCACCACGGCGTCTCCAGGCTCGTGTACTGCCCGGCGAGGAAAGGGTAGGGCTGGTCGGGGCGGACGGTGACGACCGCGACGTCGGGGGTCCTGAGGTCGTGGGAGACGAGCTCCGCGTGCCACCAGGCCGGGGAGCGCAACTCGTCCGCGGCCGACGCGTCGATCATGACCTGCGAGATCGTCGTGTACGCCCGTACCCACGCCGCCTCCGTCTCGTCGTTCCACACGGACTCGGCGTATCGGCTGAGCGCGCCGATCAGGCACTCGCCCACGGCCGGATAGTGATCGGGCTGCGTGCCGTACTTGCGGTGGCCGCGGCCCAGGTTCTGCAGGTAGGGGACGAGCACGTCGCTGTTGTCGATGTGCTCGGCGGCCGTGAGCAACGCCTTGAGCAGGCGGTCCCGCTGGGCGTCCATGGCCGCGGGGAAGAGTGGGCGCAGGTCGGGGTGGCGCACGAAGAGCAGAGCGTAGAAGTACGAGGTGACCTTGTCGGCGACGGGGGCGACGGTGGCCATGGTGCGCCGGATGAGGACTGCGTCCGGGGAAGCGTCCCCCTGGGAAGTGGCGGCGGGCGGTTCGGCGTGCGGGGCCGGACCGGCGGGGGCGGCTTGCGGGACGGTGGCGGTGGGTGCGGGGTGCACGTGCGAGGGCGGGGTGGACGCCTGCGGGGCCGGGGTGGACGCGTGGGAGGCCGGAGCGGGGCTGGGTGCCTGGGGGTGCGTGGCGACGCCCGACGGCTCAGTGTGTGGGGCGGCAGGAGCCGCGTGCGGCGCGGCGGCCGGGGCCGCGGACGGCGCTGTGTGGGGGGTCGGGGCTGCGGAGGGGCTACCGCCGGCCGTGAAGAGCGACGGCTCCGTGTGGTCGGCCGGCGCATGGCGCTGCGGGGGCACGCGGTGCGGGGCGGGCGGAGCCTCGGTGGTGGCCGTGGTGCGCTGGTCGTACGGTCGGGCTTCGGTGCGGGTCGGGGGCGGCGCGGGCGTGGACACGGCCGCCCGGCTTATTCGTCCATGATCCGCCGCGACGTCGGGGGCGGCGGCCCTGGCACTCTGAGCAGGCGACGTGCCGCCCGAGGGGGCTGAGTGCGAGGGCTGCGCGCCTGCGAACGGCTCCGCCTGGTGCGGGCGCGTGTGCGGCTCAGGGGGCCGCTCTTCGCCCAGCGCCTGCGGGATCGGTGCGTCCGCCTCCCACGGAGAGGCTCCCGAGCCTTGTGGTTGCGGCTCTGGCGCGGCCTCTGCCACATGACCGGCAGCCGGGGACCCGAAGGCCGGGCGGGGCTGACCGCCGGTGGCCGGGGCCGGCGTCTGCGGCCGGGAGAGGGCCTCGGTGACGTACGGCCGGGCAAGCGGCTCTTCGGCTTCGGGATGTCCGTGTGGCTCCGGGTGCCGCGAGGTGGCGTTCGGTGCGGCCTGGTCCGCCGGGGCGCCCGAGTCATGGCCGGGCGCGGCCCTGCCCACCGTGCGCATGCCGGCCAGGCGGCTGCCGTCTGCGGCCTCCCGCTCGGTTCCCTGCGTCGGCGCCGGCTGCTTGCGCGGCGTGAACCAGCCGCCTCCGCCGTTCGAAGAGCCGCTGTCGGCCGACGTGGTGGTCGGAGCGTCCATGGTGTGCCTCGCCTCGAACATCTTTCGGTCGGTCTGCGCACTTCCTCAGTCGGAAGATGCCTGCTTCCTCCGCAGCCGGTTGCTTTTCCCGCTCGGCGTCGCGGCCAACGCAGCCATAGTCAACCCTGTTCCCGATGCGTACGGACAAGCAGGGAGAGAGTGTGACATTGGCCGCAGCGTTCTCACCGCAGCGTCCCACTTCCTGTGGACGCCCGGCCGCTTAACCGAGAATGCGGGTCTTCGATCTCTCCGTCCCGTTAGGCTGCATTGCCCTGCTCTCGGCCCCGACGGGAAGTGTGCTCCGTCTTCCGTACGGGAACCGGAGTCGACCCTACCGGCCCCCGGCCCGCACACAAGTCCCCCCTTGCACGCTCACGAATTTGACGATGGGGAGATCCAGCGATTCCCCCAATTACTGGGCGTGACACACCAATTCATAGGCATCCCACAGATCCCTCCCCGCGTACGAGTGGGTCGCCAGGCCGGTCAGATGGCGATCCGCATTGACGGCGACGGAAACCGGGACGACCCCGAATAGCTCCTTGTCCGAAGAGGAGTCCCCGTATGCGACACAGTCCGCCCTTGTCACCCCGAACTCCCGGCACAGGCGGTCGGCGATGAGCACCTTGGCCGCGGCGCTGAGCACCCCGCCGGGGTCCAGGGGCTGGGTGAACGGTACGGCGGGGAAGAGCGAACCGTGCGCCGCATGAGCACCCCAGCCCGTGAGTCGTTCGACGAAGAACGAGGGGGACAACGACACCACCGCGCAGTAGTCGCCCCGACGCCTGATCTCCGCCCAGACGTCACGGATTCGCCCCAGCCAAGGCGCTCCATCGAAAGCCGCCAGCACATGCGCTTCGGTGAGGCCGGCCCACAATGCGTGCACCCGATGCGCATACTCCGGCGGGCCGATCAGCCCGGCCGCAATCTCCCGTTCGAGCGCCACCGTCTCCGCTTCCAGCCCGAGTTGCCGCGAGATCTCCAAGGGAGCGGTGGTGCCGTGGAGCAATGTGCCGTCGAGATCGAAGAGATGAAGTCTCGCCATGACACTGGAGGCTAGTGGGGCGCGCCTCGGACTTTCCAAGGTCCGGCCGATGGGACTGCCGGATGCTCGGTCGGCGGGACCGTTGGATGCTCGCCGTTCGCCGATGTTTCACGTGAAACACCACGCGCTCGTCCATGTGTCCGGTCGCACTCCACGAGTTGGCCAAAAGGGCGCACGTCTCTGCCGAAACGGGTGGACGCCAAGGGCACCGGTCAGACAGCCTGACCTGCGTGCCTAATCCTCCCCTCGCTGCTCTGCCGATCCGCCGCCTGACCCGTCGCGACCTCAAGGCCTGCGCCGACTTGTCCGAGGACCGGGGGTGGCCGCGCGAGGAACACAAGTGGGGCTTCCTCCTCACCGCCGGGAAGGGATACGGCATCGACGACCCTCAGGGAGGGCTCGTGGCCGCCTGCGCGGTCACCGAGTACGGGCCGCAGGAGCGCCCCGAACTGGGAGCCGTGGGGATGGTCCTGGTCGCCGAGCGGCACGCACGGCAGGGCATCGGGCGCCGGTTGATGCGCCACGTGGTTTCGCTGATGGGCACCACACCACTGACCCTGCACGCGACCCCGAACGGTCGACCGCTCTACGAAGAACTCGGCTTCAAGGCAACCGGCCGCGCAGAGATGCTGCGCGGCTTTTTCATGCCCGGCGGACCCGGGCCCAGGGTGGTCACCCGCCCTGCGACCGGCGAGGACCTCCCCAAGATCCTCCGTATCGACGCCGAGGTGTTCGGTGCCGACCGCACGCACATCGTCACGCGTCTGCCCGCCTTCGCCGACCATGTACGGGTCGCCGAGCAGGACGGCCGCATCACCGGCTACGCGGCGGTCTGGCCCAACATGGAGACGCATGTCGTGGGTCCGCTGATCGCACATGACACGGAGACCGCCAAGGCCCTGATCGCCTCACTCGCCGCCCACACCGATCGCCCGCTGCGCACCGACATCGACGTACGGCACGAGGAGCTGCTGACGTGGGCGAAGGAGCGCGGACTGGCATCGGTGGCCTTCAACACGGTGATGACGTACGGGGTGTCAGAACTCCCGGGTGATTGGCGCCGGCGCTTCGCCCCGCTGACGGTGGCAGCGGGCTGAGTTCGGAAAGAGGAGGACGCCGGTCCCTGGAGGAACCGGCGTCCTGGCCCGACGACCCCAGCGGCCGTCAGGCGAGCTTCTCCACGGCGGCCGTGGCGAAGCCGTGGTCCTGCTCCGGTGCACCGCCACCCACTCCGATCGCACCGATCAGCCGACCGTCACGGTGAACCGGCAGGCCACCGGCGATGAACAGCAGCGGTCGATCGAGCGCGGTCTGCAGGGAGTGGAACGGCCCGTCGGGCTTGACCACGTCGACGAGGTCGGCGGTCGGCGCGTTCAGCTGAAGGGCGGTGTACGCCTTGCGGGTGCTGGTCTCTCCGGAGATCAGCACGGCCTGGTCGTCGCGCCGGAAGGCGAGCAGATGCCCGCCGGCGTCCAGGACGGTGACACTGACGGTTGCTCCGGCGGCCTCGGCGGCCCGACGGGCAGCGGTGACGAGAACCTCGGCGTCCTGGATGGTGAGGGGCGCGACGGCGGTGGCGGTGCTCATTTCGGGTTTCTCCTCATGTGTTGCCGGTGAGGGAGCCGGCCGGCGCGGGGACGACCCTGGCCCCGCGAGGACCCGGCTCGGGGTCGATGGCGACGGACGCTGTGGGACGTACGGCGGGCGTACGGGCCCGTTGGGTCCGGCAGGTCAATGGTGGACGGCGGCCCGTTCCTCGGCGGCGACACCGGCCGCGACGACGGCGCTCGAGGTGCCGCCACGACGCTCCAGGGCGGCCGAAAGGACGGCGAGGACCAGAGCGGCCGCGGCCAGGACCGCGCCGACCCAGTTCGGGGCCGTGTAGCCCAGGCCGGCCGCGATGACGAGACCGCCGAGCCAGGCCGAGAGGGCGTTGCCCATGTTGAAGGCGCCGATGTTCACCGCGGAGGCGAGGGTCGGGGCGCCGTGCGCCTGATCGAGGACGCGCTTCTGGAGGGGCGGGACGGTCGCGAAGCCCAGCGCGCCGATCAGCGCGATGCTGACGGCCGAGAGGATCTTGTCGTGCGCCGTGAGCGTGAAGAGCGCGAGCACGACCGCGAGAGCGCCCAGGGAGACGTACAGCATCGGCATCAGGGCACGGTCGGCGAACTTGCCGCCGACGAGGTTGCCGGCCACCATGCCGAGGCCGAAGAGGACCAGCAGCCAGGTGACGGAGCCCTCGGCGAAACCGGCGACGTGGGTCATCATCGGCGCGATGTAGGTGATGGCCGCGAAGACACCGCCGAAGCCGAGGACGGTCATGGCCATGGCGAGCAGCACTTGGACGTTCTTGAAGGCGGCCAGTTCGTGCCGCAGGTGCACACCCTCGGGCTTCGGCGTCTCCGGGACCAGCTTGGCGATACCGGCCAGGCCTACGACACCGAGCGCGGCGACGACGGTGAAGGTGACGCGCCACCCCAGGGACTGCCCGAGGAGCGTGCCAAGCGGGACGCCGACGACGTTGGCCACGGTCAGGCCGGTGAACATCATCGCGATGGCTCCGGCCTTCTTGTCCGGGGCGACCAGCTCGGCCGCGACCACCGAGCCGATGCCGAAGAAGGCACCGTGGGCGAGCGAGGCGACCACACGGCCTATGAGCATCACGGAGAAGGCCGGGGCGAAGGCGGAGAGCAGGTTGCCGACGATGAACAACCCCATCAGCACCATCAGCATCCGCTTACGGGAGATCTTGGTACCGAGCACGGTCATCAGCGGGGCACCGAACATCACGCCGAGTGCGTAGCCGGTCACCAGAAAA
This sequence comes from Streptomyces sp. NPDC059861, assembly GCF_042731435.1. Classification (NCBI taxonomy): domain Bacteria; kingdom Bacillati; phylum Actinomycetota; class Actinomycetes; order Kitasatosporales; family Streptomycetaceae; genus Streptomyces; species Streptomyces sp. NPDC059861. The sequence continues at coordinate 71,435 of NZ_JBHWJQ010000034.1, read as the reverse complement.
CCGGCTGTCGGGATGGAGACCCCGAAGTCGGCCGCGACTTCGGGCAGCAAGCCCATGATCACGAACTCTGTGGTGCCGATTCCGAAGGCCCCGATCGCGAGGGCCAGAAGCGCGAGAGGCATGGGGCAATACACCTTCCCAGACGATTGCAGGAGCGCTTTGCGTGCGTCCACAATAGTTGTAGACGCGGGCTATATACAAACGCCGACTATTGCGCGGTTGCTCTATCCTGAACTCAGCAGCTCCGGGACGGAGGAACCCAATGACAGCGACGGACCCCGCGCTCACCGCCCTCGCACAGGGCTGGTGCGCCCTCTCCCTGCTGCACGGGAGGATCGAGGCGCACATCGAGCGCGCCCTGCAGGCCCGGCACGGCCTGAGCGTGCGCGAGTACTCCCTGCTCGACGTGCTCAGCCGACAGCACGACGGCGACGGCGGGCATCTGCAGATGAAGCAGGTGGCCGACGCGGTCGTCCTCAGCCAGAGCGCCACCACCCGGCTGGTGACCCGCCTCGAGGACCGCGGCCTGCTGGAGCGGTACCTGTGCCCCACCGACCGCCGCGGCATCTACACCAACGTGACCGAGGCGGGGCTGAAGCTGCTTCAGGAGGCACGGCCGACCAACGACGCCGCCCTGCGCGAGGCGCTCGACGAGGCGGCCAAGGTCCCTGAGCTGGCTCCGCTGGTCCGGGTCGTGGAGTCGGTGAACGTGCCCGCATAGGGTGCGGCTATGGGAGATCTTGAAATACGAGCCGCGGTCACGGAGGACCTCCCCGTGATCGTCGGCATGCTCGCCGACGATCCGCTCGGCGCACAGCGCGAATCACCGGACGACCTGACCCCGTACCGGTCCGCCCTGGAGCGCCTCGACGCCGACCCGAACCAGCATCTCGTCGTCGCCGTTCGGGAAGACCGTGTCGTCGGCACCCTCCAGCTCACGATCATTCCCGGGCTCTCCCGGCGAGGAGCGACCAGGTCGATCATCGAGGGGGTCCGTATCCACAGCGACGAGCGGGGCAGCGGTCTCGGCACCCAGCTCATCGAATGGGCCGTCGAGGAATCCCGGCGCCAGGACTGCCAGTTGGTCCAGCTGACGTCCGACACCACCCGTGTGGACGCCCACCGCTTCTACGAACGGCTTGGCTTCACGGCGTCCCACGTGGGTTTCAAGCTCCAGTTCTGAAGCTTTGAAGCCCAGCGCGAAGGGCCATGTTTCACGTGAAACATGGCCCTTCGCCACACGCGCTGAACGCAGGCGCCTAACCGATCCCCCGCCACCCCTCCGGGTCCACTCCCCCCGGCACTTCCGCCGCCTCCTCGTACGGCTGACGCGTGAACACGAACGACCCGAGGTCCAGGTGGCTCAGCGACCCGTCCGCCCGCCGTACGGGCCTCAGCAGCTCTCCGGCGTAATAGCCCTCCAGCCCGGTCCAGGTGCCGTCCCCGTTGGCCCGGAAGCGCGCGCCACGCCCCTTCCCGGACAGCGGCTCCAGCGACACCCCGCCGCCTCCCGTCAGACGCAGCCCGAAGGCGTACGTCCCCCAGTACCACTGGCCCGCCAACTCCAGCACGGCAGGCTGGACTTCGGGCAGCGGTCGCCACGGTTCGGGAATCCGCGGCTCGGCCTCGGCGACGATGCGTACGAGGTCGGCGCCCACCATCGACAGGAACGGGCCGGAGGTGCAGTTGGCGAGCACCACCACCGCGACGTCGTCCGCCACGCTGAGGGTGAGATTCGCGAGGAAGCCGGGCAGCGAACCGGAGTGGCCCACGAGCAGCCGGCCGTCCCGGTGCTGGATCTGCAACCCGAGTCCGTACGACGCGCCGTCTGCGAGATCCGCGGCCTCGGCCGGCGCCGCGGGCGCCCGCATCTCCCGTACGGTCTCCGCGCTCAGCACCCGCTCGTCGCCCTGAGCCAGGAACACGGCGAACCGTGCCAGGTCCCCGGTGGTCGACCAGAGCTGACCGGCGGGAGCCATCCGTCCTAGATCCTCAGCGGGCTCCGGCAGCAGCACATCGGCCCAGGGATGGACCGCCCAGCCACCCGCGTGGGGCGCGGACGGCTGCCCACTCGTCCGGTCCAGGCCCAGGGGTTGGAGCACCTCGCGTCGCAGCACCTCTTCCCAGGGGGCACCGCGCAGCCTCTCGACGAGCGCGCCCAGCAGCGTGTAGCCGGGGTTCGAGTAGTGGAAGCGCCGACCGGACGGATGCAGGAAGGGACGCTCACCGAGCACGTCGGACAGCTCCGGACGCAGCGACCCGGGGCTGCGCTCCCACCACGGCGCGGGGGACTCGGCGGCCAGCCCGCTGGTGTGCGCCAGCAGTTCGGCGATGGTGGCCTCGCCTGCGCTCGTACCCGGAAGATGCTTCTCCAGGCGGTCACCGAGGTCGAGGAGGCCCTCGTCGCGCAGCCGCAGCACGAGAACCGCGGTGAAGGTCTTGGTGATCGAACCGATCCGGTACTGGACGTTCTCGTCCGGCACCTCACCGTCCACCGACGAACGCGCCCCATGCCACACGGCACGCCCGTCCCGCACGACCGCCGCGACCATCGACGGGGCTCGCCCTTCGGACTGCGCCACGGCAAGCCGATGGATCAGCGCCCGGCGCGTACCGGGAAGCAGCTCTTCCTGAGATGTAGTCATGCCCCCAGTCCATCCGCCCGCGCGGCAGACGTCGAGCACATTTCCCCGTGGCCGGCTGCCCACCGGCAGCCGGCCACGGGAGTCACGCCTTCCGTGCGTCCGCGATCTTGTCAGGTCTGGGCCATGTCCACGAAGCGGGAGTAGTGGCCCTGGAAGGCCACCGTGATGGTGGCGGTCGGGCCGTTTCGGTGCTTGGCGACGATGAGGTCCGCCTCGCCCGCGCGGGGCGACTCCTTCTCGTAGGCGTCCTCGCGGTGCAGCAGGATGACCATGTCGGCGTCCTGCTCGATGGAGCCGGATTCACGCAGGTCGGAGACCATCGGCTTCTTGTCGGTGCGTTGCTCGGGGCCACGGTTCAGCTGGGACAGCGCGATGACCGGGAGTTCCAGCTCCTTGGCCAGGAGCTTGAGGTTTCGGGACATGTCCGAGACCTCCTGCTGACGGCTCTCGGCGCGCTTGGATCCGCCCGACTGCATCAGCTGGAGGTAGTCGATGACCACCAACCGCAGGTCGTTGCGCTGCTTGAGGCGGCGGCACTTGGCGCGGATCTCCATCATCGACAGGTTCGGGGAGTCGTCGATGTAGAGGGGGGCGGCGGAGACGTCCGGCATCCGGCGGGCCAGCCGCGTCCAGTCCTCGTCGGTCATCGTGCCGGAGCGCATGTGGTGCAGCGCGACACGGGCTTCGGCGGACAGCAGACGCATCGCGATCTCGTTGCGCCCCATTTCGAGCGAGAAGATGACGCTCGGCAGGTTGTTCTTGATCGACGCGGCCCGCGCGAAGTCCAGCGCCAGCGTCGACTTACCCATCGCGGGACGCGCGGCGATGACGATCATCTGGCCTGGATGCAGACCGTTGGTGAGTGAGTCGAAGTCGGTGAAACCCGTGGGCACACCGGTCATCTCGCCGGTGCGTGACCCGATCGCCTCGATCTCGTCGAGCGCGCCCTCCATGATGTCGCCGAGCGGCAGATAGTCCTCGCTGGTGCGCTGCTCGGTGACGGCGTAGATCTCGGCCTGGGCCCGGTTGACGATCTCGTCGACGTCGTCGTCGGCCGCGTATCCCATCTGCGTGATCCGGGTGCCGGCCTCCACGAGGCGGCGCAGGACGGCCCGTTCGTGGACGATCTCCGCGTAGTACTCGGCGTTCGCCGCGGTCGGCACCGTCTGGACGAGCGTGTGCAGGTACGACGCCCCGCCGACCTTGTTGATCTCGCCGCGCTTGGTGAGCTCGGCGGCGATGGTGATGGGGTCGGCCGGCTCGCCCTTGGCGTAGATGTCGAGGATCGCCTGGTAGATCGTCTCGTGCGCCGGCTTGTAGAAGTCGTGTCCCTTGAGGATTTCCACGACGTCGGCGATGGCGTCCTTGGACAGCAGCATGCCGCCCAGCACTGACTGTTCGGCGTTGAGATCCTGCGGCGGGACCCGCTCGAAGGACGAACCTCCGCCGTCCCAGGAATCGCTCTCCCGCCCTCGCTCGTGCTGTTCCTCTCGACCTCGGCCGCCTTCCGGGCGGCGGCGGGAGGGCAGACGATCGCTGGGACCGCTGTCGGCCCACGGGTCGTCCAAGGGCTCGGAAATGCTCACCGAGCCACCTCCTCCCGTCCGCCGAGCGGACCTCGCCGTGCGCCCTATTTCTATGGCACGGCACTGACAACTAAGAGGCCCGGCTCCGGTTCTGACGCGTCGGTTTTGTGACGGTTCCACGAGCCGGCGGAGGAGCGGGCGCCGGTCCACGTTAGGCCCCCGGGCACCGTCAGCCAATCTGGTTATCCACAGGCCATGTGGACGACGGCCCGGATGCTGTGGAGAACTCCGCGAAACCTGTGCACGACACGGTGGACAGGCCTGTGAACAAGCCCGCACCACCCCCTCGGAACAGCGCCTGACCTGCACCTTTCCCGTCCACCGGCTGTGCAGAAGAAAAACTTCCCCAGTCGGCTCAAGATCGCTTCGAACAGTGCGCGACACTACGCTGAGCAACAAGCCGAGTAAGGGTCACCCTGTCATTGCGTCTCTTACCTGTGGAAGATTAGATTGGTGCTCATGACACAGGCTCCCGCGACCTCCCGGGCCGCCCGGCGACACCACGATCGAGAGATCGTCTCGCTGGCCGTCCCGGCCTTCGGCGCACTGGTCGCCGAGCCCCTCTTCGTCCTGGCCGACAGCGCGATCGTCGGTCATCTCGGCACCGCCCAACTCGCCGGACTCGGCATCGCCTCGGCACTCCTCACGACCGCCGTCAGCATCTTCGTCTTCCTCGCCTACGCCACCACGGCGGCCGTGGCCCGTCGCGTCGGCGCCGGCGATCTCCCGGCAGCGATCCGTCAGGGCATGGACGGCATCTGGCTGGCCCTGCTGCTCGGCGCCGGCGTCATAGCCGTCGTCCTGCCCACTGCACCGTTCCTCGTGGAACTTTTCGGCGCCTCGGACACGGCGACCCCCTACGCGATCACATACCTGCGGATCTCCTCCCTCGGCATCCCCGCCATGCTCGTCGTCCTCGCCGCGACCGGTGTGCTGCGCGGCCTGCAGGACACGAAGACGCCGCTCTACGTCGCCGTCGGAGGGTTCGTCGCCAACGGCGTCCTCAACGTGCTCCTCGTCTACGGCGCCGGCTTCGGCATCGCCGGCTCCGCCTGGGGCACCGTGATCGCCCAGTGCGCCATGGCCGCCGTCTATCTCGTGGTCGTCGTCCGCGGCGCCCGCAGGCACGACGCCTCGCTACGGCCGGACGCCGCCGGGATCAGAGCCTCCGCACAGGCCGGGGCGCCTCTGCTGGTCCGCACGCTCTCACTCCGGGCGATCCTGATGATCGCGACAGCCGTCGCGGCCCGACTCGGGGACGCCGACATAGCCGCCCACCAGATCATCCTCTCCCTGTGGAGCCTGCTGGCCTTCGCGCTCGACGCCATCGCGATCGCCGGGCAGGCCATCATTGGGCGCTACCTCGGCGCCGACGACCCGAAGGGAGCACGCGACGTCTGCCGCCGCATGGTCCAGTGGGGCATCGCGGTGGGCCTCGTCCTCGGCCTTCTCGTCATCGCGTCCCGCCCGGCCTTCCTGCCGCTGTTCACCGGCGACTCCGCCGTGAAGGACGCTGCCTTCCCCGCCCTGCTGGTGGTGGCGCTCTCCCAGCCGATCTGCGGAGTCGTCTTCGTCCTGGACGGTGTTCTGATGGGCGCCGGCGACGGCCCCTATCTTGCCTGGGCGATGCTCGTCACCCTCGCCGTCTTCACCCCCGTGGCACTTCTGGTGCCCACAGTCGGCGGCGGACTCACCGCACTCTGGGTGGCCATGACGCTGATGATGACGGTTCGCATGCTGACCCTGTGGCTGCGCACGCGCTCGGGCCGCTGGCTCGTCACAGGCGCGACCCGCTGAGCAATCCGTCGGGTGAGCGCCCGGGGAGACGGAGTAGCACCCGCATCCGTGTTTCACGTGAAACAGCGCTGATTGCCGATGTTTCACGTGAAACGCCCGGCGCTACGCTCGCCATCCGGCCGCAAGACGAACCAGACGACCAGACGGCAGCCGCAAGACGCGAGTGGGGGGGGGCCCCCCCCCGGCCGGGCCGCGCCCCCCCCGCGAGAGAAAAAAAAAAAACAACACCCACAAACCCCCCGCCCAAGAGAAGCCT
>NZ_JBHWJQ010000034.1:0-65141 GCF_042731435.1 Streptomyces sp. NPDC059861 | reverse complement strand
GTCCGGGCCGCCACGGCTGGCCCAACCCCCCTCCTGCCCCCCCCCAACGGGGGCACCGTCCCCCAACCCCCCCACCCCCCCGCCCCCCCACCCGGGGGGGGGGCCCCCCCCCCGTGGGGGGCCCCCCCACTCACTGCTTCAGCGAGCGCAGCACTCAGGCGGCGATGACCTCGATGTTGACCTTGGCGGCAACCTCGGGGTGCAGACGCACGGACGTCTCGTGGGCGCCCAGCGTCTTGATCGGCGAACCGAGCTCGATGCGGCGCTTGTCGACCTCGGGGCCACCGGCAGCCTTGATCGCCGAGGCGACGTCGGCCGGGGTGACGGAGCCGAAGAGACGACCGGCGTCGCCGGAGCGAACGGCCAGGCGGACCCGAACGCCCTCGAGCTGGGCCTTCACCTGGTTGGCCTGCTCGATGGTCTGGATCTCGTGGATCTTGCGAGCACGACGGATCTGCTCGACGTCCTTCTCGCCACCCTTGGTCCAGCGGATAGCGAACTTCCGCGGGATCAGATAGTTGCGAGCGTAACCGTCCTTGACGTCGACGACGTCGCCCGCGGCACCGAGGCCGGAGACCTCGTGGGTGAGGATGATCTTCATTAGTAGGTCACCCTTCCCTTATCGCGCGGTGGACGTGTAGGGCAGCAGCGCCATCTCACGGCTGTTCTTCACGGCCGTGGCGACGTCACGCTGGTGCTGCGTGCAGTTGCCGGTCACGCGGCGGGCACGGATCTTGCCGCGGTCGGAAATGAACTTCCGCAGCATGTTCGTGTCCTTGTAGTCCACGTACGTGACCTTGTCCTTGCAGAAAGCGCAGACCTTCTTCTTCGGCTTGCGCACAGGCGGCTTCGCCATGGTGATTCTCCTGTGTGATCAAGAAGTGTGGGTGGGCCCACCCTCGGCCGTGAGGCCTAGAAGGGGGGCTCGTCCGAGTAGCCGCCACCGCTGCCGCCGGAGCCACCGCCCCAGCCGCCGCCACCGCCGCCGCCACTCTGGTTGCCACCGGCGGGAGCGCCGGTCGCCCAGGGGTCGTCGGCGGGAGCGCCGCCGGCCTGCTGACCGCCACCGGGGCCACCGCCCCAGCCGCCGCCACCCTGCTGGCCGCCACCGCCGCCGCCGCCGCCGTACCCGCCCTGGCCACCTCGGCCGGCGGTCTTGGTGACCTTGGCCGTGGCGTTGCGCAGGCTGGGGCCGACTTCCTCGACGTCCAGCTCGTAGACCGTGCGCTTGACTCCCTCACGGTCCTCGTAGGACCGCTGCTTCAGCCGACCCTGCACGACTACGCGCATGCCTCGCTGGAGCGACTCGGCGACGTTCTCCGCCGCCTGACGCCAGACCGAGCAGGTCAGGAACAGGCTCTCGCCGTCCTTCCACTCGTTGGTCTGACGGTCGAAGGTCCGGGGCGTGGACGCGACACGGAACTTCGCGACCGCCGCACCGGAGGGGGTGAAGCGCAGCTCGGGGTCGTCGACAAGATTGCCGATGACCGTGATGACGGTCTCGCCTGCCATGGGGGAACCTCTCGGCGGGTTTGCTGCTGGCTGCTGGTGGTGCTACTCGAATCCCGGGATCAGCTGAGCGACAGCTCAGTGGGTCTCGGGGCGGAGGACCTTGGTCCGGAGGACCGACTCGTTCAGGTTCATCTGGCGGTCGAGCTCCTTGACGACCGCAGGCTCGGCCTGCAGGTCGATGACCGAGTAGATGCCCTCAGGCTTCTTCTTGATCTCGTACGAGAGGCGACGACGGCCCCAGGTGTCGACCTTCTCGACCTTTCCGCCGCCGTCACGGACGACAGAAAGGAAGTTCTCGATCAGCGGGGAGACAGAGCGCTCCTCGAGATCGGGGTCGAGGATGACCATCACCTCGTAGTGACGCATGTGGAACCCACCTCCTTTGGACTCAGCGGCCACGGTCGTTCCGTGGCAGGAGGGTTGTGATGCGTTGTGATGCGTACGCAACGGTATCGGCCACCACTGACAATCGGATCCCCTTGTCGGGGCTCCTGTCATGGTCTGGGCAGACATCGGTGCGGACGGTACAGAGTACCCGCACAGCGGCTTCCGGTTGAAATCCGGCCGTGGTGGCCGTCAATCTGTACACGTCGGGTGTGTATGGCGCTACGATGCGCCGTTTTCCGCAGGAGGTGCCCCATGGCACAGGCATTGCGACCCAACACCGCCGGATCCCTTCTCGCCACGGACGGCCGGTCCCATCCGGTCCAGCACGCGCTGCTCGCGGTGACCCTCCTTCTCGGAGTGGTCTCCTTCGTCACGGCGATGTTCCACAGCCTTCATCTGATCAGCTCCTGGGCCGGCCTGGTGGGGATCTTCACCGGGGCGTACGGCCAGTGGATCTCGGAGACGACCCGCGAACGCTTCGGACTGGTACTGGGTCTCGGCGCCTCCGCCATCGGCTTCTTCCTGGGCATGGCCCACGGTGGGCTGTTCGGCGGGTTGTTCTGACCCTCCCGGGCACTCTTGTCCGACACTCGCCGAGCCCTTCGGGGCCCGGCGCTCGCCGCCGCGGCCACGACAGGCCGAGGCCAAGGATCAGCACGCCCAGTGAGGGCGCTCGTGGGGCGCAGTAGGCTTCGGCGCGAGAGCCGGAGCCCCTGAACCCATGGGGACACACCAGCCCGAGGAGCGCCCCGAATGAGCCTGACCCTGAGGACCATCAGTCGAGAGCAGCATCTGGTCTATATCCAGAGCCTGCCGTCGGCTAGCCACATGCAGGTCCCGGCCTGGGCTGACGTCAAGGCGGAGTGGCGCTCCGAGAACCTCGGCTGGTTCGACGAGCGGACCGGCGAGCTGGTCGGCGCGGGTCTGGTCCTCTACCGCCAGTTGCCCAAGATCAAGCGCTACCTCGCCTATCTTCCCGAGGGCCCGGTCATCAACTGGTTCGCGCCGAATCTGGACGACTGGATCCAGCCGATGCTGGCCCACCTCAAGCAGCAGGGCGCCTTCTCCGTGAAGATGGGCCCGCCGGTGATCATCCGCCGCTGGGAGGCCACGTCCATCAAGAGGGGCATCCAGGACCCGGACGTCAAGCGCCTGCGGGACATCGAGGCCGACTTCATCGAGCCGCGCGCCTTCGAGGTGGCCGACAAGCTCCGTCGGATGGGCTGGCAGCAGGGCGAGGACGGGGGCGCCGGCTTCGGTGACGTACAGCCCCGCTATGTCTTCCAGGTGCCGCTGGCGAACCGCTCCCTGGAAGAGGTCCACAAGGACTTCAACCAGCTGTGGCGCCGCAACATCAAGAAGGCCGAGAAGGCCGGCGTCGAGGTCGTCCAGGGCGGTTACCAGGACCTGGAGGAGTGGCAGCGGCTGTACGAGATCACGGCCGTGCGCGACCACTTCCGGCCCCGCCCGCTGGCGTACTTCGAGCGCATGTGGACGGCCCTCAACAGCGAGGACCCCAACCGCATGCGGCTGTACTTCGCCCGCCACAATGGCGTGAACCTCTCCGCGGCGACGATGCTGATCGTCGGCGGGCACGTCTGGTACTCCTACGGCGCCTCGGACAACATCGGCCGTGAGGTCCGGCCCTCGAACGCGATGCAGTGGCGGATGCTGCGCGACGCCTACGCGCTCGGCGCCACCGTCTACGACCTGCGCGGCATCTCCGACTCGCTGGACGAGTCCGACCACCTCTTCGGCCTGATCCAGTTCAAGGTAGGCACCGGCGGCCAGGCCGCCGAGTACCTCGGCGAGTGGGACTTCCCGCTGAACAAGCTGCTCCACAAGGCGCTCGACATCTACATGTCGCGCCGCTGAGCGGCGCCGGCGGCCCCGGCCGTTCGCCTCGACAGCTCCGATCGCTTCCACACCTCTGATACACCGCAGCCACGAGAAAGGTTCCAGGTCCGGCCATGGCGCTCACGCTCTACGTCGACACCGCGCGCTGGCGGGCGCATCACAAGCACGTGCAGGAGCAGTTCCCGGGTCTCGTCCCGGTCTGCAAGGGCAACGGCTACGGCTTCGGACACGAACGCCTGGCGGAGGAGGCCACGCGTCTGGGCTCGGACGTCCTCGCCGTCGGGACGACGTACGAAGCCGCGCGCATCAAGGACTGGTTCGGCGGCGACCTGCTGGTGCTGACGCCGTACCGCCGGGGCGAGGAGCCCGTGCCGCTGCCCGACCGCGTCATCCGCTCGGTCTCGTCGATCGACGGCGTGTACGGCCTCGTGGGTGCCCGCGTGGTCATCGAGGTGATGTCCTCGATGAAGCGTCACGGCATCAGCGAACAGGACCTGGCGCAGCTGCACTCCGCCATCGAGAACGTGCGGCTGGAGGGTTTCGCCATCCACCTGCCGCTGGACCGCACCGACGGCTCGGACGCCGTCGAGGAGGTCATCGGCTGGATGGACCGGCTGCGCGCCGCCCGGCTTCCGCTGCACACGATGTTCGTCAGCCACCTCAAGGCCGAGGAACTCGCCCGGCTGCGGCAGCAGTTCCCGCAGACCCGCTTCCGCGCCCGTATCGGCACCCGCCTGTGGCTGGGGGACCACGACGCCACCGAGTACCGGGGCGCGGTCCTGGACGTCACCCGCGTCTCCAAGGGTGACCGTTTCGGCTACCGGCAGCAGAAGGCGGCCTCGGACGGCTTCCTGGTGGTCGTGGCGGGCGGTACGTCGCACGGGGTGGGCTTGGAGGCCCCCAAGGCGCTGCACGGCGTCATGCCGCGCGCCAAGGGCGTCGCGCGCGCCGGCCTTGCCACGGTGAACCGAAACCTCTCGCCGTTCGTCTGGGGCGGCAAGCAGCGCTGGTTCGCCGAACCCCCGCACATGCAGGTGTCCATCCTGTTCGTGCCGTCGGACGCCCCGGAGCCGAAGGTCGGTGACGAGTTGGTGGCCCATCTGCGGCACACCACCACGCAGTTCGACCGCATCGTCGACCGCTGACCGATTGCCCCCGACAGCCCGAAAGGCCGTACACGGTGTCTCCGTGTACGGCCTTTCCTCGTTGTCTGCCTCGGGGCGTGCGACTGGCCGACCCCGGGACCCAGGACCACCCGAAGGTCTGTTCGCTCAGAGCGAACCGCCGGTCGCCTTGCCCCACTCCACCTGAGGCCCCTCGAACTGGGTCGCGTGCCGCGGTCGATGGGCCGCGGCCCCTAGGACGAAAACGTCGTCCGCCCGGTCGAGCACGCCTCCGGAGGGGTCGTCCTCACCGTCGCGGCGCACCACGTCCCGGTCCGGCATGAGGACGTCGCGCACGACGAGGGCGCACAGGTACAGGGTCCCCAGCAGATGCACGCCGATCGCCCAGTGGTAGCCGTCGGTCGGCAGTCCCTTGTGGGCGTCTCCGCTGGTCGTGTACGCCAGGTACATCCAGATCCCCAGGAAGTACGCCACTTCGCACGCCTGCCAGATCAGGAAGTCCCGCCACTTCGGCCGGGCCAGCGCGGCCAGCGGGACCAGCCACAGGACGTACTGCGGTGAGTAGACCTTGTTGGTGAGGATGAACGCCGCGACGATCAGGAAGGCCAGCTGAGCGAAGCGCGGACGACGTGGCGCGGTGAGGGCGAGTGCCGCGACGCCCACGCAGCACAGCAGCATCAGAAGCGTGGCGAGCGTGTTGACCGTCTCGGTGCTGAGCGGGTCGCTGGAGTTCTGGACCAGGATCAGCCAGAAGGATCCGAAGTCGACGCCGCGCTCCTGGCTGAACGTGTAGAACTTCGACCAGCCCTCGAAGGCGAAGAGCATCACCGGCAGGTTCACGACCAGCCAGGCGACGCCCGCGCCCGCCAGCCCCTTGCCGAAGTCCCGCCACTTGCCCGCGCGCCAGCACAGCACGAACAGCGGACCCAGCAGGAAGAGCGGATAGAGCTTGGCGGCCGTGGCGAGGCCCAGGAGCACGCCGAAGGCAACGGAACGGCCCCGTGCCCACATCAGCATCGCCGCGGCCGTCAGAGCGACCGCCAGCAGGTCCCAGTTGATGGTGGCGGTCAGGGCGAAGGCGGGCGCCAGGGCGACCAGCAGACCGTCCCAGGGGCGCCGCGTGTGCGTCCGGGTCACACAGACGGCGATGACGGCCACGCAGACCATCAGCATCCCGGTGTTGACCATCCAGTACCACTGCTGCTGGTCCTGGAGGCTGCCGCTGCCGGGCGTGATCCAGGCGGCCACCTCCATGAACACGCCGGTCAGCACCGGGTACTCGAGGTACTCCATGTCGCCCGGGAGCCTGTCGAAGTACGGCACGAGCCCTTCGGAGAAGCCGCGCCCGCTGTAGAGGTGCGGGATGTCCGAGTAGCACGCGTGCGTGTACTGCGAACTGGCGCCGAAGAACCAGGCGCCGTCGTAGCAGGGTGCCTTCTGGACCAGTCCGAGGGCGAAGATGCCGATCGCCACGAGCGCGATCACGCGCACCGGGGTCCACCAGGACGTCCCGAGCAGGGCGCGCCGCCCGAGGGGACCGCCGATCAGCTCACTGCCGCTCGCGGCGACCTCGTCGGTCGTGGTGGGCCGCACCATGTCCGGCTCGTGCTCGCTCGCTTGCGTCGTCTCTGCACTGGGCATGGGGCACATCCTGCCGTACGTGTCTGGGAACACGCCGAGGGCCGCCGCACCTGAGAGGTGCGGCGGCCCTCGTTTCACGTGAAACACGCATCCGGTTTCACGTGAAACACCCGCGTTGGGCGAGACGACGGCTAATCGTCCGGACCTCCGAAGAGGCCGCCTTGACCACCACCGTTATTGTTGCCGTTGCCGTTGTTGCCCCCGTCGTCACCCGAATCCGAGGGCGAGGGCGACGTGGTCACGCCACCGTCCGTACCACCCGCGTCCGCACCGCCGGGCCCGGTGCCACCGGTCTCTTCACAGTCCCAGTCGAAGGGCCCACAGGTGTCGCTCGGCGAGGGCGAGGGGACGATCTCGGACTCCGTCGGCGTCGGCGTAGGCGACGGGCTCTCTTCCTCGGTCTCGGTGACCGTGGGAGTCGGCGTCGGCGACGGCTCCTCGTTGATCACCTCACCGATGGGCTCGGGGACCGGGAACTTCTTGACCGGCTGTCCCTTGAGCGCCAGCTCCATGTAGTCGTGCCAGATCTCGGACGGGAACGAGGCACCGTGAATCGACTTCTGGTCGCCCGTTCCGTACATCTCCAGGAACGTACGGTTCTTGATGGACTCGTCGTCGGGGTACCGGAACATGCTGATCGCGGTCGACAGCTGGGGGGTGTACCCGACGAACCAGGCAGACTTGTTGCCGTCGGTGGTACCGGTCTTGCCGGCCACCTCCCGGCCCGTCAGCTGGGCGTTGCTGCCCGTACCGTCCTCGACCACAGTTTTCAGGACGTCGGTGACGTTGTCGGCGACATTGGCACTGAAGGCCTGCTTGTCGGTCGCCTCGTGCTCGAAGAGCGTGCCGTCCTTGTCGGTGACCTTCTGGACGGAGTAGGGGGCACGCTGCTTGCCGCTGGCGGCGAAGGTGGCGTACGAGCCCGCCATGCGGATCGCGCTGGGGTCGGAGACGCCCAGGGAGAACGACGGATAGTCGATGCCCGCCAGGCTGTTCTCCAGGACGCCCGCGTCGACGGCCGCCTCCTTCACCTTGTCCAGGCCGACATCCATGCCGAGCTGCACATAGGCCGAGTTCACCGAGTACTGCATCGCCTCGCGGAGGTCGATCTGGTACTTCGGTGCGTCGCCGTGGGTCTGGTCACCGTCGTTGACCTGCAGCCACTCCTTGCCCTTGTCGTCGTGCCAGACCGATCCGTCATATTGGTTGATCTTGAGCTTGTTCTTGCCGCTGTACAGACTCTTGGGGGAGACGACGGTCCGCTCGTCCTGGGCCTGGGTGGGCCCGAGGTCGGGATCGCGGACGCCCCACTTCATGGCGGCCGCGAGCACGAACGGCTTGAACGTCGACCCGACCTGGGCGCCGGTCTCGTTCGCGTTGTTGGTGAAGTGCTTGGTGGCGTCCTCACCGCCGTAAATGGCCACGATGGCGCCGGTCGCCGGATCCACGGAAGCGCCACCGAACTGGACGTGCGTGTCGGTCTTGGGGCGCTTCTTGGGATCGATGTTGGCCTTCTGGACCTTCTTCACCGACTTCTCGAGCGCGTCGATCTTCTTCTTGTCGAAGGTCGTCTTGATCGAGAGGCCGCCCGAGCGGAGCTTGCGCTCGGTGACGCCGGTCTTCTCACTGTTGTTGACCAGGTAGCCGTTGGCGAGGTCGACGAGGTAGCCGATCTGGCCGCTCAGCGCCCGGTTGGCCCGGGGGTTCTCGACCTTGGGGAGCGTGGTGTGCTTGGCCCGCTCCGTGGCGTCCAGGTGGCCGTACTCGACCATCTTGTCCAGCGTGTCCTGCATCTGCCGCAGAGCCCGCCTCTTGTTGGCCTCCTCCGTGGCGGCAGGGTCGATGGACGTGGCACCGGCCGGGTCGTAGTACGTGGCGCCCTTGAGCATGCCCGCCAGGAACGCGCACTCGCCCGCGTCCAGATCGATGGCGTTCTTGTTGAAGTACGCCCGGGCCGCGGCCTGGATACCGAAGGCACTGCGGCCGTAGTACGCGGTGTTGAGGTAGCCCTCCATGATCTTGTCCTTGGGGACGGAGGCGCCCACCTTGATGGAGACGAAGAGCTCCTTGAACTTACGCGTGGCCGTCTGCGACTGGTCGTCCAGCATGGCGTTCTTGACGTACTGCTGGGTGATGGTGGAACCACCCTGCGTCTCGCCGCCCCTGGCCATGTTGAACACCGCGCGGGCGATGCCCTTCGGGTCGATGCCCTTGTCCGTCTGGAAGGTCTTGTTCTCCTGCGAGATGACGGCGTACTGCATGTCCTTCGGGATCTGCGACAGATTGATGATCTGCCGGTTCGTCTCCCCGCCCGTGGACACCATCTCGGAGCCGTCGGCCCAGTAGTAGACGTTGTTCTGTGCCGTGGCCGTGTCGGCGACGTTGGGCACTCCCACCATGGCGTAACCGATGCCCGCGACGGCGATCATGCTGCCGAAGAAGCCCAGGCACAGGCCGGAGGCGAGTTTCCAGGAGGGCATCCAACGGCGCCATCCGTCCCGGCCGGCACGCGGATAGTCGATGATCCGCTTCCTGTCGGAAGCCGCGCGTCCCTGACTTGGTCCGGTCGTGCCTGCGCGCCGGCCACCGCGGCCGGGGTCTGCTGCTCTGCGACGACTGCCACCACTCCTCTGTGCCGCGCGCCGGGCCTCGGCGCGGCCGCCGTACGGCCGCTCCTCGCCTCCCGGTCCAGAGGACTCCGACCCGTACGCGTCGGAAGGAGACCCGGTGGCGCCTCGCGGTGCCGCACGGCGACCGGAGGACGAACCGGACTGGCCGCGTCGGGCCGCGGCACGTCCGCCTCCCTGCGGCTGCTGCGGTTTGCGACGGTGCTCGCTCATCGAACGACTACTCCTAGGGCAGGCGCACCCTGGCGCGCCTGGAAACGGCGGCTGGTTTCCGGTCCCCCCGAAGTACGGATGTGGTCGGTCCCTCATTCACCCGTACTGCACCGGGGACAAGGACGCCCCCAGAGGCAACTTGGTTCCCGGTGGTGTGCATGCCGCACAGACTACGCAGCACCAAAACACGCCTAGTCCCGAAGTTCACCCCAAAACAGGCAAGTTGCTTCCTACGAATCAGTGATGTGACGCCGTTCACGATTCCACCTCTTGTCGCATTCCAGGAGGCGTTCTATCGTGCTGATGTATCGAGTCGATACATCAGCTCGGCATAAAGACCGTGCCGGCGCGACCGCAGCAGAGAGGAGGCGACCATGAGCCGGCGTTCCGGGATCCTCGAGTTCGCCGTACTCGGCCTGCTCCGCGAATCTCCGATGCACGGCTACGAGCTGCGCAAACGGCTCAACACGTCACTGGGTGTGTTCCGGGCGTTCAGCTACGGGACGCTTTACCCCTGCCTCAAGACGCTGGTCGCCAACGGCTGGTTGATCGAGGAGCCGGGGAACACCACAGAGGACGCCCTCGCCGCTCCCCTCGCCGGACGCCGCGCCAAGATCGTCTACCGGTTGACGGCGGAAGGTAAGGAGCACTTCGAGGAGCTGCTCGCCCAGACGGGTCCGGACGCGTACGAGGACGAGACCTTCGCCGCCCGGTTCGCCTTCTTCGGCCAGACCTCCCGTGACGTACGCATGCGCGTACTGGAGGGCCGTCGCAGCCGGCTGGAGGAGCGCCTGGAGAAGATGCGCGCCTCCCTCGCCCGCACCCGGGAGCGCCTCGACGACTACACGCTTGAGCTCCAGCGCCATGGGATGGAGTCCGTGGAGCGCGAAGTGCGCTGGCTGAACGAGCTCATCGAGAGCGAGCGGGCCGGGCGGGACCTTCACGGTTCCGCCACCGGGGGGTCCGCTCAGCAGGACACCACATCTGGAGCGTCGGGCGACCTGCCCCGGCCCGGGGACACCTCCCGGTCGGATTCGCCCGACGACACCGCCACGTGAGGTCCCCGTCAGGGCCTCACCGAATACACACAGGGAGCAACCGGAATGGGTTCGGTTCGCGTAGCCGTCGTCGGCGTGGGCAACTGCGCCGCGTCGCTGGTGCAGGGAGTCGAGTACTACAAGGACGCCGACCCGGCGTCCAAGGTCCCCGGCCTGATGCACGTCCAGTTCGGCGAGTACCACGTCCGTGACGTGGAGTTCGTCGCCGCGTTCGATGTCGACGCGAAGAAGGTCGGCCTCGACCTCGCGGACGCCATCGGCGCCTCCGAGAACAACACCATCAAGATCTGCGACGTGCCCAACACGGGTGTGACCGTCCAGCGCGGCCACACCCTGGACGGTCTCGGCAAGTACTACCGCGAGACGATCGAGGAGTCCGCCGAGGAGCCGGTCGACATCGTCCAGGTCCTCAAGGACAAGCAGGTCGACGTCCTGGTCTGCTATCTGCCCGTCGGCTCCGAGGACGCGGCGAAGTTCTACGCCCAGTGCGCCATCGACGCCAAGGTCGCCTTCGTCAACGCCCTCCCGGTCTTCATCGCCGGCACCAAGGAGTGGGCGGACAAGTTCACCGAGGCCGGTGTGCCGATCGTCGGTGACGACATCAAGTCCCAGGTCGGCGCCACCATCACGCACCGCGTCATGGCGAAGCTGTTCGAGGACCGGGGCGTCATCCTGGACCGCACGATGCAGCTGAACGTCGGCGGCAACATGGACTTCAAGAACATGCTCGAGCGTGAGCGCCTGGAGTCCAAGAAGATCTCCAAGACGCAGGCCGTCACCTCGCAGATCCCCGACCGGGACCTCGGCGAGAAGAACGTCCACATCGGCCCGTCCGACTACGTCGCCTGGCTGGACGACCGCAAGTGGGCGTACGTCCGCCTGGAAGGCCGTGCCTTCGGTGACGTCCCGCTGAACCTGGAGTACAAGCTCGAGGTCTGGGACTCCCCCAACTCGGCCGGTGTCATCATCGACGCCCTGCGCGCCGCGAAGATCGCCAAGGACCGCGGCATCGGCGGCCCGATCCTCTCCGCGTCGAGCTACTTCATGAAGTCCCCGCCGGTGCAGTTCTTCGACGACGTGGCCCGCGAGAACGTCGAGAAGTTCATCAAGGGTGAGGTCGAGCGCTAAGGCGCACCCTTTCCGGGCAGAGGGTCCCCGAGGCAGTGTGCCCGGGGGCCCTCCCGTATGTGAGGCTGTGCCCATGGCCGTCGTACGCGATCTACGCGTCCTGCTCCGTTTCCGGAACTTCCGGCGCCTGCTCGCGGTACGGCTCCTCTCCCAGGGCGCCGACGGCGTGTACCAGGTCGGCCTCGCCACCTACGTGGTCTTCTCCCCGGAGCGGCAGACCTCGCCCGCCGCGATCGCCTCGGCCATGGCGGTACTGCTCCTCCCGTACTCCCTGGTGGGCCCCTTCGCCGGCGTCCTGCTGGACCGCTGGCGCCGCCGCCAGGTCTTTCTGTACGGCAACCTGCTGCGCGCCCTGCTGGCGTCGGCGACAGCGATCCTGATGATCAGCCAGGTCCCGGACTGGCTCTTCTACGTCTCCGCGCTGTGCGTCACCGCCGTCAACCGCTTCGTCCTCGCGGGCCTGTCCGCGGCGCTGCCCCGGGTCGTCGACGAGGACCGCCTGGTGATGGCCAACTCCCTCTCCCCGACGGCCGGGACGCTCGCCGCGACCGCCGGCGGCGGCCTCGCCTTCGTCGTACGGCTGGTGCTCGCGGACTCGGACGCCGCCGTGGTGCTGGTCGGCGCCGCGCTGTACCTCTGCTCGGCGCTGGCGTCACTGCGTATCGGACGCGAACTGCTGGGCCCCGACCGCACACTGGTGCAGCCTCGCCTGAAGGCAGCGCTCTCCGGCACCGCACGCGATCTCATGGCGGGTCTTCGCCATCTCGCCGCGCCCGCTCGGCGGGAGGCCGCCTGGGCGCTGGGGTCGATGACACTGATGCGGTTCTGCTACGGCGCCCTGACGGTCATGCTGCTGATGCTCTGCCGCTACGCCTTCAGCTCGAACACCGACGACGGACTCGCCCTCCTGGGGCTGGCGGTGGGCGTTTCCGGCGCCGGCTTCTTCGCCGCGGCGGTGCTGACCCCGTGGGCCGCCGGACGGTTCGGTCCCGGACGCTGGATCGTGGTCTGCGCGGCCTCCGCCGCCGTCCTGGAGCCCGCGCTCGGCCTGCCCTTCGCCACCGGGCCCACACTCGTCGCCGCCTTCGTCCTCGGCCTGACCACGCAGGGCGCGAAGATCTCCACGGACACCCTCGTGCAGTCGTCGGTCGACGACGGCTTCCGGGGCCGGGTCTTCTCGCTCTACGACGTCCTGTTCAACGTCGCCTTCGTCGCCGCCGCCGGAGTGGCCGCCCTGATGCTGCCGCCGGACGGCCGCTCGGCAACCCTGGTGCTGACGGTGGCAGCGATCTACGGGCTGGTTGCGGCAGCTATGGCCCGCTTTGGACGCCAGTAAGTGTCACATCAAAGACACAGAGTCCCTCCTGGGCGCCGAGTTGTCAGTGCGGCGCTGTAACTTACGTGCGTCTTATGCGCGGGAGCTCCCGCGCTTCTCACGTCCAGTTTTCAGGGGGACCCCCAAGTGACCACTCCGCCGCCTCAGGGCAACCCGTACGCGCAGGGCCAGCAGCCTCAGGGCCAGAACCCCTTCGCACAGGGCCAGAACCCGCATGCGCAGGGCCAGCCCCCGCAGCCCGGTTTCCCGCAGCAGGGCGCCCCCTACGGGCCGGTGCCGCCGGAGCAGCCGCGCCGCAAGCTGGGCTTCAAGAAGATCAAGAACATCGTGGTGGGCGTCGTGGTCGTCGGTGTCGTGATCGGCGGCTTCATAGCCAGCCGGGACGACGCCAACAACGCGTCGGTCGGCGACTGCATGAGCATCTCCAACCCGGAGAGCATCACGGACCCGGACCTGGAGGTCGTCGACTGCGGCGACGCCAAGGCGGAGTTCAAGGTCGCCGAGAAGAAGGACGGCACGTCGGAAGGGTGCGACCGCACCAAGTACAGCGAGTACACCGAGACGGGCGGCAGCAACGACTTCACGCTCTGCCTGGAGGAGCTCTCGGCCCAGTAGAACCTGGGACCTGACGAGGGGCGATGTTTCACGTGAAACATCGCCCCTCGTCGACGCCTGGAGACCCTGTGCCGGGCCTATGTTTCACGTGAAACATAGGCCCGTTTCATGCCCCTCAGCTCTGCTGGGCCCACCACTCCTTGAGCGCCGCGACCGCCTCGTCGTGCCCCATCGGGCCGTTCTCCAGGCGCAGCTCCAGCATGTGCTTGTAGGCGCGGCCGACCGCAGGGCCCGGCTTGACGTCCAGGATCTCCATGATCTGGTTGCCGTCGAGGTCGGGACGGATGGCGTCCAGTTCCTCCTGCTCCTGGAGTTGGGAGATCCGCTCCTCCAGGCCGTCGTACGCCCGTGACAGCGCCGCCGCCTTGCGCTTGTTCCGCGTGGTGCAGTCCGAGCGGGTCAGCTTGTGGAGACGGTCGAGAAGGGGCCCCGCGTCCCGGACATAGCGACGGACGGCTGAGTCGGTCCACTCACCGGTGCCATAGCCGTGGAAGCGGAGGTGGAGCTCGACCAGACGCGAGACGTCCCTCACGAGTTCGTTGGAGTACTTGAGCGCCGTCATCCGCTTCTTGGTCATCTTGGCGCCGACCACCTCGTGGTGGTGGAAGGAGACCCGGCCGTCCTTCTCGAAGCGACGGGTCCTCGGCTTGCCGATGTCGTGGAGCAGCGCGGCCAGGCGCAGAGTCAGGTCGGGACCTTCCTCCTCCAGCGCCATCGCCTGCTCCAGGACGATCAGGGTGTGGTCGTAGACGTCCTTGTGGCGGTGGTGCTCGTCACTCTCCAGCCGCAGGGCCGGCAGCTCCGGCAGCACGTGATCGGCGAGCCCGGTGTCGACCAGCAGCCTCAGTCCCTTGCGCGGGTAGGGGGAGAGGATCAGCTTGTTCAGCTCCTCCCGGATCCGCTCCGCCGAGACGATCTCCAGGCGCCCGGCCATCTCCTTCATCGCCGTGACGACCTCCGGTGCCACCTCGAAGTCGAGCTGGGCCGCGAAGCGCGCCGCCCTCATCATCCGCAGCGGGTCGTCCGAGAAGGACTCCTCGGGGGTGCCCGGCGTACGCAGCACCCGGGCGGCGAGATCGTCGCGACCGCCGTGCGGGTCGATGAACTTCTTCTCCGGCAGCGCGACGGCCATCGCGTTCACGGTGAAGTCACGCCGGACGAGATCCTCGTCGATGGAGTCGCCGTACGAGACCTCCGGCTTGCGCGAGGTGCGGTCGTAAGCCTCCGAGCGGTAGGTGGTGACCTCGATCTGGAAGCCGTCCTTCTGCGCACCGATCGTGCCGAAGGCGATACCGACGTCCCACACGGAGTCCGCCCACGGCCGGACGATCTTCAGTACATCCTCGGGGCGGGCGTCGGTCGTGAAATCCAGATCATTGCCGAGCCGGCCGAGCAGCGCGTCCCGGACCGAGCCGCCGACCAGGGCGAGTGAGAACCCGGCCTCCTGGAAGCGGCGGCCAAGGTCGTCGGCGACAGGGGCGACCCGCAGCGGCTCACTCGTCGCACGGGGCGGCACCTGACTCAGGGCACGGGTGTCATCGTTGGCGTTCGGCACAACAGAACAGGGTACGTGGCCCGGACCACCGCGAGCGTCTCGATTAAGGGCGGGCGGACACCAGCCCCGATACAGCACAAGACCAGCCCTCAGGACGTTCGGAAGTGTTCCTCTTAATAGGCACACATACGGGACAGCGGCCCATGGCTCCCCCGATCTTGTGGACCGGACCGCGGCACTTCCCCTCAGCGGGCATCGTTACCATGCGTGGACGCACATCCGACGACCACTGACGACGACGAGGGACGGGCAAGCGCGTGGCCGAGGCGGCAGACTTCCAGGGGACGAGTCCCTCAGCTGCCCGCCGGTGGCTGAGGCGCACCGGAGCGTTGCTGGCCGGGGCGCCGCTGCTGGCGGGGCTTCTCCAGCTGCCCGCCGCCCCTGTCGCGCAGGCCGCCGGGCAGGACTCCGCACAGCAGGCTTCCGGCTCGCGCACCGTGTCCGTGGCCCTCGACTCGCTCAGCCCCAGCGCTCCCACCGGCGGCGACATCCTGACCATCTCCGGCACGGTGACCAACAAGGGCAGGCAGCCGATCACCGACGCCCATGTGGACCTGCGCACAGGACCCGAGATCGATACCCGCTCGTCGATCGACAGCGCCGCCAGGCGCACCGGCCACTCCCCGGACGCCGACGGCACGCAGATCGACGACACCTACCGCCAGGACTTCGCCAGTCTCACGCCGGGCGTCGCCCAGCGCTTCAGCATCGCCGTGCCCGTCGACGAGCTCGATCTCGGCGACGCCGGCGTCTACCAACTCGGTGTCTCCCTCTCCGGCGAGACCTCCGCGCAGCCCTGGGACCAGGTGCTGGGCATCCAGCGCACGTTCTTGCCGTGGCAGCCCGAAGAGGCCGACACGAAGACGAGGACGACGTTCCTGTGGCCGCTGATCTCGACCGGGCACATGACGGCGGAGACAGGTTCGAACGAGCAGCAGACGCCGGTCTTCCGCAGTGACGAACTGGCCAAGGAGATCTCCCGGGGCGGCCGCCTGGAGCAGCTCGTCTCGCTGGGCCGGGACCTCGACGTCACCTGGGTGATCGACCCCGACCTCCTCGCCTCCGTGGACGCGATGGCCCGTGGCTACCGCGTGCAGGGCGAGGGCGACGCCACCGCGCCGGGCAGGCAGCAGGCGGTCGCCAAGCAGTGGCTGGCCGATCTGCAGAAGGCGGTGACGGACAAGGAGGTCGTCGCCCTGCCCTACGCCGACCCGGACCTGGCCTCCCTCGCCCACAACGGCACCAACGTCACCGGCTCGCTCAGCCGCCTCAAGGAGGCCACGGACGTCGTCGCCAACACGGTGGAGCCGATCCTCCATGTGAAGCCGAACACAGACTTCGCCTGGCCCGTCAACGGCGCCGTCGACCCGTCGATCGTGAAGGTCGCCACCTCCGCCGGCGCCGACAAAGTGATCACCCGCAGCGACAGCCTGGAGGAAACCGGCGCACTGCCGTACACGCCCTCCGCGGCCCGTCCCATCGGCGGCGGCACCACGGCGGTGGTCGCGGACACGCGGCTGTCCACGGCCTTCCAGGGCGATCTGACGAGGGCCTCCGCGAAGACGCTGTCCGTGCAGCGGTTCCTGGCCCAGAGCCTCGCCCTCAACCTGCAGACGAACCAGCAGCGCAGCATCGTCGTCGCCCCGCAGCGCATGCCGACCGCGAGCCAGGCCCAGGCCATGGCCGAGGCGATCTCCTCGATGCAGACCGGCGGCTGGAGCGAGTCGCAGAACCTCGGCGCGGCCGCCAAAGCCAAGCCGGACCCCGCGGCCTCCACGAAGGTGCCGTCGGGCTCCGAGTACCCCTCCTCGCTGCGCAAGCAGGAGCTGCCGCGGTGGGCCTTCGAGCAGATCGCGCGGACGCAGGCCAAGCTCGACAGCTTCAGGGTCATCCTCACCGACCAGTCCCGCGTGGTGACGCCCTTCGGCAGGGCCATAAACCGGGAGATGTCCACGTCCTGGCGTGGCCGGGCCACCGAGGCGCAGAACTACCGGGACGGCGTGGAGGACTACCTCGACGGCCTCGCCGCGGGGGTCACGCTGATCGACAAGTCGGAGACCAAGCTCTCCGGCCGCAGCGCCACGATCCCGGTGACCGTCCAGAACAACCTGGTGCAGGATGTCGACCACCTGGTCCTGCGGCTCACCTCCACCAGTCCGACCCGGCTGGAGTTCGGCGGGACCGGCTACGCCGAGCAGCCCGTCACCGTCTCGGGCGGACACAGCCAGTCGGTGAAGTTCGGCACATCGGCCAACGCCAACGGCCGGGTGACGGTGAAGGCCCAGCTGTTCACGAAGGACGGCAAGGCCTACGGTCCGGCCGTCTACTTCGACGTGAAGGTCACCGAGATCACCGCCACGGTGATGCTGGTCATCGGCGGCGGCGTCCTGCTCCTTGTCCTCGCCGGCTTCCGGATGTACACCCAGCGCAAGCGGGCGGCCGCCCGGGAGGCCGAGGAGGAGGGCACGGACACGTCCGGCGATTCCGGCGAGGCTGCACAGAAACCCGAAGGCCCCGTGGACCGTCTCCAGGAGGAGTCCGGTCCGCGGCCCGGGGCAGGCGACCCGGAGCAGCCGAGTGACCCTGGGCCGGACACCCCAGCGGAAAGCGCCGACCCGTCCGGGACGGGTGAGAGAGTGGACCGTTGACATGTCGTGGCCGGTGGGCCCGGGACGATGAGGTGGGGTAACCATGAACGCGCCGTACGACGGTGACCGCGGCCAGGCCGCGGGCAGCTCGGGGCACCCCGAGGGTCCGCCGCCCGAGCACGGCCAGGTGCCGCCGCAGCACCCCGCGGACATGTACCTCCAGGACGCCTACGAGCAGGACCCCTACCGGGCGCAGGACCTGGCTGCCCAGGACCCGGTCACCGAGGCGCTGTACGACCGCGCCGCGCACCCTCCGCCGCCCCCGGGCACGTATCCGTCGCCGCAGCAGCTGTACGCACAGCCGCCGCAGTCGCCGTACGCCCCTGACCCGCGCGTGTGGGCCCAGACCCCGGCTCCCGAGCCGGCGGGCCCCACGCAGCACCTGCCGTACGGCGACGACCCGCGCACGACCCAGTACGTGGGTGTCGACGACCTGGTGACCGAGGCCGGTGACCAGCGTCACGAGCCCGATGCCTTCGCCCACCTGTTCCGGGACCAGCAGCAGACCGGCGCCCGCCCGCCGATGGACTACGCGGGCGTGCCGGGCCCGGCCGCCGCGCCGGGCACCGGGCACGGTCCGGCCGGCCAGTACGAGGGGACGTACGCCCCGGAGGGCCAGTACGGCGGTGGTGCCCAGGCGCCGGCCGAGCAGTACCAGGCACCCGCGCCACGGCACGCCGCCGAGCCCGCCCCTGCTCCCGCTCCCGCCGCCCCGGCGAAGAGCGGACGGGCCGCGGGCCTGCTGAAGTCGAGCGCCGTGATGGCGGCGGGCACGATGGTGTCCCGCCTCACCGGGTTCATCCGGTCGGCGATGATCGTTTCGGCGCTGGGCGTCGGCCTGCTCGGCGACACCTTCCAGGTGGCGTACCAGCTGCCGACCATGATCTACATCCTGACCGTCGGTGGTGGCCTCAACTCGGTCTTCGTGCCGCAGCTCGTGCGTGCCATGAAGGAGGACGACGACGGCGGCGAGGCCTACGCTAACCGGCTGCTGACACTCGTCATGGTGGCGCTCGGCGCGCTCACCGTGCTCTCGTTCCTCGGCGCCCCGCTGCTGATCCGCATGCTGTCCGACGCGGTGGCGAGCGACCCGGCGGCCAACGAGGTCGGCGTCACCTTCGTGCGCTTCTTCCTGCCTTCGATCTTCTTCATGGGCATCCACGTCGTGATGGGTCAGATCCTCAACGCCCGCGGCCGGTTCGGCGCGATGATGTGGACCCCGGTCCTGAACAACATCGTCATCATCGCCACGCTCGGCATGTTCCTGTGGGTGTACGGCACGGCCGAGCACTCCGGGATGAAGGTCACGAACATCCCGCCGGAGGGCGAGCGGCTCCTCGGTGTCGGCGTGCTGCTCGGTCTCGTCGTGCAGGCGCTCGCGATGATCCCCTACCTTCGCGAGACCGGCTTCCGGCTTCGGCTGCGCTTCGACTGGAAGGGCCATGGCCTCGGCAAGGCGGTGACCCTCGCGAAGTGGACCGTCCTGTTCGTCCTCGCGAACCAGGCGGGCGCCATCGTCGTCTCCCAGCTGTCCACGGCGGCCGGCAAGGACTCGCCCGTCGACGGCACGGGCTTCGCCGCCTACGCCAACGCCCAGCTGATCTGGGGCCTGCCGCAGGCCATCATCACCGTCTCCCTCATGGCCGCCCTGCTGCCCCGCCTCGCGCGCTCCGCCGCGGAGGATGACGCCGGTGCCGTCCGCGACGACATCTCCCAGGGGCTGCGGACGACCGCGGTGGCGATCGTGCCCATCGCCTTCGGCTTCCTCGCGCTCGGCATCCCGATGTGCACGCTGATGTTCGGCTCCTCGGGCAGCAGCGAGGCCACCAACATGGGCTTCATGCTCATGGCCTTCGGCCTCGGGCTGATCCCGTACTCCGTGCAGTACGTCGTCCTGCGGGCCTTCTACGCGTACGAGGACACGCGCACCCCCTTCTACAACACGGTGATCGTGGCCGGCGTCAACGCCAGTGCCTCGGCCCTCTGTTACTTCGTGCTCCCCTCCCGCTGGGCCGTCGTCGGCATGGCCGCCTCCTACGGCCTCGCCTACGTGATCGGCGTCGGTGTCGCCTGGCGCCGGCTGAGCAAGCGGCTGGGCGGCGACCTGGACGGGGGCCGCGTCATGCGGACGTACGCGCGCCTGAGCATCGCCTCGGTACCCGCCGCGCTGCTGAGCGGCGCGGCCTGCTACTACATCTCCAAGGCACTCGGACAGGGCGTCGCCGGATCGCTCGCCGCGCTGGTCGCCGGTGGGGCCGTCCTCCTGGGCGTCTTCTACGTCGCCGCCCGGCGGATGCGCATCGCGGAGCTGAACTCGCTCGTCGGTATGGTCCGAGGGCGTCTGGGCCGCTGAATCGGGGGGTAGGCGCACAACCATCGTCCGCCATCGCGTGTCGTGCATAGCGGCGGACTGTGGGCACAATTGGTTTCGGCGTCGGACGGCGCGCAACGGAGTTCGCCGGCGCGCTATGAATGGGGAGGCAGGAACGACGGTGGCGGAACGGAGCACGGCTGCCGTCGACGTGGCAGACAACAGCGGCGACGAGCCGCTGACCGCCAAGGCGGACCAGTCCACGGCCGACGGGGTGGCCAAGAACCCGGAGCGGGACACGGAACACAACCAGGCACAGGGGAGTGGCGGGACCGAGGGTCCCGGCGCCAAGGCTTCACCGCCCGAACTGCACAGCGGTCACAAGCTCGCCAGACGCTACCGCCTCGAGGACTGTGTCACCCGTCTGGACGGTTTCAGCAGTTGGCGTGCGTTCGACGAGAAGCTGCGCCGCGCCGTCGGCGTGCATGTCCTGCCGGCGGACCACGCGCGGGCCCGTGCGGTGCTGGCCGCGGCCCGTTCCTCCGCGCTGCTCGGCGATCCCCGCTTCGTCCAGGTGCTGGACGCCGTCGAGGAGAACGACCTCGTCTACGTCGTGCACGAGTGGCTGCCGGACGCCACGGAGCTCACCACGCTCCTGTCCGCCGGGCCACTGGAGCCGCATGACGCCTACCAGATGGTGAGTCAGGTCTCCGCCGCCATGGCCGCCGCCCACCGCGAGGGCCTCGCCCATCTCCGGCTGAACCCCAATGCCATCCTGCGCACCTCCACCGGACAGTGGCGCATCCGCGGCCTCGCCGTGAACGCCGCCCTGCGCGGCATCAATTCCGACACCCCGCAGCGCACCGACACGGAGGCCATCGGCGCCCTGCTGTACGCGTCGCTGGTACAGCGCTGGCCGTACGAGAGCGACGCCTACGGTCTGTCGGGGCTGCCCAAGGACGTCGGCCTCATCCCTCCGGACCAGGTCCGCGCCGGCGTCCACCGCGGCCTGTCGGAGCTCGCCATGCGCGCGCTCGCCAACGACGGTGCGACCGCCTCCCGGCACGAGTCCCCCTGCACGACGCCGGAGGAGCTGGGCAAGGCGATCGGCGAGATGCCCCGCATCCGCCCGCCGGAGCCCGCGTTCACCGCCCCGCCGGACTACCAGCGCACGACGTACCAGCAGGGCACGTACGGCCGCACCGGCTCGCATCCCGGCGTCCCCCAGTCGGTGGCGTCCCCGCCGCCCCCGCTGCAGAGCCGTACCGGCAAGGCCCTGAAGTGGGCCGTCTCCGCGCTGCTCATCGCGGCGCTGGGACTGGGCAGCTGGCAGCTGGCTGACGCGCTGATGGAGCGCGGCAACCAGTCGGACGACCCGAACAAGTCGCAGACGACGGACGGCAACGAGAAGGGCTCCGGGGAGAACAAGGTCACTGCCAAGCCGCTCACCATCGAAGGGGCCCAGGAGTACGTCGCCAGCGGTGGGGCCCAGGCAGCCGATGACGTCGGCCTCACCTACGACGGCGACAGCTCGACGTACTGGCGCACCCTGCGCTACAACGACGGTCCGGAACTGGCTCCCTACAAGCCCGGCGTGGGCATCGTCTACGACCTCGGCTCCTCCCAGAAGGTCTCGGCCGCGTCGATAGGGCTCCGGTACGCGGGCGACCACACGACGGTCCACCTCTACGCGACCGACTCACTGACCCCCTCGACCGGGGTCGACGGGATGCAGGAGATCGGAACCGCCACGTCGAGCGGGACCTCTCTGAGCGTGAAGGCGTCGAAGTCGGTCAAGACGCAGTACGTGCTGCTGTGGATCACGGCAGTGCCGAACGCGCCCACCGACGGCTACAGCGGCGCCGGCTACAAGCAGGCCGTGACCGATGTGAAGTTCACGGGCTGACGTCTCACCGAAGGGGGAGGGGGTCCGATGGCGGAAGGCGCCGGGTACGAGACGGCGAGCGATCAGGATCTGCTCGCCCGCCATGTGGAAGGCGACCCCGATGCCTTCGGTGAAATCGTGCGGCGGCACCGTGACCGTCTCTGGGCGGTCGCGCTGCGCACGCTGGGCGACCGCGAGGAGGCCGCTGACGCCGTCCAGGATGCCCTCGTCTCGGCCTACCGGGCCGCCCACACCTTCCGCGGTCAGTCGGCCGTCACAACCTGGCTGCACCGCATCACGGTGAACGCCTGCCTCGACCGCGCCCGCAAGGCGGCGTCGCGCAAGACATCCCCGGTCGACGACACCGAGCGGCTGGAACAGCTGCTCGAACCGCACGAGTCGGCCTCGGCGCCCGCCGAGCGCAACGATCTGCACCGGCAGCTGCTCGAAGCGCTCGGCACGCTCCCCCCCGATCAGCGCGCCGCCCTCGTCCTGGTGGACATGCAGGGCTACCCGGTCGCCGAGGCCGCCCGCGTCCTTGACGTCCCGACCGGCACGGTGAAGAGCCGCTGTGCACGCGGCAGAGCCAGACTCCTGCCGCTGCTCACCCATCTGCGACCGGGGAGAACCGGCGACGGCGAAGAGCCGGCCGCCGTACGGAACCGGGCGCAGGGGACATCCGTCCCACCGGCAGCGGGACCGCACGATGCGGGCCCAGGCAATACAGGGCCAAGCGACTCAGCTGCCGTGAAGGGCGGAGGTGGGCGAAAGTGACTTCCACGACGGACACGGCCGGGCACCCGGACGTCTCGGAGATCTCCGACCTCGCAGAAGGCCTGCTCCCACCGTCCCGGACAGCGGACGTACGTCGGCACTTGGACGAGTGCGAGATCTGCGCGGACGTCTTCGCCTCGCTGGAGGAGATCCGCGGCATGCTCGGCACCCTGCCGGGCCCGGCAGGTATGCCCGCCGACGTCGCCGAACGGATCGACGCCGCTCTCGCCGCGGAGGCACTGCTCGACGCCACGGCGCCCGACATGGTGAGCGCCGCCGCCCCCGTCGAAGCGGATCAGGCGGGCGACAGCGCCCATGTTTCACGTGAAACATCGCCCCCGGCCGCTCGCCCCTCGGGTCGCGCCCGCACCTCCACCAGCGGGCCGGGCCGAAAGGAACGCAAGCCCGGCAGGCGCCGCAGGGTGGCCGTCCTGGGAGCCGTCCTCTCCGTCGGCGCCCTGGGACTTGCTTCCCTGCTGGTGTCCTCGATGGAGGGCGACCAGAGCACCACGGCCGAAGGGCGGCACTCCGCGGCCGCTGACACCTTCGCCGAGAGCAAGCTGGAGCAGCAGGTCTCCGATCTCCTGGCCAAGAGCGAGTCCGGTGGTACCTCGCGCATCCCCCGCAATCCGGGCACGGAATCCGACTCCGGCACCGACGGCCCACGCATCCTCACCAAGCCCGCGGTCCCCGTGCCCGAGTGCGTGCAGAACGGCATCGGTCGCGACGACGACGCCCTGGCGACCGAACGCGGCACATACAAGGGGACGACCGCGCTGCTCGTGGTCATGCCCGACACCTCGAACCCCTCACGGGTCACGGCCTACGTCGTGGATGCCACGTGCGTGAAGGAGTCCCCTTCCGCCTCGGCCGAGGTGCTGCTGAAGCACTCCTACGCGCACTCCTGAGAACGCCGGTACTCCTGGGAAACGGCTCTCCGCTGTGCCCGGGCACAGCGGGAATGCGCGCCCCTTAGGATCCGTTGGGTGGGATGAGAGTCCCGAGTGGGCTCCCACCGGTCGAAGACGCAGTCCAGAGACGAGGAATCAAGCCGTGAGCGACGTCCGTAACGTGATCATCATCGGCTCCGGGCCCGCCGGCTACACGGCGGCGCTCTACACCGCGCGCGCGTCGCTGAAGCCACTGGTGTTCGAGGGGGCCGTCACCGCCGGCGGCGCCCTGATGAACACGACGGATGTGGAGAACTTCCCCGGCTTCCAGGATGGGATCATGGGCCCCGAGCTCATGGACAACATGCGCGCCCAGGCGGAGCGCTTCGGTGCTGAGCTCGTTCCGGACGACGTCGTCTCCGTCGACCTGACCGGTGAGATCAAGACCGTGACCGACACCGCCGGCACGGTCCACCGTGCGAAGGCCGTGATCGTCGCCACGGGCTCGCAGCACCGCAAGCTGGGCCTGCCGAACGAGGACGCGCTGTCCGGCCGGGGAGTCTCCTGGTGTGCCACCTGTGATGGCTTCTTCTTCAAGGACCAGGACATCGCCGTGATCGGCGGCGGTGACACCGCCATGGAGGAGGCGACCTTCCTCTCGCGCTTCGCCAAGTCCGTGACGGTCGTGCACCGCCGGGACACCCTGCGCGCCTCCAAGGCGATGCAGGAGCGTGCCTTCGCCGACCCGAAGATCACGTTCGTCTGGGACAGCGAGATCGCGGAGATCCAGGGCGACCCGAAGCTCGCCGGCCTGAAGCTGCGCAACCTGAAGACCGGTGAGCTCTCCGACCTGCCGGTGACCGGGCTCTTCATCGCCATCGGCCACGACCCGCGCACCGAGCTGTTCAAGGGTCAGCTGGAGCTGGACGATGAGGGCTACCTGAAGGTCGAGGCCCCCTCCACCCGTACGAACCTGACCGGTGTCTTCGGCGCCGGAGACGTGGTGGACCACACCTACCGTCAGGCCATCACCGCTGCCGGCACCGGCTGCTCCGCCGCCCTGGACGCCGAGCGCTTCCTCGCCGCCCTCGCGGACGAGGAGAAGGCCGAGCCCGAGAAGACCGCTGCCTGATCCCCTCCCCACCCCACGCACCAACCAGTTAAGGAGCCCGCCGTGGCCGGCACCCTGAAGAATGTGACCGACGATTCCTTCGAGCAGGACGTCCTCAAGAGCGACAAGCCCGTACTGGTGGACTTCTGGGCCGCCTGGTGCGGCCCGTGCCGCCAGATCGCGCCGTCCCTCGAGGCGATCGCAGCCGAGTACGGCGAGAAGATCGAGATCGTCAAGCTGAACATCGACGAGAACCCGGGCACGGCGGCCAAGTACGGTGTCATGTCGATCCCGACCCTGAACGTCTACCAGGGTGGCGAGGTCGCCAAGACCATCGTCGGCGCCAAGCCGAAGGCCGCGATCCTGCGCGACCTCGAGGACTTCATCGCCGAGTAACGGGCCGCGCCGACGAACCGGCGACGCATGTTTCACGTGAAACACGAATGGGCCAACCCCAACGGGTTGGCCCATTCGCCTTACCAATGGTCGAAGTGACGGGCTACAGCGGTCGCAGCGCGGGTTCCTTCTGGACCGCCCCGAGCAAACGGTCGAGTGCCATCTCCACGTCTTCCTTCCAGGAGAGTGTCGTTCGCAGCTCCAGCCGCATACGCGGGAAGGTGGGATGCGGCCGGACCGTCTTGAAGCCCACCGCCAGCAGATGATCGGCGGGGAGCACACAGGCGGGTTCCTTCCAGCGCGCGTCCCCGAACGCCTCGATCGCCTTGAAGCCCCGCCGCAGCAGGTCCTTGGCCACCGTCTGGACCATCACACGGCCGAGCCCTTGCCCCTGGTACCCCGGCACGATGAACGCGGTCATCAACTGCACCGCGTCCGGCGACACCGGGCTCGTCGGGAACGCAGTCGAGCGGGGCACATAGGCCGGGGGCGCGTAGAGCACAAAGCCCACCGGTACGTCGTCGACGTAGACGACCCGGCCGCAGGAACCCCACTCCAGCAGGACGGCCGAGATCCACGCTTCCTTCTCCAGGGCGGGCGTGCCCGCCTTCACCGCGGCTTCGCCGCTGACTGGGTCGAGTTCCCAGAAGACGCACGTGCGGCAGCGCCGGGGAAGGTCCGGAAGGTTGTCCAGCGTGAGCGGTACGAGCCGACGGCCCATGAAGGCTGTTCCTCGCTTCCCTCGCCCGCAGCGTCTCGGGCGGCAGTCAGAGCACTCCGTTCCCTGAGCAGGCTGCCGACGAACCCGCCGACCGCGCCCAGGCCCAGTACTGCGCTCAGCAGTCCGGTCCGGCTCATCGTTCGCATGGCCCCCGCCTCCCCATAGATGTACCGCAGACGTACTGCCACGTGGATGCGCCATACCCGATCGCATCGTATCCATGAAGCGATTCCACCGATACCGCCAGAAAGCAAAGTGCGGGCCGTGTTCCGGTACACACCGGACACGGCCCGCACGAGCGGCCACGGAACGGGCTCACGCCGCCGCCCGGGGACTCAGTCCTCCGTCTCCTCGAAGTCGGAGTCGGAATCGCCGCCGTCCAGCAGGCTCTTCTGCAGGACGGGGCCCTCTCCCGGCGCGAGCGAGCCGAGGATTCGCTCAAGGTCCTCCATGGAGGCGAACTCCACGGTGATCTTGCCCTTCTTCTGACCGAGGTCGACCTTGACCCGCGTCTCGAAGCGGTCCGAGAGACGCGTCGCGAGGTCCGTCAGCGCCGGAGAGACCCGGGCACCGGCCCGCGGCCCCTTGGAGCGCTGAGCCGTCTTGGGCCGCGATCCCATGAGGGTCACGATCTCCTCGACGGCGCGCACCGAAAGACCCTCAGCGACGATCCGGTGGGCCAGCCGGTCCTGCTCCTCCGAGTCCTCCACGGAGAGCAGTGCGCGTGCGTGCCCGGCAGACAGCACACCCGCTGCCACCCGGCGCTGAACCGCCGGCGAAAGCTTCAACAGACGCAGCGTGTTGGACACCTGCGGACGCGACCGGCCGATGCGGTCGGCCAGCTGGTCGTGGGTGCAGTTGAAGTCCTTCAGCAGCTGGTCGTAGGCGGCTGCCTCTTCCAGCGGGTTCAGCTGGGCCCGGTGCAGGTTCTCCAGCAGGGCATCGAGGAGGAGCTTCTCGTCGTCCGTGGCACGCACGATCGCAGGGATGGCTTCGAGGCCCGCCTCACGGCAGGCCCGCCAGCGCCGCTCACCCATGATGAGTTCGTAGCGGGCGGGACCCAGCTGGCGTACGACGACGGGCTGGAGAAGCCCGACCTCCTGGATGGAGGTGACGAGCTCCTGCAGCGCGTCCTCGTCGAAGACCTCTCGGGGCTGGCGCGGGTTGGGTGTGATGGAGTCGAGCGGCAGCTCGGCGAAGTGGGCGCCCATGGGAGGTGCGGGCATGTCCATCACGTCGTTCACCGACGGCTCTTCGGTTTCACGTGAAACAGGCGGCAGTGTGGCCACCTTGGCCGCGGCCACGCCACGGTCGGACGTCAGCACCGGCACCGCCGTGGGCGACGCGGATGCAGCACCTCCCACCGCAGCCTGGGCCGGCGTCCTCTCGGTCGGGGCCGCAGGGATCAGAGCCCCGAGACCACGGCCCAGTCCCCTCCGTCGCTCGCTCACTGGATCCCCTCCACCATGCTGTGGTCGCTCTGAGCGCCGATGTGGGCGTGTGTCGCGTCATAGCTGACGCCGACGCCCTTCAGCGCGATTTCTCGTGCCGCCTCCAGATAGGAAAGGGCACCGCTCGAACCTGGATCGTAAGTCAGGACCGTCTGCCCGTAGCTCGGCGCCTCGGAGATACGGACCGAGCGCGGGATGCTCGTCCGCAGCACCTCGTCGCCGAAGTGGCTACGCACCTCGTCGGCAACCTGGGACGCAAGGCGCGTCCGGCCGTCGTACATGGTGAGCAGAATTGTCGAGACATGCAGGGCCGGGTTGAGGTGCCCTCGCACCAGGTCGACGTTGCGCAAGAGCTGACCCAGCCCCTCCAGCGCGTAGTACTCGCACTGGATCGGGATGAGGACCTCCTGGCCCGCCACAAGGGCGTTGACCGTGAGCAGGCCCAGCGAGGGCGGGCAGTCGATGAGGATGTAGTCCAGCGGCTGCTCGTATGCCTGGATCGCTCGCTCAAGACGGCTCTCGCGCGCCACCAGGGACACCAGCTCGATCTCCGCACCGGCGAGATCGATCGTGGCGGGGGCGCAGAAGAGACCCTCGACGTCGGGGACCGGCTGGACGACCTCCGAGAGCGGCTTGCTCTCGACCAACACGTCGTAGATCGATGGCACTTCGGCGTGGTGGTCGATCCCCAGAGCGGTGGACGCGTTGCCCTGCGGGTCGAGGTCGATCACCAGGACGCGGCCGCCGTGCAGAGCCAGCGAAGCGGCCAGGTTGACGGTCGTCGTCGTCTTGCCCACCCCACCCTTCTGGTTGGCGACAACGATGACACGGGTCTGTTCAGGTCTCGGTAGACCCTCCCCGGCCCGGCCCAGAGCCTCGACCGCCAGTTGGGCAGCACGACCGATGGGAGTGTCGTCCATCGGGGGCGGTGTTTCACGTGAAACATCCTCCCCCGGCGACTCGGTACGGGGACCGGGGACCGGATCGGTCATCGGTCCCGCGATGTTGGCGTCGGACCGCAAGGATTCACTCTCCTCGACTTCAGGCTCGCAATGAACAGAGCCTCCCATGCCTTCGGGGTCGTGAACCAGTGAGGCCTGTTGTTCTGTGGAGAAATCCACCTCTGTGGACAACTCCGGACCCCTTGCGGGGGGCGGAGCGTCATCGGAAACGACCGGAGCTTCGCCGAGTGAGCCGAGAGGCTTGCGGTCTCGGGGTTCGGCCGCGGCCCGGCCGCGGCTGATAATGCCGTGCAGCAGTGAGCGACGTTTCACGTGAAACACGATGCACAGCAGCCGGGACCGGACTGTCGCGACACTCCGGGATGCATAGGTTTGGCAGCTTGTGTGGAGTAAGTCTCGTCCTCAGGACGGATCAGCGACGCCGGCGTACGCGTCCCGTCCGCGCGGCCTTCGCCCGCTTCGCCGCGAACCGCACACCGCCAGGGCTCTCCCCGACCTCGACCCGCACGACCGTGGACAGAGGATCCACGACGCCCTCACCCACATGCAGGATGGACGTGCCCACGGCCCCGAGCTTGCTCAGCGCGGTGCCGGCGGCCTTGAGCTCCTCCTCCGCGGTGTCGCCCTTGAGCGCGAGCATCTCGCCGTAGGGACGCAGCAGCGGAATTCCCCAGGTGGCCAGCCGGTCCAGCGGGGCCACCGCCCGCGCCGTCACCACATGAACCGGTGGGAGCTTCCCCATGACCTCCTCGGCGCGACCGCGCACGACGGTGACATGGTCGAGGCCGAGCAGCTCGACGACCTCGGTCAGGAAGTTCGTCCGTCGCAGCAGGGGCTCCAGCAGCGTGATCTTCAGGTCCTCCCGGACCAGGGCCAGCGGGATGCCCGGCAGACCGGCACCGGAGCCGACATCGCAGACGGTGACGGCCTCGGGCACGACCTCCGAGAGCACCGCACAGTTCAGCAGATGCCGCTCCCAGAGCCGGGGCACCTCCCTGGGGCCGATGAGCCCTCGCTGTACGCCTGCCTCGGCCAGCAGCTCCGCGTACCGGACCGCGTCCGAGAAGCGATCGCCGAATACCGCACGGGCTTCCTCGGGAGCGGGGGGGAGCTCCGCTGCCTCCGTCACGGGGACCGTCCTTCCGTACCCTCCAGCGCACGCGCGCTGACTACCAGGCTGACAAAGATCGGCCCCGCCTGCGCAACAGACGGGGCCGGTGGAGCGTGGGACTGCTCAGGCGGGCAGCACGACGACGAAGCGCTGCGGCTCCTCGCCCTCGGACTCGCTGCGCAGACCCGCGGCCTTGACGGCGTCGTGCACGACCTTGCGCTCGAACGGCGTCATCGGCTTGAGCTTCACGGGCTCGCCGCTGTTCCTGACCTCCGCGGCGGCCTTGGCGCCCAGCTCGGAGAGCTCGGAGCGCTTCTTGGCGCGGTAGCCCGCGATGTCCAGCATCAGCCGGCTGCGGTCACCGGTCTCCCGGTGCACGGCCAGGCGCGTGAGCTCCTGGAGCGCCTCCAGCACCTCGCCGTCCCGGCCGACCAGCTTCTGCAGGTCACGGCCGCCCGCGTCACTGATGATCGAGACAGCGGCGCGGTCGCTCTCGACGTCCATGTCGATGTCGCCGTCGAGATCGGCGATGTCCAGCAGACCTTCGAGGTAATCCGCCGCGATCTCGCCCTCCTGCTCCAGGCGGGTCAGGGTGTCTGCACCCTCGGCAGCGGCGGAGGTGGTGCCTTCCGTCACGGGATGGACTCCTTTACTTCTTGGAAGAGGACTTGGGCCGCTGCGGGCCCTTGCGCTGGCCGGACTGGGCCCGGCTGCGGCCCCCGCCACCGGACTTGGGCGCCGCCTTGCCGGACGCATCCGCCGATCCAGCGTCCTGCGGTTCGTCGGACTTGCTCAGCGAGGTCGTCGGCGCGGCGTTCTCGGCGCCGGTGTTCTCGGCACCGCCCGCGGGCTTGGGACCGCCGGCGGCCTGGCGCTTCGCCTTCGGCTGCCGCTTGGGCTGCTGACGCTTCGGAGTGCCGGCGGTGACGGTGGGCGTACCGTCCTCGGTCACGGTGGCCACGGCGCCCTCGCTCTTCACGACGTTGCCGTCGGGCTGGGCCGCGAGACCGGCCTTGCTGAGGCCGTTGATGAACTTGCGCTCGTAGTCGTTGCGGTCCCGGCCCTTGGCGACGATGGCCTTGACGATGGCGCGCTCACCGCGTCCGCGGGTCTTGCCGTGGTGCGTGACGCTCTTGGTCAGACGCTCCAGGTACGCGGCCTGTGCCTTGGAACCCGGGGTCGGGTTGTTGTGGATGACGTACATCTGCTGGCCCATGGTCCACACGTTGGTGGTCAGCCAGTAGACGAGGACACCGACCGGGAAGTTGATGCCGAAGACGGCGAACATGATCGGGAAGATGTACATCAGCATCTTCTGCTGCTGCATGAACGGCGTCTTCACCGAGGTGTCGACGTTCTTCGTCATCAGCTGGCGCTGCGTGTAGAACTGCGACAGCGACATCAGGACGATCATGATGGCCGTGACGATCCGCACATCGGTGATCGATGAGCCGAGCGCCTCGACCTTGTCCGCGTTGTCGGTGAACTTCGCGGCGAGCGGGGCACCGAAGATGTGCGCCTTCTGCGCGCTCTCCAGCAGCCGCTCGTTGATCACGCCGATCGTGTCGTTCGACGCGATGCTGTTGAGCACGTGATACAGGGCGAAGAAGAACGGAGACTGCGCCAGGATGGGAAGGCACGAGGAGAGCGGGTTGGTGCCCGTCTCCTTGTACAGCTTCATCATCTCTTCGGACTGACGCTGTTTGTCGTTCTTGTAGCGCTCCTGGATCTTCTTCATCTCGGGCTGAAGCGTCTGCATCGCCCGGGTCGCCTTGATCTGCTTCACGAAGAGCGGGATCAGGCAGATGCGGATCAGGATCACCAGCGACACGATGGACAGGCCCCAGGCCCAGCCCGTGTCGGGGCCGAAGAGCGCACCGTACAGCGAGTGGAACTGGACGATGACCCACGAAACGGGTGTGGTGATGAAGCTGAAGAGGCTGGCAATCGTGTCCACTAATCATGCTCCTTGGGCATGGGACGGGGTCTCTGCGGCCGGGCTCGAAGGAACGTCGCTCAAAGAACTCGAATGAACGTTCTCTTCGGTGGCCGTTTCGGCGGCGGAGGGCCCGCCCTTGCGTGCGCGCCATGTGTTGCGCAGCATCTCGTGCCACCGCGGACGCTTACGCGGCGGGACATGGTCCACGCCGCCCAGCGACCACGGATTGCAACGCAGGATGCGCCAGGCCGTGAGTGCGGTGCCCTTGAGGGCACCATGCCGGTCAATGGCCGTGTAGCCGTAGTGGGAACACGACGGGTAGTACTTGCACACCGGCCCGAGCAGCGGGCTGATGGTCCACTGGTACAGCTTGATCAGCGCCAGCAGCGGGTACTTCATCGCGCGCCCCCTCCCAGTAGCCGCTCCAGGGCGGCGTCCAGGTCTCGGGCCAGCTGTGCATGGTCGGCGTCGCCCGCACCGGGCAGCGCTCGTACCACTACCAGGCTACCGGGGGGCAGCAGGTCGACTCGGTCACGCATCAGATGGCGCAGTCTGCGCTTCACTTTGTTGCGTACGACCGCGCCGCCCACAGCCTTGCTCACGACGAAACCCGCACGTGTCCGGGGAGCGCTCTCCCCAGGCGCGTGCGGGTCCGTGGCACCGCTACGAAGGTGGACGACGAGGAGTGGGCGTCCGGCCCGGCGCCCTCGTCGTACCGCGGTCGCGAAGTCCTCGCGCCGCCTCAGCCGGTTCTCGGTGGGCAGCACGACGTCATGACCTGATCGGAATCAGGCGGACAGACGGGCGCGACCCTTGCTACGGCGGGACGCGAGAATCGCGCGGCCGGCACGGGTGCGCATACGCAGCCGGAAGCCGTGGGTCTTGGCGCGACGACGGTTGTTCGGCTGGAAGGTGCGCTTGCTCACTCGGGGGCTCCAGAATAAATCGGGGTTTGCGGGGTGCCGTCCTGGCTGTCACCGTGCGCCCACGAGTAGCTCGCGTTACGCCCGAGTGCACCGCTTTCCGATCACCTTGACGCGATCTGTGCCCATCGGAGGCAGGCGGCAGCAGCCATCGACAACTCGACCTGGTTACGGTACGCGCGGCTACGCCATTCGGTCAAACCAAGGGTCACGGGGAGACACTGTCCACAGGCTGGGGACAACAACTTGAACCGTACCCGTCGCCCTGACTACCGTGACGGGACTCCGATTCGTTCCCTTATCCCCGCCCGACCCGATTTACATCCCGAGCCGTCCCACAACCACACGTTCGTGGGACCCGTGAGAGAGCGTGCCCTGTGGCTGACGTACCTGCCGATCTTGCCGCAGTGTGGCCACGAGTACTCGAGCAACTTCTCGGTGAAGGCCGTGGACAGGGCGTCGAGACCAAGGACGAACACTGGATCCGGCGCTGCCAGCCGCTCGCGCTGGTCGCCGACACCGCACTGCTCGCCGTACCGAACGAGTTCGCGAAGGGGGTCCTGGAGGGACGCCTCGCACCGATCGTGAGCGAGACGCTCACCCGTGAGTGCGGCCGCCCGATCCGGATCGCGATCACCGTCGACGACTCCGCGGGCGAGCCCCCGCCGTCCCCGCCGGCGCCCCCCGCCCAGCACCAGCACCGCTACGAGGAGCCCGAACAGCTCCCGTCGTCCGGTCAGTACGAGGGCTACGGCCACGGCCGGCACCGCGCCGAGCAGCTCCCGGGTTCGCCCGGCGATCAGCTGCCCAACCCGCGCCCCGCCTATCCGTCGGAGTACCAGCAGCGCCCGGAGCCGGGCGCCTGGCCGCGGCAGCAGCAGGACGAGTACGGCTGGCAGCAGCCGCGCCTGGGCTTCCCCGAGCGCGACCCGTACGCGACGCCGCCACGGGAGTCGTACGACTCGCAGGACTCCTACGGCTCGCAGGACTCGTACGGCCCCCCGTCCCGCGACCGCGACCACTACGGCCCGCCCTCGCAGGACTACCGCCCGCAAGGCAGGGAGCGGCCGTACGACCAGCAGCGCTCGGAGTACGAGCCGTCACGTGGTGACTACGACCAGCGCGACGCCCGCCGGGAACTGCCCGAGCAGTCGGTCGGCGGCGGCCAGGTGCACCGCGGTCCGGCCGGCGCCACGCTGCCGGTGTCCAGCGGCGCCCCCGGCCCACTGGCCGCGCAGCCCGCGCCGGCGACCGGTCCCGGGGAGCCGACCGCGCGGCTGAACCCGAAGTACCTCTTCGACACGTTCGTCATCGGCGCCTCGAATCGCTTCGCGCACGCGGCCGCCGTGGCCGTCGCGGAGGCGCCCGCGAAGGCCTACAACCCCCTCTTCATCTATGGCGAGTCGGGGCTCGGCAAGACCCATCTGCTGCACGCGATCGGACACTACGCGCGGAGCCTGTACCCGGGCACGCGCGTGCGGTACGTGAGCTCGGAGGAGTTCACCAACGAGTTCATCAACTCGATCCGCGACGGCAAGGGCGACAGCTTCCGCAAGCGGTACCGCGAGATGGACATCCTGCTCGTCGACGACATCCAGTTCCTCGCGGACAAGGAGTCGACGCAGGAGGAGTTCTTCCACACCTTCAACACGCTCCACAACGCGAACAAGCAGATCGTGCTGTCCAGCGACCGGCCGCCGAAGCAGCTGGTGACGCTGGAGGACCGGCTGCGGAACCGTTTCGAGTGGGGTCTGATCACGGACGTCCAGCCGCCGGAGCTGGAGACCCGGATCGCGATTCTGCGCAAGAAGGCGGTGCAGGAGCAGCTCAACGCCCCGCCGGAGGTACTGGAGTTCATCGCCTCGCGGATCTCGCGGAACATCCGTGAGCTGGAAGGCGCGCTGATCAGGGTGACGGCGTTCGCGTCGCTCAACCGGCAGCCGGTGGACCTGGGCCTGACCGAGATCGTCCTCAAGGACCTGATCCCCGGCGGCGAGGACTCGACCCCGGAGATCACCTCGACGGCCATCATGAGCGCCACCGCCGACTACTTCGGCCTGACGGTCGAGGACCTGTGCGGCAGCTCCCGTGGCCGCCAGCTCGTCACGGCCCGACAGATCGCGATGTACCTGTGCCGTGAGCTGACGGATCTGTCGCTGCCGAAGATCGGCGCGCTGTTCGGCGGGCGCGACCACACGACCGTGATGCACGCGGACCGCAAGATCCGCAATCTGATGGCCGAGCGGCGCTCCATCTACAACCAGGTGACCGAGCTGACGAACCGCATCAAGAACGGCTGACAGCAGCCGCCACAGGCCGCCGAGGGCGCCCCGGGACGAGATCCCCGGGGCGCCCTTCGTCGTACCGCCGTCATCCCGTGTTCGAATACGTGCCGGGTTACGGCCACTCTCCACAGATTCGGTGAGTTTTTCCCGTCCACATGCTGGGGACTGGGAAGTTGTCCATATCGTGTCCACAGCCGCGCCTGTTGAAAGACCATCAGACCAGGTCAACTGCTTGTGGATTGGTGGACGAACGATCTCCACAGACTGTGGACGGCCGACGGATCCACAAGCTGTGCACGGAGTTGTCCACGGGCAACCCACAGGCTCGGGGCGGTTGTCCCCAGCGATCCCCAGCTTCTCCACAGCGCTGTCCACTGTTCGGCAACCCGACGCGCCTGATCACCGGGTCGAGTGAAAGGCGTCACACAAAGGTGCCAGGTTGGGCTGTGGGAAAGGTGGGTAAAGCTGGGGACGGCGCTGGGGAGAAGTCGCCTCGGCCTGTGCACGGGGTGTGCAGAACTTTCTTTTCTCCACAGACAGCCCCGGTTGTCCACCGCCGTCGCCCACAGGGCCCGTGGACAAAATTTCCGCTCTGAGCTGCGCAAACGCAGTTATCCACGGTATCCACAGCCCCTACTACTACTCCCGACTAGAGAGAGTGGGGAATCCGCTTCGAAGGGGGTCCTGTGCACAACTCGCCGTCCGGCGCCCGGCTGCCCCTCGTCACGACTTGACCCCGAGAGGCACCTACTGTCAGTGCGGTGCGTCAGACTGGTCCCCGGTGTTCTTCCCTCCCCGGGGCCAGCGACACCGAGACAGACGACGAAGCCAGGCAGGGCGAGAAGCGCCGGCAACAGCAGGAGGCGGCAACAGTGAAGATCCGGGTGGAACGCGACGTACTCGCGGAGGCCGTGGCCTGGGCGGCGCGCAGCCTCCCGGCCCGGCCGCCGGCGCCTGTCCTCGCCGGCCTGCTGCTGAAGGCCGAGGACGGCCAGCTGAGCCTGTCCAGCTTCGACTACGAGGTCTCCGCACGCGTGTCGGTGGAGGCCGAGGTCGAGGAGGACGGCACGGTCCTCGTCTCCGGCCGCCTGCTCGCCGACATCTCCCGCGCCCTGCCCAACCGGCCGGTGGAGATTTCCACAGACGGTGTACGGGCGACAGTGGTGTGCGGCTCCTCGCGTTTCACACTCCACACCCTGCCTGTGGAGGAGTACCCGGCGCTGCCGCAGATGCCGAACGCGACGGGCACGGTCCCCGGCGAGGTCTTCGCCGCCGCGGCCGCCCAGGTCGCCATCGCCGCGGGCCGGGACGACACGCTGCCCGTGCTCACCGGTGTACGCATCGAGATCGAGGGCGACAAGGTCACCCTCGCCTCCACCGACCGCTACCGCTTCGCGGTCCGCGAGTTCCTGTGGAAGCCGGAGAACCCCGAGGCCTCCGCGGTGGCCCTGGTGCCCGCCAAGACGCTGCTCGACACCGCCAAGTCGCTGACCAGCGGTGACAGCGTGACGCTCGCGCTGTCCGGCTCCGGCTCCGGCGAGGGCCTGATCGGTTTCGAGGGCGCCGGTCGGCGTACGACGACCCGCCTGCTGGAGGGCGACCTCCCGAAGTACCGCACGCTGTTCCCGACCGAGTTCAACAGCGTCGCCGTCATCGAGACCCCGCCGTTCGTGGAGGCCGTCAAGCGCGTGGCCCTGGTCGCCGAGCGGAACACCCCGGTGCGACTGAGCTTCGAGCAGGGCGTGCTGATCCTGGAGGCCGGCTCCAGTGACGACGCACAGGCTGTGGAAAGGGTCGACGCGCAGCTGGAGGGCGACGACATCTCGATCGCCTTCAACCCGACCTTCCTGCTGGACGGCCTGAGCGCCATCGACTCCCCGGTGGCCCAGCTGTCCTTCACGACGTCCACCAAGCCCGCCCTGCTCAGCGGCAAGCCGGCGCTGGACGCCGAGGCGGACGAGGCCTACAAGTACCTGATCATGCCGGTGCGGCTCAGCGGCTGACGCGGGCCGGGCCGGGCAGACCGGTGATCCACAGCCCTCGCGGTCCTGTGGATCACCGGATGCGAAGCCGCAGGTGGGGCGGTACGCGTGAGCGCGTATGCCCACAGATGTGCGCGACCGTCCGGGTCTAGGCTCGGACACGGGTACGAAAGTGCCCGACGCCACTTCGCAACACCTGTCGCAACCTAAGGAACACAACTGATGGAGCTCGGTCTCGTCGGCCTCGGCAAGATGGGCGGCAACATGCGCGAGCGGATCCGCCGCGCGGGCCACACCGTCGTCGGATACGACCGCAACCCGGACCTCGCCGATGTCCACAGCCTGGAAGAGCTTGTGGGCAAGCTCAGCGGCCCGCGCGTCGTGTGGGTCATGGTCCCGGCCGGTGCCGCCACCCAGTCGACCATCGACCAGCTGGCCGAGCTCCTGGAGCCCGGGGACGTCGTCGTGGACGGCGGCAACTCCCGCTGGACGGACGACGAGAAGCACGCCGAGGAACTCGCCGCTAAGGGCATCGGCTTCGTCGACTGCGGTGTCTCCGGCGGCGTCTGGGGCCTGGAGAACGGCTACGCACTGATGTACGGCGGCGACGCGGCGAACGTCGCCAAGGTGCGGCCCGTCTTCGACGCGCTCAAGCCCGAGGGCGACTTCGGCTCCGTGCACGCCGGCAAGGTCGGCGCGGGCCACTTCGCGAAGATGGTCCACAACGGCATCGAGTACGCCATGATGCAGGCCTACGCCGAGGGCTGGGAGCTCCTCGAGAAGGTCGACTCCGTGACCGACGTCCGGGAGGTCTTCCGCTCCTGGCAGGAGGGCACCGTCATCCGCTCCTGGCTGCTGGACCTCGCGGTCAACGCCCTCGACGAGGACGAGCACCTGGACAAGCTGCGCGGTCACGCACAGGACTCCGGCGAGGGCCGCTGGACCGTGGAAGCCGCCATCGACAACGCCGTGCCACTGCCCGCGATCACGGCCTCCCTCTTCGCCCGGTTCGCCTCGCGCCAGGAGGACTCTCCGCAGATGAAGATGATCGCCGCGCTGCGGAACCAGTTCGGCGGCCACGCGGTCGAGAAGAAGTAACCCGAAACAGCCAGTACCAGCGGACCGGGGGAGGTCGGCGCACCACCATGCACGTCACGCATCTGTCGCTCGCCGACTTCCGCTCGTACGCCCGGGTCGAAGTCCCGCTCGACCCGGGCGTCACCGCCTTCGTCGGCCCCAACGGCCAGGGCAAGACGAACCTCGTCGAGGCCGTCGGCTACCTCGCCACCCTCGGCAGCCACCGCGTCTCCTCCGACGCCCCCCTGGTCCGCATGGGCGCCGACCGCGCGGTGATCCGCGCCCAGATCCGCCAGGGCGAACGGCAGCAACTGATCGAGCTGGAGCTGAACCCGGGCAAGGCGAACCGCGCCCGCATCAACAGATCCTCGCAGGTCAGGCCGCGTGACGTACTCGGCATCGTCCGGACCGTGCTGTTCGCTCCCGAGGACCTCGCCCTGGTCAAGGGCGATCCCGGGGAGCGGCGCCGCTTCCTGGACGAGCTGATCACCGCACGCTCCCCGCGCATGGCCGGCGTGCGCTCCGACTACGACCGCGTCCTCAAGCAGCGCAACACCCTGCTGAAGTCGGCCGCGCTCGCCCGGCGGCACGGCGGCCGTTCCATGGACCTGTCCACCCTGGACGTCTGGGACCAGCA
Organism: Streptomyces sp. NPDC059861; assembly: GCF_042731435.1. Taxonomy (NCBI): domain Bacteria; kingdom Bacillati; phylum Actinomycetota; class Actinomycetes; order Kitasatosporales; family Streptomycetaceae; genus Streptomyces; species Streptomyces sp. NPDC059861. The sequence goes on along the minus strand of NZ_JBHWJQ010000034.1, from coordinate 26,985 downwards.
CCTCGCGCGCGCGGGCGCCGAGTTGCTCGCCCAGCGCCTCGAAATGATCTCCGCGCTCCAGCCGCTGGCCGACAAGGCCTACGAACAACTGGCCCCCGGCGGCGGTCCGGTCGCCCTGGAGTACAAGCCGTCGTCCCCGGGCGACGCCCACGCGCGCGAGGCGCTCTTCGAGCAGCTCATGGCCACGCTCGCCGACGCCCGCAAGCAGGAGATCGAGCGCGGCGTCACCCTTGTGGGGCCCCACCGGGACGATCTGAACCTCAAGCTCGGCGAGTTGCCCGCCAAGGGCTACGCCTCCCACGGCGAGTCCTGGTCCTACGCCCTGGCGCTGCGCCTCGCCTCCTACGACCTGCTGCGCGCCGAGGGCAACGAGCCCGTACTGATCCTCGACGACGTCTTCGCCGAGCTCGACACCCGCCGCCGCGAGCGGCTGGCCGAGCTGGTCGCGCCCGGCGAGCAGGTGCTGGTGACGGCCGCGGTCGACGACGACGTACCGCATGTGCTGTCGGGGACGCGGTACACCGTGGCCGACGGGGCGGTGGAGCGGGCGTGACGGCGGAGGGAGCGGCCCCGAAGAAGTCCCCCGAGCCGTCCGGCGTCGACCTCGCGCGGGTGGCGCTGCGGGCGGCTAAGGAGGCCGCCCGCGCGCGGGGGGACGCGGTGCAGCAGAAGAAGCAGGCGCGCCGCGGCGGCCTGCGCTCCGGCGCACGCGCCGACGGGCGCGATCCGATGGCGCTCGGCTCCGCGATCAACCGGCTGATCAGCGAGCGCGGCTGGGAGGCCCCGGCCGCGGTGGGCGGTGTGATGGGCCGCTGGCCGCAGATCGTCGGCGACGACGTGGCCAAGCACTGCGTCCCGGAGAAGTACGACGAGGACGAGCGGGTGCTCGTCGTGCGCTGCGACTCCACCGCCTGGGCCACCAACCTGCGGCTGCTCGCCCCCACGCTGGTCGCCCGGCTCAACGAGGATCTCGGCCACGGCGCGGTCAAGGCGATCAAGGTGCAGGGCCCCAGCGGCCCCACCCCCCGCTACGGCCCCCTGCGTGCCCCGGGGAGCACCGGCCCCGGCGACACCTACGGCTGAGTCGGACCCGTCACAGGGTGAGCTGCATCACGTCCTGGGGGTGACCCACGCCACGTCTGCTGCGCCCGGTGGCAGGGGTTCTCCACAGGCGCTCACCGATCGTCGTACAACCGCACGCGGTTGCGAATCCTGACCTGACGCCGGAGTAGCGAAGGGTTGACACCCGGAAGCGCTGAGTGCCTCCGTGAGCCTCTTGGAGCCCCCTTCCGTATATCGGTACCCGGCGGAGGATGGTTCAGGGCGGCACATGCGGACTCAGGTACCGGCAAACCCCCATCACTGTCGGCGCTACCGGTAGACTGGGAGACAATCCCGCCCCGATCGTGGGGACCGCCCGGGAAAAGCTGAGCATCGCTGAACAAGGCTTACCAACGCAACATGCCGCAGCCGCTCCGGCAACCCGCCGACGAGCCCGGCTCGTGCTGTGCCAGAAAGGGCGCTTCGTGGCCGATTCCGGCAACCCCAACGAGAACATCCCGTCCACCGACGCCGGCGTGACCGCCGCGGCCCCCGCATCGAGCGGCGAGGTCACGGCTTCTTACGACGCCAGCGCCATCACCGTCCTCGAGGGTCTGGACGCGGTCCGCAAGCGACCGGGCATGTACATCGGCTCGACCGGTGAGCGAGGACTGCACCACCTCGTGTACGAGGTCGTCGACAACTCCGTCGACGAGGCGCTCGCCGGGCACGCGGACACGATCGACGTCACGATCCTCCCCGACGGCGGGGTCCGGGTCGTCGACAACGGCCGTGGCATCCCGGTAGGCATCGTCCCGTCCGAGAACAAGCCGGCCCTGGAGGTCGTGCTGACCGTTCTGCACGCGGGCGGCAAGTTCGGCGGCGGCGGCTACGCGGTCTCGGGTGGTCTGCACGGCGTGGGCGTCTCCGTCGTGAACGCCCTGTCCTCCAAGGTCGCGGTCGAGGTCAGGACCGACGGCCACCGCTGGACGCAGGACTACAAGATGGGCGTCCCGACGGCCCCGCTCGTCCAGCACGAGGCCACCGAGGAGACCGGCACGTCGGTCACCTTCTGGGCCGACGGCGACATCTTCGAGACCACCGACTACTCCTTCGAGACGCTCTCGCGGCGCTTCCAGGAGATGGCGTTCCTCAACAAGGGCTTGACGATCAAGCTCACCGACGAGCGTGAGTCGGCCAAGGCCACGACCGGTGCGGACGAGGCGGGCGCGGACGAGAAGCAGGAGCCCAAGACCGTCACGTACCACTACGAGGGCGGCATCGTCGACTTCGTGACCTACCTCAACTCCCGCAAGGGCGACGTGGTGCACCCGTCGGTCATCGACCTCCAGGCGGAGGACAGGGACAAGAACCTGTCCCTCGAGGTCGCGATGCAGTGGAACAACGGTTACACCGAGGGTGTCTACTCCTTCGCGAACATCATCCACACGCACGAGGGCGGTACGCACGAAGAGGGCTTCCGCGCCGCGATGACCTCGCTGATCAACAAGTACGCGCGGGACAAGAAGCTGCTGCGCGAGAAGGACGACAACCTCACGGGTGACGACATCCGCGAGGGTCTGACGGCGATCATCTCGGTCAAGCTGAGCGAGCCCCAGTTCGAGGGCCAGACCAAGACCAAGCTGGGCAACACGGAGGCGAAGACCTTCGTGCAGAAGGTCGTCTACGAGCACCTCAACGACTGGCTGGACCGCAACCCGGTCGAGGCCGCGGACATCGTCCGCAAGGGCATCCAGGCGGCCACCGCGCGCGTGGCGGCCCGCAAGGCGCGTGACCTGACCCGCCGCAAGGGCCTGCTGGAGAGCGCGTCGCTGCCGGGCAAGCTGTCCGACTGCCAGTCGAACGACCCCATCAAGTGCGAGATCTTCATCGTCGAGGGTGACTCCGCCGGCGGCTCGGCCAAGTCCGGCCGCAACCCGGAGTACCAGGCGATCCTCCCGATCCGCGGCAAGATCCTCAACGTCGAGAAGTCGCGGATCGACAAGATCCTGCAGAACCAGGAGATCCAGGCGCTGATCTCCGCCTTCGGTACGGGTGTGCACGAGGACTTCGACATCGAGAAGCTCCGCTATCACAAGATCATCCTGATGGCGGACGCCGACGTCGACGGCCAGCACATCAACACCCTGCTGCTGACCTTCCTGTTCCGCTTCATGCGGCCGCTGGTCGAGGCGGGTCACGTGTTCCTGTCCCGTCCTCCGCTCTACAAGATCAAGTGGGGCCGGGAGGACGTCGACTACGCGTACTCCGACCGCGAGCGCGACGCGCTGATCGAGATGGGCCGCCAGCGCGGCAAGCGGGTCAGGGAGGACTCGATCCAGCGCTTCAAGGGTCTCGGTGAGATGAACGCCGAGGAGCTGCGCATCACCACGATGGACCAGGAGCACCGCGTCCTCGGCCAGGTCACCCTCGACGACGCCGCGCAGGCCGACGAGCTGTTCTCGGTCCTGATGGGCGAGGACGTCGAGGCCCGCCGCCAGTTCATCCAGCGCAACGCCAAGGACGTCCGCTTCCTCGACATCTGAGTCGGTCTCAGCTGACCGCACCAGGAAGGATCTTCACCAGCTATGGCCGACGAGACCCCCAACACTTCCTCTGGCCCTGTCACGCCTGAGGCCGAGGGCCAGGTCCTCCGCGTCGAGCCCGTCGGGCTCGAGACGGAGATGCAGCGCTCCTACCTCGACTACGCGATGTCCGTCATCGTCTCCCGCGCGCTGCCGGACGTCCGGGACGGCCTCAAGCCCGTCCACCGCCGCGTCCTGTACGCGATGTACGACGGCGGCTACCGCCCCGAGCGCGGCTTCTACAAGTGCGCGCGCGTCGTGGGCGACGTCATGGGCAACTACCACCCGCACGGCGACAGCTCCATCTACGACGCCTTGGTCCGCCTCGCCCAGCCGTGGGCGATGCGCATGCCGCTCGTCGACTCCAACGGCAACTTCGGCTCGCCGGGCAACGACCCGGCGGCGGCCATGCGCTACACCGAGTGCAAGATGGCGCCGCTGTCGATGGAGATGGTCCGCGACATCGACGAGGAGACCGTCGACTTCACGGACAACTACGACGGCCGCTCCCAGGAGCCGACCGTCCTGCCCGCCCGCTTCCCGAACCTGCTGATCAACGGCTCGGCCGGTATCGCGGTCGGCATGGCGACCAACATCCCGCCGCACAACCTGCGCGAGGTCGCCTCCGGTGCCCAGTGGTACCTGGAGCACCCCGAGGCCAGCCACGAGGAGCTGCTGGACGCGCTCATCGAGCGCATCAAGGGCCCCGACTTCCCGACCGGCGCCCTGGTGGTGGGCCGCAAGGGCATCGAGGAGGCGTACCGCACGGGTCGTGGCTCCATCACGATGCGCGCGGTGGTCGAGGTCGAGGAGATCCAGGGCCGCCAGTGCCTGGTGGTCACGGAGCTGCCCTACCAGACCAACCCCGACAACCTCGCGCAGAAGATCGCCGACCTGGTGAAGGACGGCAAGATCGGCGGCATCGCCGATGTGCGCGACGAGACCAGCTCCCGTACCGGCCAGCGGCTCGTCATCGTCCTCAAGCGGGACGCGGTCGCCAAGGTCGTGCTGAACAACCTCTACAAGCACACCGACCTGCAGTCGAACTTCGGCGCCAACATGCTGGCGCTGGTCGACGGGGTGCCGCGCACGCTGTCGCTGGACGCGTTCATCCGCCACTGGGTGACGCACCAGATCGAGGTCGTCGTCCGCCGTACGCGCTTCCGGCTGCGCAAGGCCGAGGAGCGGGCGCACATCCTGCGCGGCCTCCTGAAGGCACTGGACGCCATCGACGACGTCATCGCCCTCATCCGGGCCAGCGACACGGTCGACATCGCGCGCACGGGCCTGATGCAGCTGCTGGAGATCGACGAGATCCAGGCCAACGCCATCCTGGAGATGCAGCTGCGCCGGCTCGCCGCCCTGGAGCGCCAGAAGATCGTCCAGGAGCACGACGAACTCCAGGCGAAGATCACCGAGTACAACGAGATCCTGGCCTCGCCGGTCCGCCAGCGCGGCATCGTCAGCGAGGAGCTCGCCGCGATCGTCGAGAAGTACGGCGACGACCGCAAGACCATGCTGGTGCCCTACGACGGTGACATGTCCATCGAGGACCTGATCGCCGAGGAGGACATCGTCGTCACGGTCTCGCGCGGCGGCTACGTCAAGCGCACCAAGACGGACGACTACCGGGCGCAGAAGCGCGGCGGCAAGGGCGTGCGCGGCACGAAGCTGAAGGAAGACGACATCGTCGACCACTTCTTCGTCTCCACCACGCACCACTGGCTGCTGTTCTTCACCAACAAGGGCCGTGTCTACCGGGCGAAGGCCTACGAGCTGCCGGACGCCGGCCGCGACGCGCGCGGGCAGCACGTCGCGAACCTGCTCGCCTTCCAGCCGGACGAGGCGATCGCCGAGATCCTCGCGATCCGTGACTACGAGGCGGCGCCTTACCTGGTCCTGGCGACCAAGGGCGGCCTGGTGAAGAAGACCTCGCTCAAGGACTACGACTCCCCGCGTTCGGGTGGTGTCATCGCGATCAATCTGCGCGAGCGGGAGGACGGATCCGACGACGAACTGATCGGGGCCGAACTCGTTTCGCCGGACGACGATCTCCTGCTGATCAGCAGGAAGGCGCAGTCGATCAGGTTCACCGCGACGGACGAGTCGCTTCGCCCGATGGGACGTGCGACATCCGGTGTGAAGGGCATGAGTTTCCGCGAGGGGGACGAACTGCTCTCGATGAATGTTGTTCGACCCGGTACGTTCGTGTTCACTGCCACAGACGGCGGGTACGCGAAGCGGACCGTCGTCGACGAGTACCGCGTCCAGGGTCGCGGCGGCCTCGGCATCAAGGCTGCCAAGATCGTCGAGGACCGTGGTTCGCTCGTCGGCGCGCTGGTGGTCGAGGAGACCGACGAGATCCTCGCCATCACGCTGTCCGGCGGTGTGATTCGCACGCGAGTCAACGAGGTCAGGGAGACGGGCCGTGACACCATGGGCGTCCAACTGATCAATCTGGGCAAGCGCGATGCCGTGGTCGGTATCGCTCGTAACGCCGAGGCGGGACGCGAGGCGGAAGAGGTCGACGGCGATCTGGCTGTCGACGACTCCGCCGAGGGTGCTGTCACCACCGGCACGGACGAGGGCGAGGCGCCCTCGGCCGAGTAGCACGAGGAGTGAGTCAGCGTGAGCGGAGCCACGGGCGCCGGATCGACCGGTATCCCGGCCGGTAGTTCGACCGGCGCGGAGACGGACGGCGGCGGCCGTGGCTCCGCCGCGTCTGCGACGGACCCGCACACCACCCAGTTGCGGGCGATCAAGTCGCCCGCGAAGGATGCCCAGACACCCTCGAACTCGCCCGACACTCATGGATCCCAGGGGGGAACTGTGACGGACACCCGTGGCCCGCAGACCCAGCACTACGCGGCTGGAGCGGGCCCGGCCGCCCCAGCGGGCGCCCAGCCGCAGCCGGCGGGCGCCCAGCAGACGGCTTCCCCGTTGCCCGGCGAGCGGCACGCCGAGCAGCAGGCCTCCGGGCCGTACCACCCGCCGCAGGCCTACCCGGCCGCGCCCGGGGCCGGGAACGCGGTACGCCGGCCGCGCACCGGCGCGCGCACCACGCCGCGGGTGCGCAAGGCGCGGCTGCGGGTGGCCAAGGCCGACCCGTGGTCGGTGATGAAGGTCAGCTTCCTGCTCTCCATCGCGCTGGGCATCTGCACGATCGTGGCCTCTGCGGTGCTGTGGATGGTCATGGACGCGATGGGCGTCTTCTCCACGGTCGGCGGCACGATCTCCGAGGCGACCGGCTCGAACGAGTCGAACGGCTTCGACCTGCAGGCGTTCCTGTCGCTGCCCAACGTCCTGATGTTCACGGCGATCATCGCGGTCATCGACGTCGTCCTGGCGACGGCGCTGGCGACGCTCGGCGCGTTCATCTACAACCTCTCCGCGGGCTTCGTCGGCGGGGTGGAGCTGACGCTGGCAGAGGACGAGTGACGGTCTCCTAAACGTCCTGCGACTATCGATTTTGGGAGTGCCGCAGTCGTGCGCTAATCTTCAGGAGTCAGCGCGCGGGACACACACCGCAGAGCGCGGCGGGGCTATAGCTCAGTTGGTTAGAGCGCATCCCTGATAAGGATGAGGCCACAGGTTCAAATCCTGTTAGCCCCACCAGCACGAAGACCCCCGGTCCACCTGGATCGGGGGTTTTTGGTACGTGACAGCGGGGGCGGCCACGACTCAGGGGAGGTCGCGGTGCGGGTGGGTGACAGCGAGCGTCACTGGGTCGGGGCGTGGCACGTTCCACTGAACATCGCCGCCATGCACGTGAGCGGCATGGTGCTGTTCGTCGGCTTCCTCCTGATTCCGGCCGGGTCCGGCCGAAGCCATCTCGAAGTACTGGGCCAGATGATCTGGTTCCTGATGCTGCATGTCGTGATCCAGATTCCGGTCGGCTTCTGGGCTTCCCGGTGGGCGATTCGTGGTCAGGTGTTCAGGGCCGGCCTGGTCGCGCTGGGACTGGCCTCGCTCGTGCTGTGGTCGCTCTACCTGGGTACCGGCCGGGATCCGTCGGTCTGGACGTTGTGCAGGCAGAGTTGGGGAGCGCTTTGTGTCTCCCTGACCAGCTACGTATGGCTGTGCACGCTGCGCCGCTCCACGGCTCGGCGGATCGCCGGGCGATTCGGACACCACGCCCAGTGGCTTGCCATGTGGGCCTTGTTGCGTCCGCCACGGCGGGGACCCCGCTGAGGGCCCTGATCACCGAGCGCCGGGGTCGGCGCGCGTGCCCTCGCGGGACTCCCCCAGGTACGTGCGTGCCAGCGTGCCGGCGCGGGTGAACCAGTCGGCGATCAGGGCGATCTCGTCCGGCGTGTAGCGCGTGAAGAGGTCCGCCAGGAGCACGTAGTACGGCTCGTAGATGGCGCGTACGCGCTCGGCGGCGGCCGGGACGGCGGCCACGCGCACGCGGCGGCGGTCGGCGGGGTCCGGCTGCCGCGTCACGAATCCGCCGCGCTCCAGGCGGTTCAGGATGCCGGTCACGGCGCCCGTCGTGACGTGCGCGCGCTCTGCCAGGTCGCCGGCGGTGAGGGGGGAGTCGGGGCCGGCCTGGAGGACGTACGCGAAGCAGATGAGGTCAGTGACGCTCAGGCCCAGGTGCCGGGCGAACTCCTGCTGGCCGAACATGGCCGTCGCCACGAAGTCGTCCATCGCGTTGATCGCGGCCCAGACGGGCGCGGGGGGTTGGGGCGAGCCCTCCATGGAAATCCCTTAGTTTCTAAGTTAAATTGCTTACCTGCTAAGGCAGTGTAGGCATTGACGGACGTGGCCGAGGGGTGACAGACGTGGGTGGACATCAGTTTGACGAGGGGCACACCATCGCCGGGTGGTCGGGGGTCGCCGTTGCCACGGTGGGGTGCGCGGTTCTGGGCGTCGGTGTGTGCGGGTGGCGGCCGGGGCTCTGGCTGGGGGCGGGCGTCGTGGTCGTGGCCGCACTCCTCACCTGGGGCCTGCATCTCGCCGGGTGGGGGAAGCCGCCCGGGCCGCGGCCCAAGGATCAGTGGGGGGTGCGGGTTCGTGATGCGGGCGCGCGGGCGGGGCATGCGGGGTGCCTCGGATGCCGGGTTGCGGGCCGGCGGGGTGCGCGGGCCTCGGTGCCACGCGCGCTTGCTGTGCCTGCCGCGACACCCGCGCCTTCGGTGCCTGCGTCCACCGTGGCTTCCGTGGCTTCCGTGTCTTCGGCGTCTGCCGGGTCTTCTGTGCCGTCCGGGTCTGCGGAGTTCGGCCGGACCGAGTGATCATCGCCCGGACGGGCTGCGGCAGGCCTCAGCGGCCTTCTGCCGTCAGCCGTTCCACACGAGCGGCCGCACTCCTGGCCCGGCGTCGGGCCTCGCTCACGCGGCGGTCGGCGAAGCGGGTGCGCTCCCTGGCCTGACGTTCGGCCGCGGCGGCCTGCCGGTGCTCCTCCTCTGCCCGCTCCAGCTCCTCGGCCAGGCTGCTGACGCGCTGTCTCAGCTGGTCGGTGTGGTTCTTGGCGCTCTGCGCGTCGTGGGCGGCCACCGTTGCCTCCTCTTCCGCGGCCCGGAGGTCGTTCTCGGCGGTGCCGGCCTCCTCGCGCGCCTTCGTCAGGCGCTCCCGCCTGGTCTCGTCCGCCGCGCGCTCGCGGCGGGCGGTCGGCGGTGGCGCCTCGGACACGGCAGGAGCGGGCCGTACGGCATCCTGTGCGACCGCCGGGAAGCCGACAGCGGCGTCGAGCGGTTTGACCAGCCTGCCCGCGGCCCACTGCCGGGCCGCGTCCGGGTCGGCGAGGACGGCCTGCAGGGTGTTCTCGACCTCCCGTTGGGCGTCCGGCGTGATCGGGCGGCCTGCCTGTGCGGCGAGTTGGGCGGCCTGGCGGGACAGGGTGCTGACCAGGACCCGTTGCCGGCGCATGAGTTCGCGCAGTTGGGCGCCGTCCAGGTCGTGGTGTGCCTGGCGCAGGCCCTCCCCGAGTCGTAGCAGTGGTTCGACCTCGTCCGGCTGCTCACGGACCAGGAGGTTGCCGGCCCATGCCGACAGGCTCGGCCGGCGCAGCTTGCCGATCCTCTCGGCGAGGGCGCGGTCACCGGCCTTGCGGGCCGCCGCCGCGTGGGTGTCGCGGGCGGTCGTGAAGTGCTCCGGCCGCAGCCCGTACAGCTCGTCGGCGACAGCGTCGAAGTCCACGGGCGTTCCTCTCCACGTGACGGGGGCGGCGTAGGGGCGGCCGTCGTGGGGGTCGTCGTACCGATTTTCCCAGAGCCGGCCTGGGGAGGCGTGCCCATGCGCGGCGCACCTGCTGGAGACCTACGACGTACGGCGGGCGCCTCCCGCTGGAGGAAGCGCCCGCCGCAGTCCCGTTCCGGTCGGCTCAGGTGAGCAGCTCCGGTTCCTTGGCCGGGTGCTGGGCCGGGGCCGGGTCGGCCGGGCTGCTCGGCCCGCGGTCGCGCATGACCAGCGTGGCGAGGAGAGCGGCGGTCAGGACGCCGATCGCGCTCAGCGTGAACGTCGTGGACATGGAGGAGGTGAAGGCCTCGCGGGCCGTGTGGATCAGGGCGGGGTCGGTGGTGGCGAGGGCGCCGGTGATGGACTGCTTGGCCTGTTCGGGGGCGTCGGCCGGCATGGCGTCGCCGTAGCCGCCGGCGAGGAGGGTGCCGAGGATGGCGATGCCGAGGGCCGTGCCGGCCTGCTGGATGGTGTCGTTGAGGGCCGAGCCGACGCCGGCCTTGTCGGCGGGGATGGTGCCCATCAGGGCGGCGACCGCGGCCGGCATCGCGAGGCCGGCGCCGAGGCCCAGGAGGGCGAGGGCGACCGCCGGGACGGTGAAGCCGGTGTCGGCCGAGACCGTGGCCAGCAGGCCGAAGGACGCGGCCATGACGAGCATGCCGGCCAGGATGACGAAACGATTGCCGATCTTCTCTGCGAGCTTGACCCCGGCCCCGTTGCCGACGAGGGCGGCGACGGCCATCGGAAGGAAGGCGAGGCCCGCCTTGATCGGCGAGTAACCGAGTACGAACTGGAGGTACTGGGTCAGCACCAGCAGCAGGCCGCCGTTGCCGATCTGGACCAGGGCGAGGGAGAGCGAACCGCCGCTGAAGTTGCGGTGCTTGAACAGAACGAGCGGCACCATCGGGGAAGGCGTGACGTTCTCCCAGATCACAAAGCCGATCAGGGCGACGGCGGCGATGGTCACGGTGACGGCGGAGCGGCCCTCGAAGGCGCCGTGCTGCGGGATCTCGATGATCCACCAGACCAGCGCGGTCATGCCGACGGCGGAGAGCAGCGCGCCGAGCGGGTCCGGCTTCTGCCACGGCGCCCGGGACTCCGGCATCAGGGTCAGACCGGCGATGACCGCGAGGACGACGACCGGGACGTTGATCAGAAAGATGGACTGCCAGGAGAAGTGGTCGATCAGTACGCCGCCCAGCACCGGGCTGCCGACCAGACCGAGCATCGACACCGAGCCCCAGGCCGCCATCGCCCTGCCGCGCTCGTCCTCGTCGAAGACGGTGATGAGGATCGACAGCGTTGAGGGCATGATCAGCGCGCCGCCGACCCCCATCGCGATGCGCGCGGCGATGACCTCGCCGGGGTTGTCGCAGTAGGTCGCGGCCAGTGATGCCGCGCCGAAGAGCACCAGGCCGATCAGCATCACCTTCCGGCGGCCGAAGCGGTCGCCGAGACTGCCCGAGGTGAGCAGGAGACCCGCGAAGACCAGGATGTAGGAGTCCAGGATCCACTGGGTGTCCTGGGCGCTCGCGCCGATGTCCTCCGTCATCGAGGGCACCGCGACGGTCAGCGCCATGCTGTCGACCACCAGGACCAGCGTGCTCAGGCAGAGCACGACGAGGATCCACCAGCGGCGCGGATTACGGGTTTCCATGGCCGTTCCTTCCGGGTTCGGGCTCTGCTTTCGCCGTCTCTGCGTACAGCGTTCCTGCGTGTGCGAACACTGTACGCAGAACGGAACAGTGTTCGCAAGGGAAGGTTTCTGTACGCTTGATGCGCACGCCGTACGCACGGAGCCACCCGAGGAGCGCCATGGCAGCCAGGACCAGCAAGAAGTCCGACTCGAAGCCGATCCCGTCGGTGTGGGCCCGGCAGCGGAGCGAACCGGACCAGCCCGCCTTGAGCAGGGACGCGATCGTCCGTGCGGCGGTCGAGGTCCTGGACACCGAGGGCGTCGACGCGCTCAGCATGCGCAAGCTCGGCGCCCGCCTGAACGCCGCCGCGACCTCCCTGTACCGGCATGTCGCCACCAAGGACGAGCTGATGGAGCTGGCCGTCGACGAGGCCGCCGCCGAGATCCACGTACCGCCGGCCGACAGCCCCGACTGGCGCGCGGCCGTGACGGAAGCCGCGCAGTCCTTCCGTACGACGGCCCTACGGCACCCCTGGCTGTCCTCGGTGCTGGGCCAGGCCGGCCTCGCCTACCTCGGACCGAACCTGATGTCGTTCTCCGAGCGGCTCGCCGCGCTGTTCGCGGGCGCGGGGTTCGCGGAGCCGAGCCGGGCCATCGACACCCTGCTGTCGTACGTCATCGGCATGAGCTCGACCGAGGCGGCCTGGCTCATCACGGTCGCCCGCTCCGGCGAGACCGAGGCCGACTTCATCGCCCGCCTCATGCCCGCAGCCCAGGAGGCCACTGCCCCCCACGCCCACCTCGTTGCCACCGGGCATGAGGACGCCGTGGCCGCCGGCACGGATCCTGCCGCGCTGCGGGACGACAAGTTCGCGTACGGCCTGGAGGTGGTCCTCGACGGGCTGGCGCTGCGGTTGCCGCAGGGGCGGTGATGTGGCAGGGGGGATGAACGACAAGAAGGTGCTCGGCAGGAGACGGGTCGGCAGGAGACGGGTCGGCAGGGGTGCCGCGTCCGGAGGGGGCGCGGGCGGGCAACACGAAGGCCCGGCCACTGTGGGGAGTGGCCGGGCCTCGGCTTGGACGCGGGGTACGCAAGTTCGCCGCGACGACAGGGTGAAGAGAGAGGGATGGAAGGGGTGGGGGGAGCAGGAGGAGCAGAAGGGATAAGAGGAGGCGCTACGGCGACCTCAGCGCTGGAGGGGCATCGACTCGGGGCCGGAAGCGAGGGGTGTCTCCGCGTCGCAGTCGTCGGTCCGCGCGGCGGTGGCGGTCTCCGGGGCGTCGGCGGAAGCGGTCTGGTCGGTCTCGGCGAGCGGGCGGTTCCGGCAGCTCGGGGACTTTCCGTGAGCCTCGGCCCGGATGCGCTGTTTCATCGTGGGGGGCAGTGACCTGGCATGTACCCAGGCCCAGGGAGACATCGTCGTCGGCAGTGTGATGCTCGCGGCGCTGTTGCGAGCCGGCTCGGGCTGCGGTACTGCCGCCGAGGCGGAGGTGGTGATGAGTCCGAGCGCCGTGAACAGCGCGAGAAAGGCGGTGACGAGGACGTTCCACAGTTTCATGACCGAGTTCCGGGCCATGGCCCCTCACTTTCGGGTTGGGCGATTTGCGTACTTTCCTCATGATGTGTATGAGGCTCGCGAAGTGTTGGACCAACGCCCACGGCGCGTGGATCTTCCGATGAACACCACCCGGATGGACGCAAGAGGTCCGAAAAGCCCTGAAAGGGGGAGGGAGGCGGCGAAGACGGGGCAAGTTTCACCGTCCGTGAGGAGGTGATCACCCCCGGATCGGGGTGGCGTCGTCCGCTCTGAGTGCGCTTCCGGCTCCGCTTCTAGTGCGCGGTTCCGGTGGGAAGTTGGGGCGCCCACGCAGGTCACCGATCGATATCGGCCGGTGTGTATAGTCGGGCGCCAGAGGTCCCCTACGTCAAGGAAAGACGAGGTCGCGCGGTGAAGAAGCTTCTCCTGGTCGCACTGGCCGCCATCGGCGGGCTCCTCGTGTACCGCCAGATCCAGGCGGATCGCGCCGAGCAGGATCTGTGGACGGAGGCGACTGACTCCGTGCCCACGGGTTCGTGAGTACCGACAACCGAATCTGAACAGACCCCGGCCGCCTCGCGGTCGGGGTTTTGCGTGTATGCGGGTGCTCGCCGAGGGACCCGCGGGGCAGGATGTGCCAGGCACGGACGATTCGAGGTCGGAACTCCCGGGGGTGGGTTGCACGTGATCGGGCGGCGGTGTACAGCGTGGGGGCGCGCGGTGGCTGGGGGGCTGCCGGGGGTGCTGTTGGTGCTGCCGGGTGCGGTGGGGCTGGTAGGGCTTTCGGGACAATCGGGGCTTCCGGGACTTTCCGGGGTTGCCGTTGCTGCTGGGGCGACGCCGAGTGGGTCGTCCTCCGCGTCCGGGTCATCTTTGTCGCCCTCCTCCTATGCGTTCGCGGAAGACGCCCGGACGGTCCCCGCCGCCGGGGGTACCACCGACGCCGTACGCCTGGAGCCAGGCCGTACGTACCGGAGCACCCTGCCGGGCAGCGGCGAGGCGTACTACCGCCTCGTACTCGACGCCACCTCGAACGCGTACGTCTCCGCCACCGCCGTACCCGACCCGGACGCCACCGTCTCCGCGATCGAGGGCATCAAGGTGTCCGTGCAGGACGCCGACGGCAGGTCCTGCTCGTCCGAGACGACCACCTTCGGGGCCGCCCGCAGCCCGCATCCGATCGCGGCAGGGGGCTCGCGAGAGGCCGGCGGGACTCGCTGCCAGGGCGCGGGCACGTATTACGTGGTCGTCGAACGCGCCGGGACGGCGGACTTCGCGCCGGCCGACTGGGATCTGGAGCTCACCGCGGTTCAGGAGCCCGGGCTGGCGCAGGGCGGTGCCACGGAGGCGCCTCAGGACTGGGACTCCGGCACGCCCGCACCGCCCACGGACGAGCCCCAACGGCGCCGGGGCGGCGCCGGTTTCGCTACGGCGGCCTCCCTGGGGCAGGGCGTCTGGACCGACGACATCGCACCCGGGCAGACGCTCTTCTACGAGGTCCCGGTCGACTGGGGACGGCAAGTGTCCGCCACGGCCGAGCTCGGCACGGCCTCCGCAGATTCCGGCTACGTGAGCAGCGCGCTGGACTTCTCCCTCTACAACCCGGTGCGCGCCTTCGTCGCGGACAAGAGCGTCGGCTACGACGGCAAGCAGCGGACCGCCGCCCTGGCTCCGCTTCCGCCGGTCGACCACGCCAACCGTCACTCCTTCACCGGCCGTGTGAGCGCGATGCGCTTCGCGGGCTCCTATTACCTCGTCGTGCACCTCTCCGCGGAGGTGACCGAGAAGTTCGGCGACGGGCCCTTCGGGCTGACGTTGCGGGTGGGGATGAAGGGGGACGCGCAGGGCGGGCCCGGCTATGCAGGGCAGTCCGTGCCGGAGGGCCTGTTCGCCGTGCGGGGAGGGGGCCTGGGCGGCGGTCCGGGGGCCGCGGTCGGTGGTGCGGGGGAGAGAGACGGCGGTGACGGGGCCATGACGGCCCTCGCCGTGGGCGGGATCGGAGCGGGCAGCCTGATTCTCGTTGGGCTCGGTGCGTGGACGGCTGCGACGCGGAGGAGGACGGGGGGCGCGGGGTAGGCGGGCTGCCGGGCAGTCGGGAGTCGGGTCGCCGGTTTCTCGGGTGGCCGGTCAGGCGTGTGGGCGGGTAGGCGGCGGCGTGATGGCGTCCATGGCAGGCCGGGCGGGGGGCCGCGGGCCTGGCGAGGCCGGGCGGGGGGCCGCGGGCCTGGCGAGGCCGGGGCGGAGGGCCGCGGGCCGGGGGGCCGGATACCGGTGCCCGTCAGATGCGGGTCAGCGCCCAGAACCCCACGGCGTAGCAGAACAGCGCGAGCAGGAGCAGTGGGACCACCGCCTTGGCGGGTGGGCCGGGGCGCCGGGCGGCGCGTCGGCCGGCCCGGCGATGTCCGGCGGGCGGTCGTGAAATCGAGGGCACCGAAGGCGGAACCTGCGGGCCTTGAGCGGTGTACGAAGCAGTAGAGACATCAGCGCGCTGCGGTGACATCGAGGGGGCCTGGAGGGGCGCCGAGCTGGGATGGCGCGGCGCGTGCGGCTGGGGGGAGGCGAGGGAAGGGTGCTGTGGTCTTGGGGAGGACTGGGGCTCTGGGTAGTGCTGGGGTTGCTGTGTGCCGTGCTGCTGCTGGTGCTGCCCTCGGGGCTCTGCGGGGGATCGGCGAGTGGTGACCGTCGGCTGAGGCGGGGGGAGGTGGAAGCTGCCGGTGTCGGACATGCCGGCCGGCTGCGCGGGCGCCGCCGGCTGATGCCGGGGATCAGTGGGTACGTCCATGGCGCCGGCCCGGCCTGTCACGGAAGCCGTGCCGGGCCACGGGTCCTCGGATGCGTGGCCGTCCGTCACGCCGGGCGGCAGCGAACCGCCGCTGCTCAGCTGCGGTCCCTCGGGGGCCATCGGACCGCTGCCCGCTCGCGCTACCTCGGGCGGCAGGGAAGCGTTGCCCGGACGCGGGTCTTCGGCCGGTACGGAGCCTCCCCCTGGAGGGAATCCTTCGGGCGGTGCGGAGCCGTCCCCTCGGAGCGAGCCTTCGGGCGAAGGGCCGTCGCCTGCCGCCCGCGCCACCTCGTGCGGTGCGGAGCCGTCCCCTCGGAGCGAGCCCTCGGGCGCCCGACCACCGCTTCCGCCTCGCGAGGCCTCGGCCGACTCCACCGCCCGAGCCCCACCCCCCGGCGTGAGCGGCCCGCTCGCCCCGAACCCCTGGGGCAGTGGCCCGACCTGGTCGAAGATCTCGATCTGCTCGTCGTCAGGGCCAGACTCCGGCAGCAGCTCGGCCGCGGCGGCGAGCGCCTTCCGCGCCCCCGTGGCCGTGCGGAACCGAGCCACCGGATCCGGCTGCAACAGCGAGGCCACGACCTGCCACAGCGGCTCCGGAATGCCTGCGGGCGCACCCGGTGTCCCGTGCTCGGCGAAGTACTGGACGAGCGCCTTGGCATCCGGCTTGGCGCCCTCCAGCAGATACAGGGCGACCAGCCCGACGGCGAACAGGTCGGCCGGGAAGTCCGGTTCCGCGCCCATCATCTGCTCGGGCGCGAGATACCCGGGCGTCCCCACCACGAGGTTGGTCTCGGTCAGACGCGGTTCGCCCAGCCGCATGGCTATCCCGAAGTCGGACAGCCGCAGCCGCGGCCGCCCGGTGCCGGTGGCTTCCAGCAGGACGTTGGCGGGCTTGATGTCACGGTGCACGACGTCTTCCGCGTGCACCGCGGCCAGGCCCGACAGGAGCTGGTCGAGGAGGGTGCAGACGAAGGACGGCGGCAGGGGACCGTAGTCCCCGACGACATGGACCAGCGAACCGCCGGCGACCAGGTCCATGGTGAACAGGACCTTGTCGTCGTCGGCGGCCCAGCTGGCCGGTGCGAGGACATGGGGGTGATCGATCCGCAGTGCCTGCTCGCGGACGAAGCGCAGCAGGGAGTGCGCGTCGCGCTGTTGCAGCACCTTGGCGGCCACATAACGACGGCGGCGGTGGTCCCAGGCGCGCCACACGGCGCCCACTCCTCCGCGTCCGATCGGGTCGACCAACTCGTAACGCCCGGCGAAGATCTCACCCATCGCTGTGCGCCGCTCCTCCCCCTGCGGTCCCCTTCAGTCCCAGTTCAGTGCAGGCTTCCCCCGTTGCCTGCCCCTCGACGGGCCCCCGGTTCAGCTCTGGTGCGACTGGTAGTGCGCGACGGCGTCGGAAGTGCGGCCTGCGCCGTACACCCGGAGGAACTCTGCCAGCTCAGGGTGGGTCGGGGCGAGGGTGTCCGCGGCGTCGATGATGTCTCCCGCGGCGGCCACGGACCGCAGCAGGGACTGGATCTCACGGACCACCCGCTTGACCGTCGGCGCTCCCGAACTGTTCGTCGTATGTGTGGTGTTGCTGAGCACCGAGCCCCCCTGGGACTTCTTGATCTCGTCCATCCGGTCGGTGGCCTCGGCCGCGCTCACACTGCCGTCCGCCACCTGTGCGGCCAGGTCCTGGAGCAACTGCACCCGCTGGACCACGGCCGGATTGCCGATCTTCGCCCGCTGACCGCTCATCAGCTGGGACAGCATCGGTGCGGACAGTCCCAGCACCCCCGCGAGACGAGCCTGGTTGAGGCCAAGATCGTCGATGAGCTTACGGAAGAGCGCCCCCAGCGGCTCCCCGTACCAGTTCCGCTGCAGTTCCCGCGCTCTTGCGGTGGCTTCCTGCTGTGCGGCGTCCATTGCGTCTCCCCATCGCTTCCCCTAAAACGGCGGTTCGCTGTCGCGAACCACGCCGAGCATCTTACGGAGAGTGGTCGTTCACGGGGACCCCCCAATCTTTTTGCGAGATGCCGGGGGTGACCCGCTACTCTGGTCTGCGGCGCTGCCGGTACGCGGTACTTCCGGCGGATGTCCCTCTTCCCGGGGCCTTAGCTCAGTTGGTAGAGCGCTGTCTTTGCATGGCAGATGTCAGGGGTTCGACTCCCCTAGGCTCCACACCACGAAAGCCCTCTGAACTGCGGAAACGCGGTTCAGGGGGCTTTCTTTTCGTTGGGAGGGACCGGCCGCACTCCGGCAGGGGGCGCGCCCTCGTTCGTCTCTGATCGATCCGATGTCCGCGGCGCCGAACCAGCTCGGCAGCCTTACCCGGCGGCTGCCCCCTTGGGCATCCCTGCTCGGCGGAGGCGCCCTGCCCCGGTGATCGGCCTCACGCCCGCCCCCCACCCTCCGGCCCTGATCGCCCTCGCCCGTCCGCGACCCGGAGACAGGCAGAGCCCGGCCGCCCGAGAATCAGCCGGCCCCGGACTCAGCCGACCCCGGACTCAGGCGGCCCCGGACTCAGCCGACGCGAGTCCCAGCCGAGCGGCGCCCAGTTTGCGCAAACTCCCCCCGCTGATCCCCGCAGCCGTACCGTGACGAGGCATGAGTCCTGCTCACCATTGCATCCGCGATCACTCTCCTCCTGCGGACACAGCACCCCGCCCTCACCAAGTCCTTGACCGCAGAGCTCAGTTGGTTCCACGTGAAACATCATTGTGGGGCGGGCGACCCTCAGGTCACCCGCCCCACAGTTGCTGGCGATCTCGGCTCAGCCGCGGTCGTCGCGGTTTGCGGCCTCGTCCTCGGCCTGCTTGGCCTGTACCTCGGGGTCCAGGACGGACTGACCGCTGCCGTCCACCGACGTGAGCCGGCCGGATTCGGAGACCTCGGTCGCGGCAGGGGGCTCGACCAGCCAGTCGGGGTTGGCCTGCTTGTCCCACCACTTCCAGGCGGCGAAGGCGCCGCCCGCGAGGACACCGACCACGGCCAGCACCTTCACGGCCCGGCCGGCCTTGGCCCGGCGCTCGTGCTTGCGGACGAGTTTCTGGATCTCCTTGGGCGAGACCTGGCCGCGCAGCGCGGCCAGTGCGGCCGTACCCCGGGCCGCGGCCTCGTCCTTGACGGGCCCGGCCGCGGCCACTGCCTGCTCGATCCTCGGCAGGGAGTAGTCGGCGGCCTGACGTGCGGCCTCGCGGGCGCGGGCGGCGGCCTCATGGGCGGCGTGGTCGACCTTCGGCGGCACATGCGAGCGGACCTGGTAGCGGGCCTGCTCCACGTGCGGCGCGAGATGCGACGCGTACTGGACGCGAGCCTGCCCAGTGGCCTGCGACACCTTGGGCGCGAGCCGTACGCGTGCCTCGTGTGCGTAGTGCGCGGCCCGGTCCTTGGCCGTGTCGGCGTAGGGCGCCACCACTTCCGCGGCGTGCAGCACGCTGTCCCTCGCCGAGCCGGTCGCGGCGCGCACGCTGTCGATGCGGGTCACGGGTTTCCTCCTCCTCGGTGGCGTACGGTATTTCGACTTTCCACCCTTTTACGGATCATGCATGTCGGAGAGCGATGCGGCATGCGAGGGCGGGCATCCGGGTCACGATTGCGGTGCAATAGCGGATGAACGATGAACAAGGGGCAACAGGAGCTTGTCGTCGACAATGCCACGGATCGGGGCTCAGCGCCCGTGTCACGGGGCGACTAGGCAGGAATTCCGCAAGCGGGACGCCCGGATACGCGGCTGTCGGTGGGCGTCGGGCGACGCCGGGCGTGGACCGTGCGAGGATCGTGGAGTCACAGGAAGACAACGGAAGGCAGATCGTGGCTGAGCAGCTTTACGCCACCCTGAAGACCAACCACGGCGACATCGCGGTTCGGCTGTTCCCGAACCAGGCGCCGAACACGGTCAAGAACTTCGTCGAGCTCGCCAATGGCGAGCGGGAGTGGACCAACCCCGCGACGGGTCAGAAGTCCACGGACAAGCTGTACGACGGCACGGTCTTCCACCGGGTCATCAGCGGCTTCATGATCCAGGGCGGTGACCCGTTGGGCAACGGCACGGGCGGCCCGGGCTACGAGTTCGGGGACGAGTTCCACCCGGACCTGCAGTTCGACAAGCCGTACCTGCTGGCCATGGCGAACGCCGGCCCGGGCACCAACGGCTCGCAGTTCTTCATCACCGTCTCCCCGACGGCCTGGCTGAACCGCAAGCACACCATCTTCGGCGAGGTCACCGACGCGGCCAGCCAGAAGGTCGTGGACACCATCGCGGGCGCCCAGACCAACCCCCGCACCGACCGCCCGCTCAACGACGTCGTCATCGAGTCGGTCGTCGTCGAGTCCCGCGAGGCCTGAGCCCGCGAGGCTTGAGTCCCACGAGGCCCCGCGGGGCCCCCGAGATCACGCACGGGCTCGGTCCCCGTCAGTGCCGAGGTCGGGCCCCCGCAGAGGGGCCCGAGACCTCCCGGTGGGGAACCAAACGCCCCGCTCGTCCGTAGAGATGAGCGGGGCGTTGCAGTGCCACGACGACTTAGGGGAGCTCATGGACCAGGCGCAGGGCAGTCAGCCGGACGCACAGAGCGCGCCTGTCTGCTATCGCCACCCGGGCCGCGAGACCGGTGTGCGCTGCACGCGCTGTGATCGTCCGATATGCCCCGATTGCATGGTCAGTGCCTCCGTCGGTTTCCAGTGCCCCGAATGTGTCCGCGGCGCCGCCGGCACCGGTCACGCGCCGAGCGCCTCCCGCCCCCGCACCCTTGCGGGCGGCACCGTCGCAGCCGATCCCCGGCTGATCACCAAGATCCTGATCGGGATCAACCTCGCGGTGTTCCTCCTCGTCCAGGCACGCCCGTCGGTGCTGAGCAGCCTGGTGCTGATCGGCGAGTGGCCGCCGGCCCCCTGGGGCCCGACGGAGGGCGTGGTCGAGGGCGAGTGGTATCGCCTGGTCACCTCGATGTTCACGCACGAGGCGATCTGGCACATCGCGTTCAACATGCTCAGCCTCTGGTGGCTCGGCGGCCCCCTGGAAGCGGCCCTCGGCCGGGTCCGCTACCTCACGCTGTACTTCATCTCCGGCCTCTCGGGCAGCGCCCTGACCTTCCTGCTGGAAGCCCCCACGACCGCCTCGCTCGGTGCCTCCGGCGCGGTCTTCGGGCTCTTCGGCGCGACGGCCGTCCTGATGCGTCGGCTGAACTACGATCTGCGGCCCGTCCTGGCGCTGCTGGCGATCAACCTGATCTTCACGTTCGCGGTGGGCGGCATCGCCTGGCAGGCCCACATCGGCGGCCTGGTCGGCGGTCTGTTCATCGGCTACGCGATGGTGCACGCCCCGCGTGAGCGCCGGGCCCTGGTGCAGTACGGCGTCTGCGCGCTGATGCTGGCCGTGGTGGTCGGTGTGACGCTGCTGCGAACGGCCCAGCTCAGTTGAGCCCGAGGGTTATCCACTGAGCTCGGCAGTTGTCCACAGCGTGTGCCGGATCTTGCGCATACTGTGCGGGAAAGCATGTGCCCCCTGTCGCAGACCGGTGTTTCCGCAGGTCAGGCAGGGGGCGAACAAGCATTCGGGGGATGGTGTGACGGTCGTACCGGCGTCAACGTCCGATGGGTTATCCACAGATCGTCGTCTTTTCCCCAGGTCAGGTGTGGAAATTCTCCCCGGGCTGTGGATAACTCAGCGGATAGCCATGGTCAGAACTCCGTTCACCGCCCGGTGGCCTGCCCTTCCACGGACCACGTCACCGGGCGGAGACCGGCTACTTCCACTGCGTGGAGACGCCGAATCCGGCCGCGATGAAGCCGAAGCCGACCACGATGTTCCAGTTGCCCAGCGACTCGATGGGCAGCGAACTGTTGGTCACATAGAAGACGACGATCCAGGCCAGGCCGACGAGGAACAGGGCGAGCATGACCGGTGCGACCCACGCACGGTTCGTCAGCTTGATGCTGGTCGCCTGCTTCGAGGGCGGCGGCGTGTAGTCGGCCTTCTTGCGGATACGTGACTTCGGCACGAGGGTCTCTCCTGTCGATGCGCTGCGTGGCCGCGCAGGGAACTGGGTCGGGCTCGGGGCAGCGTACAAGGGGACACTGAGCGCTCCCCCGGGCGTCCGTTAGCGTAGTGCTTCCGTGGCGCCGAAGGAGATAAGGGTACGTTGAGCAATTCTGCCGACTCCCCCGGGACGGGATCCAGCACTGAGCGCCGAGGGGCCTTCCGGCCCGTGCGGCTCCTCACAGCGGCCGTCTTCGCTCTCGCGGGCCTCATTTTCTTCACCAGCTTCCACACGGCCAAGGGCACCAACATCCGCACGGACGCGTCCCTGCTGAAGCTCTCGGACCTGATCCACGAACGCAGCCGCAACAACGGCGAGCTCGGCGAGGCCAACGCCGCCCTGCGTGAGGACGTGGAGTCCCTGGCCGACCGGGGCGACGGCAGCACCAAGGCGGAGGACGACAAGCTCGCCGCCCTGGAGAAGGAGGCCGGGACCCACAAGCTCACCGGAGAGGCGATCTCGGTGACCCTGGACGACGCGCCGCCGAACGCCACCGCCAAGCTCCCCGGCTACCCCGAGCCCCAGCCCGACTACCTGGTCATCCACCAGCAGGACCTGCAGGCCGTGGTGAACGCCCTCTGGCAGGGCGGCGCCAAGGGCATCAAGGTCATGGACCAGCGGCTGATCTCCACCAGCGCCGTGCGCTGCGTGGGCAACACCCTGATCCTCCAGGGCCGCGTCTACTCACCGCCGTACAAGATCACCGCGGTCGGGGATCCCGAGAAGCTCCAGCAGGCGCTCTCCGCCTCCCCGTCGATCCAGAACTACATGGTGTACGTCAACGTGTACGGCCTCGGCTGGAAAGTCGAGGAGAACGGCACGGTGACTCTGCCCGGCTACTCCGGCACAGTGGATCTGCGGTACGCCCAGCCCATGGAGTGAGCGCCTTCCCAGGAGCCGCCGGTGCGCCTAGTCGTCAGGACCGTCAGCGAACTGTGCATCACCGTCGGCACCGTGATCGTGCTGTTCGTCGTCCACGTGCTCTTCTGGACCGGCGTGAGGGCCGACACCGTCATGGACGACGAGATCGACCGGCTCGAAGGGCAGTGGGCCCAGGGCGAGGTCCGCCCGACGGACACGGGGGCCCCGGGCGCCCCCGCCGCGCCCCCGAAGCCGACGGCGTACGAGGACGGCCGGGCCTTCGCGATCATGTACATCCCGCGGCTCGGTTTCACGTGGAACAAGCCCGTGCTCGAAGGCACCGGCACCGGCACCTTGAAGAAGGGCCTCGGACACTACGCCGGTACCGCGCAGCTCGGACAGAAGGGCAACTTCTCCGTCGCCGGGCACCGGCGCACGTACGGCGATCCCTTCAAGGACTTTCCGCGGCTGCGGCCCGGTGACGCGGTGGTGCTGACGGACGGGACGACCTGGTTCACGTACCGGATCGACAAGGGGCCGTACAAGACCGTTCCGACGGACATTGAGGTGATCGACCCGCTGCCACGTAAGTCGGGGTACACACGGCCGGGCCGCTATCTGACCCTCACCACCTGCGAACCGGAGTGGGGCCACAGCCACCGCCTGATCGTCTGGGCACATCTGGATTCCACACAGCCTGTGGAGGCCGGGAAACCAGCCGCCCTGCGCCGTTAGTCTGGTGGCGTACGGCGTGAGTTTCTGGTGCCGTGGTGCGACGGAAGGGACGGCATGTACGGCTGGATCTGGCGGCATCTGCCGGGAAACGCGTGGATCAAGGCGTTGATCTCACTGGTGCTGATCCTGGCCGCGGTCTACGTCCTGTTCCAGTACGTCTTTCCCTGGGCCGAACCGCTGCTGCCCTTCAACGATGTGACGGTGGACAACCAGTGAGCGCGCGCATTCTCGTCGTGGACAACTACGACAGCTTCGTCTTCAACCTGGTCCAGTACCTGTACCAGCTGGGCGCCGAGTGCGAGGTCCTGCGCAACGACGAGGTCTCGACCGCGCACGCGGGCGACGGCTTCGACGGCGTGCTGCTCTCACCCGGCCCCGGCACGCCCGAGCAGGCCGGCGTCTGCATCGACATGGTCCGCCACTGCGCCACCACCGGCGTGCCCGTCTTCGGCGTCTGCCTCGGCATGCAGTCCATGCAGGTGGCGTACGGCGGTGTCGTGGACCGAGCGCCCGAGCTGCTGCACGGCAAGACCTCGCTGGTCGAGCACGAGGGCAAGGGCGTCTTCACGGGCCTGCCCACGCCGTTCACCGCGACCCGCTACCACTCCCTGGCCGCCGAGCCACCCACGGTTCCGGCCGAGCTCGAGGTCACCGCGCGCACGCACGACGGCATCATCATGGGCCTGCGCCACCGCGACCTCCCCGTCGAGGGCGTGCAGTTCCACCCCGAGTCGGTGCTGACCGAGCACGGGCACAGGATGCTGGCCAACTGGCTGACGGAGTGCGGCGACGAGGGCGCGGTGGCGAGGTCGGCGGGGCTCGCCCCGGTGGTGGGCAGGGCCACGGCGTGACCGCGCTGCGCCCCGAGCGCGAGTCCGGCACCGCCGCCTACGGCGACGCCGGCGACCAGGGCTCCTCGTACGGGCAGCAGCCGTACGAGAGGGCGGGTGCGTTGGGGGACTGGTACGGGCAGCAGCCGTACGAGGCGCCGGTGGGCGGTGCGCCGGGCCATTCACCGAGGGGCGGGGCTCCGGTGGACGACGAGACGATGGCCCTGCGGATACCGGAGCCGCCGGGCGGGCCCGGAGCGACGGGCACCGCGGCCGGCCGGGGCAGGACCGCACGAGCCGCAGGCGTCACAGGAGCCCCAGGAACCTCACCGGGCGCCGGGATGACCGGGACCGCTCCGGGTGGCCGGGCGGCCCGCAGAAAGGCCGCCAAGCGCCGCCACGGGCGCCATGGCGCCCACGCCGACCCCGCGGGCCAGGCCGGCTCACCCGGGGAGGCCGAAGGCGGCGGACGGAGCCGACCGCTCTCCCGCGTCGAGGCCCGCCGGCTCGCGCGGGAGCGCAAGCCCGGCGCCGCGGTCATCGCCAGCCGGCTGATCGGCGAGGTGTTCATCACCACCGGCGTGCTGATGCTCCTCTTCGTCACCTACCAGCTGTGGTGGACCAACGTCCGGGCGCACGCGCAGGCGGGGAACGAGGCCAGCCAGCTCCAGGACGACTGGGCGAACGGCAAGCGCAACCCGGGCGCCTTCCAGCCGGGGCAGGGCTTCGCGCTGCTGCACATCCCCAAGCTGGACGTGGTCGTGCCGATCGCCGAGGGCACCAACAGCGACAAGGTGCTCGACCGGGGCATGGTCGGTCACTA
The DNA here is from genome assembly GCF_042731435.1 of Streptomyces sp. NPDC059861. Taxonomy (NCBI): domain Bacteria; kingdom Bacillati; phylum Actinomycetota; class Actinomycetes; order Kitasatosporales; family Streptomycetaceae; genus Streptomyces; species Streptomyces sp. NPDC059861. The sequence continues at coordinate 1,945 of NZ_JBHWJQ010000034.1, read as the reverse complement.
CGCCGAGGGCGCGCTGAAGACGGCGATGCCCGACGACAAGACCGGCAACTTCGGGCTCGCGGGCCACCGCAACACGCACGGCGAGCCTTTCCGTTACATCAACAGGCTCCAGCCGGGCGATCCGATCGTCGTCGAGACCCAGGACAGGTACTTCGTCTACGACATGGCGTCGATCCTGCCGGTGACCTCGCCGAGCAACGTGAGCGTGCTCGACCCGGTGCCCCCGGGGTCGGGCTTCACCGAGCCCGGCCGCTACATCACCCTGACGACGTGCACACCGGAGTTCACCAGCAAGTACCGGATGATCGTCTGGGGCAAGATGGTCGAGGAACGGCCGCGCAGCAAGGGCAAGCCGGATGCGCTCGTCAGTTAAGGGCAGATGACACGTGGCAGCGACCACCGATCGCGAAGAGCACACCGATGCCGTTCCCGGGGCTCCCGAGCCACGGCGCCGCGGACCCGGGCGGATCGCCATGGCGGTCAGCGTCTTCGGTGAACTCCTCATCACCGCGGGCCTCGTGCTCGGCTTGTTCGTCGTGTACTCGCTGTGGTGGACGAACGTCCTCGCCGACCGCAAGGCGCACCAGGACGGCGACAGGGTCCGCGACCACTGGGCCACCTCCGAGCCCACCGGCCCCGGCCGGCTGGACACCAAGGACGGCATCGGTTTTCTGCACGTGCCCGGGATGAACAAGGACGAGATCCTGATCAAGAAGGGCACGTCCCCGGAGCTGCTCAACAACGGCGTCGCCGGCTACTACACCGACCCCGTGAAGGCGACCCTGCCCACCAGCGGCAAGAACGGCAACTTCTCGCTCGCCGCCCACCGGGACGGTCACGGCGCCAAGTTCCACGACATCCACAAGCTCGAGAAGGGCGACCCGATCGTCTTCGAGACGAAGGACAAGTGGTTCGTCTACAAGGTCTACGCCGTCCTTCCCGAGACCTCGAAGTACAACGTCAAGGTCCTCGACCCGATCCCCGAGGAGTCCGGCCGCAAGAAGGCCGGCAAGTACATCACCCTGACCACGTGCACCCCGGTCTTCACGAGCAGGTACCGGTACGTGGTGTGGGGGGAGCTGGAGCGGGTGGAGAAGGTGGACGGGGAGCGGACGGTGCCGGAGGAACTGCGCGGCTGACAGAGGTTCTTCGAGCAACTCTGGCCCCTGACATGGTGGAGGCCCGAATCCGCAACCTTCTTTTGCGGCTTCGGGCCTCTTTACGTCATGCCGTGATGAACTTCTGGACCTCGGGGCTGGTGACGCTCCGGTCCCGGTGGCCGCCCTGGACGACGACGTTGATGCAGCCGTCCCGAAGCAGCGGTTTGGCGATGCGGCGCTCGAGCGTGCGGCCGTTCATGGCGTCCATGGCGGCCAGCACCTCGCAGCACTGCCATGCCGTCGACTTGGGAGTTCCTCGCGGTGGCGCTTTGTCCACGACATCGCGCTCGCCCCAGGAGTCCGGCCGTGCGAAGGCGCGCGCTGCCAGTCTGAAGAAAATCACGACAGTTGCCGCCTCGCTCGGTGCCTTTACCGGTGCCGGGGTCGTGGCCGCACCAGCCGTATCCGCCGCGGCAAGCTACAACGGTGCCTGCGGCTCCGGTTATACGGTCGTCAACTCGGCCAGGATCAGCGGTATGGGCACCGTGTTCCTCACGTACAACGCGGCGAACGGGTACAACTGTGCCGTCACCATTCGTGACACCCCGGACACCTCCTCTCCGGAGCTGCTGATGGTCCGGCTGGAAAGAACCAACGACATCTACAGCGCCAAGGTTGACTCGGGCAACTACACGACGTACGCGGGACCGGTCTACCTCTCCGGCGGGGGATCCTGCATGTCCTGGCGTGGCGTCATCGTCCGCAACGATCTGGCCTGACAGAGCCAGCACCACGACCTGAGCCCCGGCACCCTGAGAAGGGTGCCGGGGCGCAGGTCGTGGTGG
>NZ_JBHWJQ010000033.1:80715-98010 GCF_042731435.1 Streptomyces sp. NPDC059861 | reverse complement strand
GTGTGGGATTCAATATCCTAACCCCCCCCCGCCGCCCTGTGGTGGTTGCGCCCGCCCAGCCGTCCACCGCACCGAGGCCGGGCGAAGCCGGGCGCCCGGGCCGCTACCGGCGGCTGCGGACGAGCAGATGGAGGAAGTACGGCGTTCCGATCACCGCGGTCATCAGTCCGGCGCCGAGCTGGGCCGGTGCGATGACGGTTCGGCCGATCAGGTCCGCGGTGCAGACCAGGGTCGCGCCGAGGAGCATCGCGACGGGCCCCACCCGGACGTGCTGCCGGCCCACGAGGGCACGGGCCGCGTGCGGCGCGACGAGGCCCACGAAGCCGATCGTGCCCGCGGCGGCCACGGCGGTGGCGCTGAGCAGGACGCTCACGACGAGGAAGCCCAGGCGCCCCCGGTCCACGTCGAGCCCCAGGAGCCTCGGCGTGTCCTCGTCGAGCGACACGAGGTCGAGCTCCGTGCGCCGCAGCACCGCCACGGCCGCACCGACGGCGAGCACCGCCGCGAGCGGCGCCACGTCGGGCAGCGTCCGGCCGTAGTTGGAGCCCGACAGCCAGGTCAGCGCCTTGGTCGCGTTGAACGGGTCGGTGAGGATGATGAGCATGCTGATCAGGGCACTTGCCCCGGTCGCGACGCCGAACCCGACGAGGACCAGCCGGTTCTGCTGGAACCCGCCCCGTGCCGCGAGCCCGAAGACCAGGACCGAGCTGACCGCGGCGCCCGCGAACGCCCCGCCGGCCACGCTCCACGACCCGGCCAGGGGCACGGTCGTCACGAGGAGCACGGCACCGAGGGCGGCGCCGCCGGAGACTCCGAGGACACCGGGCTCGGCCAGGGAGTTGCGGGTCACGGACTGCACGAGGGTCCCCGCCAGGGCCAGTGCCGCGCCCGCGAGGAGCGCCGCGGTGACCTAAGGTCGGAGAGAAGCGGGGCGCCTGCACCGCCCCGAGGGCCACCGGACATCCCCTTCTCTACTTTCCCTATCGAATTACTAGGAAAGCCTTGACGGGCGCGGTGGGGCCGCGCAGGATGACGTACATGTCCCGTACGCAGCAACGACTCGTTCGTCGTCGGCATGTCGACTTTGGTCACGTCGTCAGCGCCGCCTGCTGTCGCGCGTAAGGCACTCGGCTCCCCCTTCGCCCGTGCCCTCCGCCCCTTTCTTCCAGCCGGTCAGGCGGCCAGGGATCTCGCCCGCCGCACCTGACGGCGCCACACACTTCCAAGGGACGACCGCCATGACCACGGCACTTCCGGCACAGCCCACCCCGCGCGATCCGGCACTGCCCGACACGCGACGACTGCGTCTGGTGGGCGACCCCACCGCGCGCGGCGGCGCACAGGAACACGGCGCCGCGAAACCCGACTCCGCGCCGCTCGTCGGCTATCTGGTGCTCGTCCCCGAGGGCACCGACCTCGCCGAGCTCTTCGTCAAGGACAGGCCCCGGCCCGAGATCCGGCCGGTCCTCGCCACGGAGCCGGCACCTGCCCCGCGCACCGGGGACGACGTCGTCCGCATCGATCCGGCGCGCCATCTCGCCGAGGTGGACGGGCGCGAACTCGACCTGACCTACCTGGAGTTCGCGCTGCTGGCGCATCTCGTCCGCCATCCCCACCAGGTGCATGCGCGCGACCGGCTGGTGGCCGCCGTCTGGGGCTACGACCACATCGGCGACGGCCGCACCGTGGACGTCCACATCGCTCGGCTGCGCCGCAAGCTGGGCGAGGCGCACCGGCACCGGATCGTCACCGTACGGCGCGTGGGCTACAAGTACGTGCCCGGCCGGCAGGACGGCCCCCACTCCGCGTCCCGCGACCGATTCTGAGGAGACGACCGCCATGGGCGTTGCCACCGCGCCGCCGGGACCCGCCCCGGAATCCGGGGAACGCGAGGAGACCGAGGCGTCCTCGGAATCCGACCGGACCGGGCCCGGGCGTGCGCACTGGCTGCGCGTGGCCCGCGAGGCGGCGGACGACCTGGCCACCGACGCGGTGGCCAGGGAGCAGGCGGGCAAGGCCCCGTTCGACGAGGTGTCCCGGCTGCGCGAGGCGGGGCTGCTGACGCTCCTGGTGCCGGCCGAGTCCGGCGGAGGCGGCGCGGACTGGCCCACGGCCTACGCCGTCGTCCGTGAGATCGCCGCGGCGGACGGGGCGATCGCCCAACTGCTCGGCTGTCACTACTTCCTGTCGTGGAGCGCGCGGTTCTTCGCCGAGCCGGCTCTCGCCGCACGGGTCGAGCGACGGTCCGCGGCGGGGCAGTGGTGCTGGGGCGGGGGTCTCGCCCGCCGGGAACCCCCACCCACGCTGGCCAGGACGGCCCACGGCCTGGTGCTCGACGGCCGGCAGAGCTACGCCACCGGGATCCTCGTCGCCGACCGGTTCGCCGTGCGGGCCGTGCGGGCCGGCACCGGCGAACCACTCGCCGTCGTCGTGGATCCCGGTCGTCGCGGCGTGCGGATCGAGGGCGACGCCGACACCTTCGGCCAGCGGCTCGCGGGCGGCGGCAGCGTGGAGTTCGACGCCGTGCCGGTCGCCGCCGACGACGTACTCGGCTCCCTGTCGGCGGACGAGGACGTCCTGTCGCCCGCGGCCGCTCTGGCGTCCCCGGTCGGGCGTCTCGTCTCCGTCCAGTTGCTGCTCGGGGTGGCCGAGGGAGTGCTCGCGGAAGCACGTGAGTACAGCAGGACGGGCCACTCCCCCTGGCAGCACGCCTGGCCGGCCGGCACCCCCCACGACCCACAGGTACTGACCACCTACGGCGAACTCACCGTCCTCACCCGCTCCGCGTCCGCCCTCACCGATCAGGCCCTGGCCGCCGTGTACGGCGGGCTGGCCCGCGGCGCGGAGCTCGCCTACGACGAGTACGCGGAGATCTCCGTCCTGGCGGCGATGGCCGAGGCGGCTGCCGCCAGGGCCGCGCAGGAATCCACCACTCGCGCCCTCGACGTCATCGGCGCCCGGTCCGCCTCGGCGCGGCTGGGCTTCGACCGCTTCTGGCGCAATGCCCGTACCCACACCCTGTACGAGCCCGGCGCCCACCGGCTCCGTGAAGTCGGAAACTACTTCCTCGACGGCGGACACCCCGCTTTCACCCTGCCGGCCTGACCCCCGGGCCGGCATCCGCCGGTAATTGTGAACACCGTACTTCCGCCGCGTGTCGGACTGTTGAGAATGCGCGACGCATTCGCGGGCGCTGGAGGAGTGGTTCACCCAGGGGGCCGCCGACGGCTTCAACATCATGCCGCCCCATCTGCCGGGCGGCCCCGGAGGACTTCGTCGACCACGTCGTGCCGCTCCTGCAACGGCGGGGCCTGTTCCGCACCGAGTACACCGCCCGCACCCTGCGCGGCCACTACGGCCTGGCCCGCCCGGCCAACCGGCTCGCCACCGCCCTCACATCCGAAGAAAACCGAAAGGACGTCCTCACATGACCACCAGCACCGGCTTCGACATCCGCAGAATCGGTGGCCGTATCGGCGCCGAGATCCTCGGGGTGGACCTCTCCACCGGCCTGAACCCCGCCGTCGTCACCGAGATCAACTCCGCGCTCCTGGAACACAAGGCGCTGGTCTTCCGTGACCAGCAGCTGGACGACGCGGGCCAGCTCCGCTTCGCCGCCCTCTTCGGCGAACTCACCACCGCGCACCCCACCGTCCCCTCCGTCGACGGCCGGCCCCACATCCTGCCCGTCGACGGTGACGAGGGCATCCGCGCCAACCAGTGGCACACGGACGTCACCTTCGTCCGCACCCCGCCGAAGGCGTCCACCCTGCGCGCGATCGTGATCCCGCCCTACGGCGGCAACACCCTCGTCGCCAACTCGGCGGCTGCGTACCGGGACCTGCCGGAGCCGCTGCGCGAGCTGGCCGACGGGCTGTGGGCGGTGCATACCAACGACTACGACTACGCCGCCCCGAAGAGCGAGAAGGCGGCCGAGTACCGCAAGCGGTTCGTCTCGCGGAGGTACCGCACCGCCCATCCGGTCGTCCGGGTCCACCCCGAGACCGGGGAGCGCGGGCTGTTCATCGGCGGCTTCGCGCAGAGCATCGTCGGCCTCGGCTCCTCCGACTCCCGTGACCTGCTGCGCATCTTCCAGTCGTACGTCACCCGCCCGGAGAACATCGTGCGGGTGGCCTGGAACCCGGGGGACCTCGTCCTGTTCGACAACCGCATCACCCAGCACTACGCCCCGGACGACTACGGCGACCTGCCGCGCCTGCTGCACCGGGTGACCGTCGCGGGCGATGTTCCCGTCGGCGTCGACGGCACCCTCAGCCGTGTGGTGGAGGGCGACGACGCCTCCCACTACACCCCGGCGGTGGCCTGAGCCCGGCAGGCCCGACCGCCGACGGCATCCCGGTCAATGAGATGACCACGTCCAGCATCCGAACACCCTCTTGGGGAGAGCGCGACCTTCTGTCACGATCCCTAGCAGTCAGGTAGGAAAACTAGGGAACCCGGGGGTGGTCATGCGCGCGTTCGACCGACTCGACCGACCCGGCCGGGCCGACCTGCCGCTCTCCCTGCTGACCTCGCGCCGCCACATCGACCTCGGCCGCACGTCCAGCGCCATCTGTCGGCCCGTCTGAAGCCGTCCGTATCCACGTCTTCGGGCGGGCCGCACCATGCGCCGCGCCTTCCCCTCGCATTCCCTCGATCACCCCTTTTCCTGAGAGGACACCTCCGTGTCTGCCGCAAGACCGCTCACCGCCCTGCGCACCCTCGCCGTCACAGCGGCCCTTCCGCTCCTGCTGACCGCCTGCGGTTACGGTGCCGAGTCCACCGACGACGGCAAGCAGGCGGAGGTCGCGGCGGGCGCCGAGAAGCTGTCCGCCGACGAAGTGAAGATCGGTTACTTCCCCAACCTCACGCACGCCACCGCCCTGGTGGGTGTCCAGGAGGGCCTGCTGCAGAAGGAGCTCGGCGGCACCAAGATCAAGGCGTCGACCTTCAACGCCGGCCCCTCCGAGATCGAGGCGCTGAACTCCGGCTCCATCGACATCGGCTGGATCGGCCCCTCGCCCTCGATCAACGGCTACACCAAGTCGGGCGGCAAGAACCTGCGCATCATCAGCGGTTCCGCTTCCGGCGGGGTGAAGCTCGTCGTCAACCCGGACAAGATCAAGTCCGTGGACGACCTCAAGGGCAAGAAGATCGCCACGCCGCAGCTCGGCAACACCCAGGACGTCGCGTTCCTCAACTGGATCGCCGAGCAGGGCTGGAAGGTCGACGCGCAGAGCGGCAGCGGCGACGTCTCCGTGGTCCGCACGGACAACAAGATCACCCCGGACGCCTACAAGTCCGGCTCCGTGGACGGCGCCTGGGTGCCGGAGCCGACCGCGTCCAAGCTGGTCTCCGAGGGCGCCGAGGTACTGCTCGACGAGTCCGACCTGTGGCCCGGCAAGAAGTTCGTGATCACGAACATCATCGTGTCGCAGACCTTCCTGAAGGAGCACCCGGACGTCGTCGAGGCCGTGCTGCGCGGTTCGGTGATGACCAACGAGTGGATCAACGCCAACCCGCAGGACGCGAAGGCCTCCGCCAATGCCGCGCTGAAGGCGCTGTCGGGCAAGGAACTGCCCGCCGAGGTCATCGACCCGGCGTGGAAGTCCATCACCTTCCTGGACGACCCGCTGGCCGCCACCCTCGACGCCCAGGCGGAACACGCCGTCAAGGCCGGCCTGCTGGAGGAGCCCCAGCTGAAGGGCATCTACGACCTCGCGCCGCTCAACGAGGTCCTCAAGGCCGAGGGCAAGGATCAGGTCGACGACGCCGGTCTCGGCGCCGAGTGACGACCGGCCGGACCCGACGAGTTCCCAGGAGGTGACGACCATGGCCACCACGATCGCCCAGGCCGCCGAGGACGCCCCGCGGGCGACGTACGCCGCGCGCGTGGAGCACGTCTCGAAGTTTTTTCCCGCGCCGGGCACCCCCGGCGGTCGGCAGCTCGTGCTCGACGACATCACCCTCGATGTCGCACCGGGCGAGTTCGTCACCCTCCTGGGGGCTTCCGGCTGCGGCAAGTCCACGCTGCTCAACCTGGTCGCGGGGCTGGACCAGCCGTCCTCCGGCTCGATCGGCACGGACGGCCGGCCCGCCCTGATGTTCCAGGAGCACGCGCTGTTCCCGTGGCTGACGGCCGGACGGAACATCGAACTCGCGCTGAAGCTGCGCGGCGTCGCGGGTCCGCAGCGCCGCGCCGAGGCGGAGCGGCTGCTGGAGGCCGTACGGCTGCGGGGTGCGTACCGCAAGCGGGTGCACGAACTGTCGGGCGGTATGCGCCAGCGCGTCGCACTGGCCCGTGCGCTGGCCCAGGACAGCCGGCTGCTGCTGATGGACGAGCCGTTCGCCGCGCTGGACGCGATCACCCGGGACGTGCTGCACGACGAGCTGACCCGCGTCTGGCACGAGACGGGAGTCTCGGTGCTGTTCGTGACGCACAACGTGCGCGAGGCGGTGCGACTGGCCCAGCGCGTCGTGCTGCTGTCGTCCCGCCCGGGACGGATCGCGCGGGAGTGGACGGTCGGCATTCCGCAGCCGCGCCGCATCGAGGACGGCGCGGTCGCCGAACTGTCCGCCGAGATCACCGAGGAACTGCGTGAGGAGATCCGCCGCCATGGCCGTCCCTGATCACGGGGTTCGCACCGAGGCCGACGTGCGCAAGGACGGCCCCCGGACCGCCGGGACGCCGCGTGACCCGCACGACCTGGCGGGACTGGAGGCCGGGCTCGACGCACTGGACTCGGTGCAGGCCGGCCGTACACCGCTGCGGGACACCCTGACGCGCAAGGTGCTGCCCCCGGTCACCGCCGTCGCGCTGGTGCTGGTGGTCTGGCAGTTGCTGGTGTGGGCCGAGGTCGCCCCCGACTACAAGCTGGCGTCGCCGTCCGACGTGTGGGGCGAGGTGCGCGACGCCTGGCTCCAGGGCACGCTGCTCGACTACGTCTGGACCAGCGTCTCGCGCGGTCTGCTCGGCTTCCTGATGGCGCTCGCCATCGGCACCCCGCTCGGCCTGCTGATCGCCCGCGTCGGCTTCGTCCGGGCGGCCGTCGGCCCCATCCTGTCCGGCCTGCAGTCGCTGCCGTCGGTGGCCTGGGTGCCGCCCGCCGTGATCTGGCTGGGCCTGAACGACTCCATGATGTACGCCGTGATCCTGCTCGGCGCGGTCCCCTCCATCGCGGGCGGCCTCGTCGCGGGCATCGACCAGATCCCGCCGCTGTTCCTGCGCGCCGGGCGGACACTGGGCGCGACCGGGCTGCGCGAGGCCCGGCACATCGTGATGCCGGCGGCGCTGCCCGGCTATCTCGCCGGTCTGAAGCAGGGCTGGGCGTTCGCCTGGCGGTCCCTGATGGCCGCCGAGATCATCGCCTCCTCGCCCGATCTGGGCGTGGGGCTAGGCCAGTTGCTGGAGAACGGACGCAACAACAGCAGCATGCCGCAGGTGTTCCTGGCCATCCTCCTGATCCTGCTCGTCGGTGTCGCCATCGACCTGCTGGTCTTCAGCCCGCTGGAGCGCCGGGTGCTGCGCGACCGCGGCCTGCTGGCCGCCCGCTGAACGGGCCCTGTCGCCTGCCGTGATCCCGGTCGGCGAGACTGGGCGGTGTGAACGACCACCGCCCGGCCGACCGGGACCTCGCCCCTGAGCGGTACGGACGCCTGCGGGTGCGGACCGCCGACCTCACCCCGGCCGACTGGCTCACCGGCCGCGTGGCCGGATTCGGCGAGCCCGGCGGCCTCGGCACGGTGACCGGCGTCGTGGGTCCCGGATTCCCCGCCTACGTCCGGGTGCTGCACCCGGCCGGCCTGGACGAGCGGCCGGTGCGCTGGGCGACGGTGGCCGCCGCCTACGGGCGTACGGTGACACCGACCGCCCGCTGGCACGAACTGGTCGGGCTGGACGACATGTACCAGAACGCCGCCGGGCACGGCCTGCCCGGCGTCTGGGACGAGCATCCGGCGGAGGGCCCCACGCCGCCGCCCGTCGCCGAGGCCCTGATCCCGGTCCTGGAACGGCACACCCGAACCCCGGAGCACTGCTGGTTCGGGCTCTGGAACGGGTACGGACGCTGGGACTTCGACCGGTTCCCCGTCTTCGAGACCCCCGGCCGGGACGAGGTGCTCCTCGCCGGCGCACTCACCGACGCCGTCTCCCCCACCGCCCTGGACGAGTTCGCGGAGCTGCCCGACCTGTGGTGGCCGCAGGACCGCGCCTGGTGCGTCGGCGGTGACGTGGACCTGGTCAGCACCTACGTCGGCGGCTCCCCGCAGCTGGTCGCCGACCTGCTGGCAGCCGCTGACGTGGAGACTCACGCTGTCGCACCGGGCGACCCGATCGGCTGACGAGGAGCCTGACGCCTCCTCCCCGGCCTGCCGGTTCGGGTCCGCGGTACGGAACGGCCGTCGCCGAGGCAGTGGTTGGGGTTGGGCCCGTCGACCAAGGGGAATGGTCCGGCGTAACCGGTGATCGGGTCGCTCGCGAAGGGCCGGCCGCCGGCCGAGGACAAGGTTCACGGCTACGCGGAGCGCAGAACGGCGACCCGCAGAACCCCCGAGGAGGCGACGGTCATGAAGCGGATCCAGGAGGAGAGGCGCCCACGGCCTCCGCGCCGCCCGACGGGTCTCGACCTGAGGACGCCTTCCGGGCGCCCGCTGCCCTACTGAGGGCCCGGCCTGGGGCCGAACGGCCCCGGCCCGCCCATGCCGTGGACCCTTCGGCGGATCGAAGGCCCGTCAGCCGTCCCAGGACCAGTCCGCCACCTCGGGCAGATCGGTGCCGTGGACGCGGATCCAGTCGTGGTGCCGCAGACGGGCGTCCTCCATGCGCTGGCGTACGGCGGCGGCGCGCACCGCGAGGCCGGGAACGCGGTCGACGACGTCCATCACCAGGCGGTACCGGTCGAGGTCGTTGCGGACGACCATGTCGAACGGCGTGGTCGTGGTGCCGATCTCCTTGTAGCCCCGCACGTGCAGGTTCGCGTGACCGGTGCGCCGGTAGGCCAGGCGGTGGATCAGCCACGGGTAGCCGTGGTACGCGAAGATGACCGGCTTGTCCTCGGTGAACAGGCCGTCGTACTCGAAGTCGCTCATACCGTGCGGGTGTTCCTGGCTGGGCAGCAGACGCGCGATGTCGACGACGTTCACGACGCGGACGGCGAGCCGGGGCAGATGGCGGCGCAGGAGCTGGGCGGCGGCCAGCGCCTCCTGGGTGGGGACGTCACCCGCGCAGGCCAGCACCACGTCGGGCTCCCGGGTGTCGTCCTCCGTGCCGGCCCAGTCCCAGATGCCCGCGCCGCGGGCGCAGTGCACCCGGGCCTGGTCCATGGAGAGCCAGTCGTAGCAGGGCTGCTTGCCCGCGACGATCACGTTCACGTAGTCACGGCTGCGCAGCGCGTGGTCCGCCACGGAGAGCAGGGTGTTGGCGTCCGGCGGCAGGTAGACCCGTACGGCTTCGGGGCTCTTGTTGAGGATGTGGTCGACGAAGCCGGGGTCCTGGTGGGAGAAGCCGTTGTGGTCCTGCCGCCACACATGTGAGGTGAGGAGGTAGTTGAGGGAGGCGATGGGGGCGCGCCAGGGCAGGTGCCGGGTCACGCGCAGCCATTTGATGTGCTGGTTGACCATCGAGTCGACGATGTGCGCGAAGGCCTCGTAGGAGGAGAACAGCCCGTGACGGCCGGTGAGGAGGTAGCCCTCCAGCCAGCCCTGGCAGGTGTGTTCGGACAGGATCTCCATCACCCGGCCGTGCCGGTCGAGGTGTTCGTCCACGTCCAGGGTCTGCGCCTGCCAGGCCTTCCCGCTCGCGGCGTAGACGGCGTCCAGGCGGTTCGAGGCGGTCTCGTCGGGTCCCACGAGGCGGAAGTCGCGCCGGGCCGCGCTCTCCCGCATCACGTGTTCGAGGAACTGGCCCAGTACACGGGTGGGTTCGTGCACGGTCGCGCCGGGCTTGTCGACCGGGACGGCGTACCGCTCCAGTGGCGGCAGGGGCAGTTCGCGCAGCAGCAGGCCCCCGTTGGCGTGCGGGGTGGCGCCGAGCCTGCGCGAGCCCGCCGGGACGCAGTCGAGGACCTGGGGCCGGGGACCGCCCTGCTCGTCGAACAGTTCCTGCGGGCGGTACGAGCGCAGCCACGCCTCCAGCGCCCGCAGGTGCTCGGGGTTGCCGCGCACGCCGGCCAGCGGCACCTGGTGGGAGCGCCAGGTGCCCTCCACCGGCAGGCCGTCGACCTCCGCCGGTCCTGTCCACCCCTTCGGTGTGCGCAGCACGATCACGGGCCAGCGGGGGCGTTCGCCGGCTCCGTCGTCGCGGGCGGCGCGCTGGAGGGCGGCGATGCGGTCGAGCGCGGCGTCCATGGCTCCCGCCATGGCCCGGTGCACGGCGGCCGGGTCGTCGCCGGTGACGTGGAGGGGGTCGTGGCCGTAGCCCCGCAGCAGCTCGTCGAGTTCGGTCTCCGGCAGTCGGGCCAGCACCGTCGGGTTGGCGATCTTGTAGCCGTTGAGATGGAGGATCGGCAGCACGGCACCGTCGTGGACGGGGTCGAGGAACTTGTTGGAGTGCCAGGACGCCGCGAGCGGCCCGGTCTCCGCCTCGCCGTCGCCGATGACACAGGCCACCAGGAGGCCGGGGTTGTCCAGGGCGGCACCGTAGGCGTGCGACAGGGAGTAGCCCAGCTCGCCGCCCTCGTGGATGGAGCCCGGGGTCTCGGGGGCGACATGGCTGGGCACGCCGCCCGGGAACGAGAACTGCCGGAACAGGCGCGCCATCCCCGCCCCGTCCCGGGTGATGTCCGGGTACGTCTCCGTGTACGAGCCCTCGAGCCAGCTGTTGGCGAGGACGGCGGGCCCGCCGTGCCCGGGTCCCCAGACGCACAGGGCGTCGAGCCCGCGCGCCTTGATCACCCGGTTGAGATGGGTGTGCACGAGGTTCAGGCCCGGCGAGGTGCCCCAGTGGCCGAGGAGACGGGGTTTGATGTGCTCCGGGCGCAGCGGCTCGGTGAGCAGGGGATTGGCCATGAGGTAGATCTGGCCGACGGACAGGTAGTTCGCGGCGCGCCAGTGGGCGTCCAGTGCCTGGAGCTCCTCATCGGTGAGGTCGGCGGGCATCGGTCGCGTGTCGAGGGACATGGGCGTTCCTTCCCGTTCGGGCGGAGACGGACGGTTCAGGCGAGTGCTCTCCGCGCACTCCGCCCGGCGACGGGTACCCAGACAGGGCCGACCGGGCCGTCCCTGGACGGGCCGCGGGGTCAGGGACGGATCGTGAGGATGTCGGCCGTGCCGCCCTCCCCGGCGGAGACGGCGCCCTGCGGCTCGTCCGCGGAGAAGGGCGGCTTGTCCTGCCGGCACTTCGTCCCCGCCGGCGGCAGCGTGCCGTCGACGAGGTAGCGGCTCTCGTGTGCCTGCACGCATGTGCTGGGGTTGACGAGGGCCGTGTGCCCGTATCCCTCGTGGGTGAGCAGGCGGGCGTCGGCCAGTTCCCTGGCCATGGCCTGTGAGCCCGAGTAGGGGGTCGCGGGGTCGTTCGTGGTGCCGACGACCAGGACGGGGTGGGCCGTCCGCTTGTTCCAGGGGCCGCGGTAGGTGTCCTGCGCGACGCCCGGCCAGGTGGCACAGGCCACGGTGGCCCAGGTCCAGTAGCGTCCGGCGTCTCCCGCACGGGCGGCGCTGGCCTCCTCCATGGCCCGGTAGGCGCCGGGGTCACGCGGGTTGGGGCTGTCGCCGCACACGACCGCGACGGCCTGTTCCTCGCCGAGGTACGGGCTCGGGTGCGGGACGGCGGGTGCGGGCGGGAGCGGGGACGGCTGCGGGGCACGGCCCTGCCAGAGATCCTGCAGCCTGCCGGCGAGGTCCGTCCATCCGGGGAGGACGGAGTAGAGGCCGCTCACCGCGTCACCGACCGTCGGGCCGTAGCCCCACTCGCCCACGGGTTCCGTCCGCAGCCGCCGCAGCAACGCGTCGAACTTCTCCCGTGTCTCCTGCGGGCTGCCGGCGGAGAAGGGGCAGCGGGCGGTGGTGGCCGCCCCGCACAGCTTGAGGAACTCGTCCAGGACCCCCGCCGCCCCGCGGTCCGATCCCAGACGCAGCATGGTGGTGAGCCGGGCGGCGGCCTCGGAGGCGTCGTTCGTCCAGGCCCGTGGGTCCCAGTTGCTGTCCAGGACCATGGCGCGGACCGTGTCGGGGAAGAGGTTGGCGTAGGTGGCGCCCAGGTACGTGCCGTAGGAGATGCCGAGGTAGGTGAGCTGCGGGTCGCCCACTGCCTGGCGGAGCTGTTCGAGGTCGCGGGCGGTGTCGGTGGTCGACACATGGCGCAGCAGCTCCGGGTCACGTTGCTGACAGCGCCTGCCGAGGTCCTGGTACGCGGTGATCCAGGCCGCGCGCTCCTTCTCGCCCACCGGGACACCGGTCGTCTTGGCCGCCGTCCACTCCTCGGCCTGCGCGGTGCTCGTGAAGCAGTTGACCGCGGTGCTGCTGCCGATCCCCCGTGGGTCCCAGCTGACGATGTCGAACCGCTCCCGCACCTCGCGCGGGAAGAACTCGTAGTTCTGGGGCATCTGCACGGTTCCGGGCCCGCCGGGGCCGCCCGGGTTGAAGAACAGGGTGCCGATACGCCGTCCCGGTCCGGTCGCCTTCCGCTTGACGACCGCCAGCTCGATGGAGCGTCCGCCGGGGGCGCGGTAGTCCAGCGGCACCTTCGCGGTCGCGCAGTCGAACGGGCTGCCCTTCACGCAGGGGCTCCAGTCCAGCTTCAGGGCGGACGCCGAGGGTGTCGGCGGGCCGCCGGCTGTCGCGAGGCCCGGAGCGGCCAGTGCCGTCGCACAGGTGACGACTGCGGCGACGGCCGCGGCACAGACCCGGCGGCGGCCCTTCGGTGCGGATATGTGCATGCGTTGTCCATTCACGGCTGGGCGCCCGACGCCGCCCATGCGCTGGGCGCCGGCACGCGTGCACGTCAACACCACCGTGGTCCGGCGGTGCGCGCGAGCCGGCCGCAGCCGAATGGCGGAGCCGCCGCCCCGCCCATGTCACATGGGCCAGTGCCGGGGAGTCACTCCGTCGGCACGGTGCCGGGCAGGCCGCGCTGCTGCGCATCGCCGACGCCCTGGAGCGGGAGTCCGGGCCGCTGGAGGACGCCGAGGTGACCGACACGGGCAAGCCGCGCGCGCTGTTCCCGGCGGGCGAACTGCCCGCGGTCGTCGACGTGCTGCGGTACTTCGCCGGGGCCGCCCGGAACCTGGTGGTGCGCCTCCGGATCGCCCCGGCTACTTCCACCAGGCCACGGTGGTGGCCGGGGCGCGGCAGGACGACGAGATCGTACGGAGCGAGGTGTTCGGCCCCATCGTCACCGTCCAGCCCTTCGCCGACGAGGCCGAGGCCTTCCACCTGGCCGACGGAGTCCCCCAGGGGCTCGCCGCGAGTGTGTGGACCCGCGACCACGACCGGGCCATGCGGGCGACCCGCGCGCTGCGCACCGGCATCGTGTGGGTCGACACCCACGGCACGACGGTGTCGGAGACGCCGCACGGCGGCGTACGCCACTCCGGCTACGGCAGCGACCTCTCCCTCACCGGTCTGCTCGACCACACGCAGGTCAAGCACGTCATGCTGTGACCGGGGCCGCGCGGTGCCGTCGCCCGCCGCCGTGGTGCTCGTTCACTGCTTGGCGCCGAAGTTCTGTGTCCACCACGGTCCGCCCGAGCCGTTGTGGATGCCCACGCCGATGTCCTTGAACGAGCAGTTGAGGATGTTGGCGCGGTGGCCGGGACTGTTCATCCAGGAGTCCATCACGGCCTCCGGGGTCTGCTGGCCCCGGGCGATGTTCTCGCCGTACGTGGACCAGTTGTAGCCCGCGGCGGTGGTGCGCTGCCCGGGGTCGGCGCCGTCCGGGTTGGTGTGGTCGAAGAAGTCGCGGGCGGCCATGTCCTGCGAGTGCCCCTGGGCCGCCTCGTTCAGCTGCCCGTCCTCCGAGAGCGGACCGCAACCGGCCGCCGACCTCTCCTTGTTCACCAGCGCGACCACCTGCGCGACGGCGCCCGTCGGGGCCGGCTGCGTCTGCGGTGCGCTGGACGCGCTGAGAGTCGGCGTGGCGGACGGCCGGGGCGCCGGCACCGTCTTCTTGGTGGGGCGCGGGGTCGTGGAGGGACTCGCCTTCCTCGACGGTGAGGCGGACGGCGACGCGGACCTGGAGGCCGACGGGGAGGCCTCGGCGGTGCTGGGCGTCGCGAGGTCCACGGCGGGGGCGCCGGTGGTCCGCGCGGCGGACGCCTCCTCGGTCGCGGTCTCGGGGTCCGAGTCGAAGTACCACAGCCCGCCACCCGTGACACAGGCCGCGACGACGGCGACTCCGGCTGCCCGGCGCCGGACACGCCTGCGCCGACGGGCCTCGCTGCGGGAGACCGCCCTGCCCTGCGGGGCCCGGCGCCCGGCACCGGGGCCCGGGCCGCCCCGGCCTCCGGACGGGCCCAGCGGGATCGCCGAGCCCACCGCGGCCATCCCGCCGGAGGCGGAGATCACCCGGTCCAGCAGCGCGGGCGCCGCGGCGACCAGCGCGAGGCCGGCCAGCAGCCCCTCGGCGGGCATCAGCCCGCTCCACAGTCCGGAGCAGCGCGCGCAGCCACGGGCGTGCCGGGCTGTTCGCTTGCGCCACAGCGCGGAGGGCCGGCCGTCCCAGGAGGCCAACAGGCCGCTCAGCTCCTCGCATCGCGGGCGCGCGTCGAGCGCCCGCACGACCACCCGGGCTGCCTCCAGCTGCGCCTTCATGCGCTGCACCCGGACCGCCGTGTGCTGGGGCGACAGTTCCAGGGCCGCGGCGACCTCGGACCGCGTCAGCTCACCGGCGCACTCCAGCCACCACAGCGACAACAGCCCCCGGTCGTCGGGCTCCAGCCAACGGGTCGCGCGGGCGGTCTCCTGGCGTTGCCCGGACAACTGGAGCTGGACCATGGTCAGGTCGACGAAGTCGGCACCCGGATCGGCGAGGTCCTGCGCCTCCTCGACGGCACCCGGGGCGGACTGACGGTCGTGCCAGTGCGCCCGGACCTGATTCATCGCGATGGCCACGAGCCAGGAGCGGAAGTTCTCGGGAGCGCGCAGGGAGTCCAGCGAATCGAGGGCGCGGAGCATGGTCTCCTGCACGACGTCGTCGACATCGACCGAGCCGTTCAGCGCCCGGCCCACGACGTTGTAGACCAGCGGCAGGAACGCGCTGACCAGAGCGTCCTGAGCCTTGGGATCGCCACCCGCGGCGGCGGTCACGAGTGCCGCCGACTCCCTCGTGCGCTCTGTACTCATCAAATGTCTTCCTGTCCTCGACGCCGAACGGTCCTGTCCGATACATGGGAGATCGATCGGGGGCCCCGGGATAACAGTTCTTCAGACGCATGTTCCACGAGAGCCTTCACGGGGCCGGCCCGGCGGCGCAATGGGGACCGTCACAGTCACGGGCTGCGCGGCTTTTACCCGCTCGTACGGGTGGGGTCAAGTCCCGACTTGTCGCGCCATGACCTGGGGATTTCTCTCGGGCCTACTGGAAGTGCGGGCCTCACCGGAAGACGAACGAGGAATACCGCATCGAATCCCCGATCAGCGGGGCATTTCGAACATCTCATTCCGCTAAAGAGGAGAAAAGCCATGAACCGCATCAGCACTGCCGATAATTCTCACCGCCCCGAGCGTCGTCGCGCCAAGATCGCGGCTCTTGTCAGCTCCGCCGTCGTGGTCGTGGGCGGGATCATCCTTCCCGCCACCACCGCCTCCGCGGCCCCGACACCGGATTCCCAGGTCGTGAGCCTGGTCGACCACAAGGACAAGAAGGACGGCAAGCACAAGGACAACCACAAGAACAAGAAGAAGGGCAACGGCAACGCCAACGGCGGCAAGGGCGGCGACGCCAAGTCCAAGGGCAACGGCGACGCCAATGGCGGTAAGGGCGGCGACGCCAAGTCCAAGGGCAACGGCGACGCCAACGGGGGTAACGGCGGTAACGCCGAGGCCGAAGGCAATGGGGACGCCAACGGCGGCAACGGCGGAAACGCCGAGGCCACCGGCAACGGCGACGCCAACGGCGGCAACGGCGGAAACGCCGAGGCCACCGGCAACGGCGACGCCAACGGCGGCAACGGCGGCGACGCCACCGCCAACTGACCCGCGGACCGTTGACCACGGTCGGTCACCGAAGGGATCGGGTGGTGCGGCAGCAGGCCGCACCACCCGGCCTCCCCCCACCACACAGAAATCGAATCCTCATGATCTCCAATGTCCGTAAGAGCACCATGGCCGTCGCCGTCGCCTCCGTACTGCTCCCCCTCGGCGGTGTACTGATCCCGGCGAGCGCCGCCTTCGCCGCATCCGCGCCGCACAGCGTGGCCGCCTCGGCGCCGACCGGTGACCACGGGAGCAAGGGAGACCGGAACAGCGATCATCACGAGAAGGACAGGAAGAAGCACGACCGGGACAAGAAGAAGGACCGCCACAAAAACGATCACCACAACGACGACGACTACTGCCGCCCCGGCAACGCCACCGGAGGCAACGGGGGCAACGGCACGGGCGGCGACGCCACGGTCTGCACGGCGCCCGGCGGCACAGGTACCGGCGGCTCGGGCGGACGCGGCAACGGCCGATGCGGCGGCAAGGGGACGGACGGCCGCGGTGGCACCGGCACCAACGGCAACGACGGCCCACCGTGCCCGGACAAGAAGCCGCCGCACGAGCCCGGCAAGGACGAGGGCAGCACCCCCTCGGTCCCCGAGGCACCGGCCCCGCAGGAGCCGCCCGCTCCGCCGGCACCTCAGGAGCCGCCGGCTCCGCCCCCTCCGAACGACGACGTGATCGTCAAGTGAACGGATGCAGGAAGCCGAACGCCTCGCCCGCAGTCTTGTCGCGGGCGAGGCATTCGGCGGATCAACCCTGGTTGCCGGAGTCGGGGTTGGGGTTGGGGTTGGGCGCAGGCTGCTGGTCCTGGTCCGGCTGCTGCTCCTGCTCGGGCTGCTGCTCCTGCTCGGGCTGCTGGTCTTCCTGGGGCTTCTGCTCCGGCTTCTGCTCCTCTTCCGGCTTCTGCTCGGGCCGTTGTTCCTCTTCCGGCTTCTGCTCGGGCTTCTGCTCCTCTTCCGGCTTCTGTTCCTCTTCCGGCTTCTGCTCGGGCTTCTGCTCCTCTTGGGGCTTCTGCTCGGGCCGCTGTTCCTCTTCCGGCTTCTGCTCCGGCTTCTGCTCCTCTTCCGGCTTCTGCTCGGGCTTCTGCTCCTCTTGGGGCTTCTGCTCAGGCTTGTCCTGGTCCGGCTTCTGCTCAGGCTTGTCCTGGTCCGGCTTCTG
>NZ_JBHWJQ010000033.1:69450-80618 GCF_042731435.1 Streptomyces sp. NPDC059861 | reverse complement strand
CTGCTCAGGCTTGTCCTGGTCCGGCTTCTGCTCAGGCTTGTCGTGGTCCGGCTTCTGCTCAGGCTTGTCGTGATCCGGCTTCTGCTCAGGCTTGTCCTGGTCCGGCTTCTGCTCAGGCTTGTCGTGGTCCGGCTTCTGCTCAGGCTTGTCGTGATCCGGCTTCTGCTCAGGCTTGTCAGGCTTGGTTCCAGGGTCGTCGGGCCTGTGCTCCGGCGAGTCGTAGTCGGGCTTGGGCTCGGAGTCCTGTTCGGGCTTCGGCTCGGAGTCGTCACGCCCCGGCCTGTTGTCCGGCGACTGCTCGTCCGGCGATTCCTCGTCCCCCGGTTCCTTCGCCGGCGGCGATTCCTTGGCCGGCGGCTCCTTCGGCGGCAGGGGCCAATGCCTGGCCGGCGCAGTGGTCTTCTGGTCGGCGTCGCCGTGGTCACCCGAGTCGCGGCGGACCCAATTCCGGTCCTGCGCATCGAAGATGACGAATTCCTTGATCTCCGTGGCCGAGCGGTTGACCACCACGACGTTCTGCGGCCGGTACCCGGACCACGGAGTCCCCTTCTGCTGAGGCGCGGTCTTCTGCGGGACCGCACGGGTGAGCGGATTGCCGCAGGCGCAACGCACCTTCGGCTCGCCGTGGCCATCGACAAGGACGGCCGTACCGGCCTGGAGCACCGCCTGGTAGTTGGTCGCCGCGCCGGCGCGATAGCCGTGGTTGGTGACGCGGGTGTCGGAACGCAGTAGTACCGGGGTCAGTGAGCGCAGATAGCCGGCGACCGCGGGCTCCCGGAGGGCCAGAACCGAGGCGAAGGCCTTGTTCTTGTCGCCATCGGAGGTGAGATGACGGATCTGCTTCTCCACGTCGCAACTGGCGGTGTTGAGCGTTCCCCCGTAGAGGCCGGGTTCCGATCCCGCCACGCTGCGGATGGCGTTGCCCTTGGGCGGAGGTGTGCTGGGCGCGGCAGGCGGCAACGACGAGGTCGTCTTCGCGGTCGACGGGGTGTACGGGTCCGGGCCGGTCGAACTCGTGGGCTGCAGGATGACCTCGGCGGCCTCCGCCGGTTCGCCTCCGGGGCGGGTGAAGACGACAACGAGAACCACGGCCGCCACCACGGCGGTGACCGCCATGATCCGCGGCACGGACCGCCGCCAGGGGCTCGCCCCTCCCCCGCCGGGTCGCCGCTTGGGACGGTCCCCGTCACCGCCCGAGCCGCCCGGACCACTCGCCCCACCCGGACCCCGCGGGGGGCCGTCCGGGCCGGACGGCGGGCCACCCGGCCCCCGGCCGCCGGGTGGGGGCGGCGGTGGCGGATGGCCCGCCGATTCGCTGGAGGGGCGGCCGGTGAGAGGCCCGGAGGGCGGACCCGAAGGACGTTCCGATTGCGGTCCGGAGCTCACGGTTTCACCTCCCGCCGGACGTAGGAGTCGCGCGGATCGAAGACCCCGTCGATGCTTCGGGGCACCTCATGTGAATTTGTGCTCTTGATCTCATTGTGCGCTCCGGCGCCATCAGGCCCAAGCTCAACCGCCCGGTCCGCCCGTCAGGACTCCCCCGGCCGGTCCACGATCTGCGTCCGCTTCGGCGCCTCACCGGAGGCCTGCGCCGGCGGCGGCGCCTCCTCGGCGGACGGGGCGGAGGAGACGGCGTAAATGTCGATCTGTGCGCCGTCGCAGTACATCCAGCGCTCCTGCTCGACGTCGTAGAGCCACGCCGCCTCCCCGTCGACGACCACCCCGGCCCGCAACCCCTGGGTCTGCTTTCGGAAGGTCTCGCCGTCGGCCCTCCCTGCCGCCAGATCGTCGGTGGCCCGCCCGTAGCGGCCGAGTGAATCCTTCACCCGGGCGAGCAGCCGGCGCAGGTCGGCCGAGCGGGCGGCCGGCGCTCCGGACAGGGGCGGAGCCTGTGGTACGGGGACCAGCAGACGGCCGTCGACCCAGGCCGACCAGCCGTTGAAGCACACGATGCGTCCCCAGTCGCCACGCCGTTCGACGAGCTGGACGGGCAGCAGCGCGTCCAGGGGCACGGTCGGCCGGGACACGTCGGGCGCCTCCCATGCAGCCAGCCCGTCACTGGGTATGACGTGGGTCGGAAGGAAGTCGGCGTCGGGGGTGGCCATGTCTTCCACTTCCGCTGCTTCGCGTGATGCCGGGGGCCCGGGAGCCACTCGGTCCGGAGGAGGAGTGCTGGCGCGATCGACTGTCGCAGACCGCTCCGCCATGTCTGAATTTTAACTTTCAGCCCGTTTCACCGCCCGGCGGCCGCCCTCACCGCAGCCCTGCCCCAGCCCCGCTGCCACCGCCCCGCGACCCCAGCGAGCACCGCGCGACATGTCCGCGCGGCAGCACTGCGTTGGTGCTCCCGGCCCCGCTAAATCATGCTGGTGAGTGGAGTCCTTTGGCGTGCGGGTCCCCGTGAGGGACGGCGGAAGAAGGAGCTGACGAGGGCGAGATGAGCGGCGATGGAACGATTTCCCGTCTCTCCCGGTGAGGGGCCGCAGGACCCGGACCGCTCCCGTGAGCCGCCCGGGACGGCGACGGCCACCATCGACGAGCAGGGCATCGTGACCGGGTGGAGCGACAGTGCCCGTCGGCTGCTCGGCTACGCGACCTCCGAGGTGATCGGGCTGCCCGCCGCCCGGCTGCTCGCCGACGCCGGCACCAGGACGCCCACGACGCGACGGATCCCGTCGGGCCAGAAGCGGTGGAACGGCACCGTGGCACTGCGGCACCGCGACGGCCACCGGCTGGACGTCGAACTGCTCGCGCACCACTGGACGTCCACCGGCGAGGGCGCCAAGTGGCTCGTGGTGTCCCCCGTACCGGGCAGGCCCCGCACGCCCTGGAGTGAACCCATGGAGCAATGGGCGTTCACCCAGTCCCCGTGCCGCACGGCGATCTTCGACACGGACCTGCGACTGCTGCGGGCGAATGCCGGCATGGAGCGCGCGCTGTCCCTTCCGGAGGCCGCGATGCGTGGGCTGCGGCTGCCGGACATCGCGCCGGATCCCGCGAGCGAAGAGACCGAACGCAGGATGCGCTTGGCGCTGGAGACGGGTGAGCCCCAGCATGTGGGGGCCTTCGTCCACCGCGCGGGTACGGGCGGCGAACAGGGCTGGCAGACCTCGCTGACCCCGTTGCGGGGCCCGGACGGGCGGGTGCGAGCCGTGTGCCTGGCCGCGCACGACCGGGCCGGAGCCGAGCGTGCCCGGCAGCAGACGTCCCTGCCGACCGAGGCGGACGCCCTCATCGGCACCAGCCTGAACAGCGCCCGCACCGCGCAGGAGCTGTGCGACGTCACCGTCCCCCGGCTCGCCGACTTCATGGCCGTCGACCTGCTGGACCCGCCCCCGAGCGACAACGAGCCGTACTCCGTCCCCGTGGCGGAGCCGGTCACGCTGTGCCGTACCGCGGTGCGGTCGGTCCTCGAAGGCAGCCCGGAGTCGCCCGTCGGGGTCGGCGGGACGACCGTCTATCCGGCGCTGTCACCGCCCGCCGAGTGCCTGGCCGCGGGTCGCGGCGCCGTCCACGCGACGAACGACGCGGTCATCGCCCGCTGGGTGGCGCGGGACCCCGGGGCCGCCTGGATCCGCGAGCACGGCGTCCACTCGGTCATGACGGTGCCGCTGCGCTCCGGCGGAACCACTGTCGGCCTGGCCGTCCTCGGCCGGCACCGGCGCCCGGAGCCCTTCGGACCGGAGGACCTTCGCCTGATGGAGCGGCTCACGACGAGGGCGGCCGTGACGATGCGCGGCGCGCGCCGCCACAGCCGGGAACGCACCAACACCATGGCCCTGCAGCGCAGTCTGCTGCCGCAGTCGCTCCCGGTTCAGTCGGCACTGGAGATCGCCTCCCGCTACCTGCCTGCCAGCACCGAGTCCGGCGTGGGCGGCGACTGGTTCGACGTGATCCCTCTGTCCGGCGCACGGGTGGCCCTGGTCGTGGGCGACGTCGTCGGCCACGGCATGCGCGCCGCCGCCACGATGGGCAGGCTGCGCACGGCGGTGCGTACGCTGGCCGACGTCGATCTTCCGCCCGACGAGCTGCTCACCCACCTCGACGACCTGATCATCCACCTCTCCGCCGACGAGGCCGGCTCGGAGGGCGCCGGGAACGCCGCCGGGGGAATCGGCACCACCTGCCTGTACGTGGTCTACGACCCCGTGTCCCGGCGTTGCACCATCGCCCGGGCCGGCCATCCGCCACCCGCCGTGGTCTCCCCCGAGGGCGCCGTATACCTCCTCGACGTCCCGGCCGGCCCGCCGCTGGGACTGGGCGGCCTGCCCTTCGAGAGCGTGGAGAGTGAACTTGCCGAGGGCAGCATCCTCGCCCTGTACACCGACGGTCTGCTGCAGATCCGTGACCACGACGTCGACGACGCCCTGGACAGCATGTTCGCGGCCCTCGCCCGTCCCGCCGCCACGCTGGAGGCGGTCTGCGACCGGGTGCTGACGGGACTTCTGACCCACCGTCCGGAGGACGACGTTGCTCTCCTCGTCGCCCGCACCCGGGTCCTCCACGGCGACCGGGTCGCCGTGTGGGAGCTGCCGCCCGATCCCTCTCTCGTCGCGCTGGCCCGTCGGCGTACCACCGACCAGCTGACGGCCTGGGGGCTCGACGAAGCCGCCTTCGTCACCGAACTCATGGTCAGCGAACTGGTCACCAACGCCATCCGCTACGGCCGGCCGCCCATCCAGCTGCGGCTGATCCATGAGAACAGCACGCTGATCTGCGAAGTCTCCGATGCGAGCAGTACCGCCCCGCATCTGCGGCGGGCCCGGACCTTCGACGAGGGAGGGCGTGGCCTGCTGCTGATCGCCCAGCTCGCCGAGCGCTGGGGCACCCGGCACGCGCCGGTCGGCAAGACCATCTGGGCCGAGCAGTCCCTGGCGGGCTACTGAAGTGCCCCTCCAGTTCGCCCCGCGTCGGGTACCGAAGCCGCGCCGCGTCCCTGTGACGCGCCTGTGACAGTCCGCGGACGCCGTCATGAAGTCGCGAGGTCAGGCTTTTCAACACAGGGACAAAAAGCGACATAACGGCATATGTCACCCGCTTCCGAGGTCGTAAGCAGGGATGCCGAGCCGACCCATCGGAGTGAATCCCATGAGCCTCACCATCGCCACGCCGCTCGTCGAAGCCCCCGCCCCCACGCTGGCCCCGCGCGAGCAGGAGACCCTGCGGCACATCGCCGCCGGACGCACCTATCTGCAGACGGCCCGCCACATGGGACTCTCCAAGCACACGGTCGACGCCTACCTCCGCCGCATCCGGGCCAAGCTCGGCATCAACAGCACGGCGGAACTGACCCGCCTCGCCATCTCGCTCGGACTGTGACCGCGAGGAGCCACCCGCACCTCGACGAGCGGAGCCGGAGCGGTCTACGGCCACCCGGGCGGGCCCCGGAAGACCGGCCGGGCCCAGTCCGGAGGCTCCGGGGGCGGCTCGGAGCCCCGCACGTCGCGGGGAGACCGGGCATCCGCGAGGGACGTTGCGTGAGCGCCGAGGACGGCACCGCTCCCGGTGGCGTCACGCAGCGCCGCCACGAATTCCAGGCAGGAGTCGTAGCGGTCCTCGGGGACCTTCGACAGGGCCCTGGCCAGGACATCGGCGGCAGCGGGCGCGATTCCCGGCCGCCGCTCGGTCAGGCGAGGCGGCTGGTCGTACTGGTGCGCCCACAGCAGCGCCACGTCCTCGTCACGCTGGAAGGGCGGACCGCCGGCGAGGGTTTCGTAGACGACGCAGGCGAGGCTGTAGAGATCGCACCTTCCGTCGACCGGCCGGCCGGAGATCTGTTCCGGCGCCATGTAGTCGAGCGTGCCGACGAACTCGCCCGCGGCGGTGAACCCGCTCAGCGACAGCGACTTCTTCGTCAGTCCGAAGTCGGTGAGGTAGACGTACTCGGGGTGGTCGCTGTCGGTGCCCGCGGTGACCAGGATGTTGCCGGGCTTCACGTCCCGGTGCACCAGATCGTGCTCGTGGGCCGCGTCGAGGGCGGATGCCACCTGAACGGCGATACGCAAGGCGGTCGCGACGGGGAGCGGACCCTCCCGGTCCAGCAGGGCCCTCAGATCCTGGCCGGAGACGTACCGCATGGCGATGTACAGGACGCCGTCGGTCTCACCGGCTTCGAAGATCGGCACGATGTGCGGATGGTCGATCGCCGCGGCCACCCGTGACTCGTGGGCGAAGCGGCGCCGGAAGGTGTCGTCGCGGGCCCGCTCCGGGGCGATCAGCTTGAGCGCGACGGTGCGGTCCAGCCGCAGGTCCCGGGCACGGTAGACGACGGCCATGCCGCCACGGCCGATCACATGCTCGATCCGGTAGCCCGCGATCTGCTGCCCGACCAGGCCGGAAGGCCGACCCGTGTACAGGCTCATGTCGTTCGCCGCCATGTCCATCGGCACCACCCCCTCACCGGCCCGACCCGGTGACGGATCCGTACTGCCGCTGTGCCCGTGCGGGAAAGGTGCCGGTCATGCCGCTCCGTCCCCGAGATCCGGTGACCGGCCGACGCGACAGGCCACTCGTCCGCACCTGCAATTCTATCCACCGGACCCCTGCCGGGCCTGGCCACGGAGTACGGGCCCCGCGCGCCAATTCGCCACCGGTTATTCTCGTCTGTCACTCACCTTTTCCCCTTGCGTCTTTGGAGCCTGCCGTGCCCGCCTCCCTCGCCACTCTGCTCGAAGACCACCCGATCGTCGCGAGCGTGACGGACGAGGCCAAGTTGAAGGCGGTCCTGGAATCCGAGTGCAAGGTGGTCTTCCTTCTGTACGGGTCGATTCTCGACCTGACCGAGACCGTCGCCACTCTCAAGGCGGCGGGGAAGATCGTGCTGGTCAATGTGGACCTGCTGGAGGGTTTCGGCGGCAAGGACGTCGTGGTGCGCTACGTGAAGGAGCGCACCGATGCGGACGGCGTGCTCAGCTCCAAGGCGTTCATGGTGCGTGCCGCCCGTGAGCTGGGACTCCACGCCGTGCACCGGTTCTTCCTGATCGACTCGATCTCGTACCGGAACCTGGCGAAGCAGGTCGCGATGTCGAAGGCCGACAGTGTGGAGATCCTGCCGGGCTGCATGCCGCGGGTCATCGGCTGGGTGGTCGCGGACATCGACGTCCCGCTGATCGCGGGCGGTCTGGTCTGCGACCGCGACGACGTGATCGCGGCCCTGGGCGCGGGCGCGGCGGCCATCGCCTCGTCGAACGAGGATGTCTGGAAGATGTGACGGCGGACACAACCGAGGGCATTGACTGAAGCAAGGCCCGGAACGTAGCTTTGGCGGCGCTCGACACAAAACTTCATATCGGCCGCGACCCCGCGTCGCGGCAGTTACTAGAGACGAGAGAACAGTAACTCCCTTTCCATGGGGTGTTTACTGTTCTCTTTTTTTGTCCGCGCTTTCGTTGTGCTCGAAATCAACCACAAGGGAGTGGTCATGACGGAGGGAACCAGCCGGTCACGGCGGTGGATCGCCTTTCTGATCCTGTCGATGACCGGCGGCATCATCTACCAGGTGGCGTACATCCGGTTCGTCTTCCTGGGCCCCACGGCCAAGGCACTGGAACTGTCGGCCCAGGACTACGGAAACATCGTCTCCGTGTTCGGCGTCGTGGCGATGGTGATGTACTTCTTCGGCGGCTGGTTCGCCGACAAATTCTCTCCGCGGCTGCTGATCACCATCGCCTTGGCGGGCACCGGAGTCGCCGACGTCTGTCTGGCCATGGCGCCAGGGTATTCCGGCACTCTGCTCATCCACATCGCCTTCGCGATCCTCGGAATGGGCCTGTACTGGCCCGCGCTGGTGAAGGCGATCGGCATGCTGGGTGACGCCTCCGAACAGGGCCGGCTCTTCGGTTTCCTGGAGGGCGTGCGCGGCATCACCTCCACGCTCGTCGGCCTGGTGGGCACCGCGATCGTCGCCATGGCCGTCGTCCCTTCCCACGGCGTCCTGTGGCTGATCCGGATCTACGGCATTCTCTGCTTCGTGCTCGCCGCGGCCGTCTGGTTCTGCGTCAAGGACGACAAGGAGAAGCTGTCCGCTCTCGGTTCCTCCGCCGTCACCCTGCGCCAGCTGATGCGCGCGGCGAAGAACAAGTACACCTGGCTGATCGGCCTGACGGTCATGCTGATGTACTGCTTCTACACCACGCTCGGCTACTTCTCGCCGCTGCTGGAATACCAGTACGGACTGGCCGCCGGGGTGATCGGTGTCATCGGCGTCGTGCGCACCTACGTCTTCCAGTTCGTCGCCGGACCGACCGGTGGTGTCCTGGTCGACAAGGTCACCAAGTCCTCGCCGAAGTTCCTGCGCTGGATGTTCGCCGGCTGCGCGGCGATCGCCGCGGCCTTCCTGCTGATGCCGCGCACCAGCGCGCTGATGTGGGTCGCGCTGGCCCTGATGTTCGTGCTGTGCCTGTTCGTCTTCGCCGCCCGCGGGGTCTACTGGGCGACGGTCGGCGAGGTGGAGATCCCCGAGAACGAGCGCGGCGGCGTGATCGGCCTCGCTTCCGGCCTGGCCTATCTCCCCGATGCCTTCCTTCCGGCGCTGGTCGCCTGGTGGATCGGTGACCCGACCGCCGAGCCCGCCGTCCCCGAACGCGGCGGCGGCTACTCCACCCTCTTCGCCGTCCTGCTCGCCACCGCCGTACTCGGCCTGGTCGTCACGACGGTCACCCAGCGGGTCCGCGCCCGCGAACTGGCGGCCCGCACCGCCGTCCGGCAACCGCAGCTCGCTGCCGACTGACCCTCACCCCGACAACCCCCTTCCCGGAGACGCACCCATGGACATCACCGAGTTCAACCGCGACTTCTTCTCCCTGGACGGCAAGAACGCCGTCGTCACCGGCGGCAACACCGGCCTCGGTCAGGCGTTCTCGCTGGCCCTGGCCAAGGCGGGCGCCAACGTGTTCGTGCCCAGCGTCATGCCGGACGACGGCACGACCGCGAAGCTGATCGAGGCCGAGGGCCGCAGGATGGAGTTCCTCCAGGCCGATCTCACCAAGCCGGGCGTGCCGGCCCAGATCGCCCAGGGTTGCGTGGACGCCTTCGGCTCGCTCGACATCGTGGTGAACTCCGCCGGTATCTCCAAGCTCGCCTCCGTCGAGGAGTTCGGCCGCGCGGAGTGGGACCCGATGATCGACGTCAATCTGACCGCGCCGTTCGAGCTGAGCCACGAGGCGATCAAGTTCATGATCCCGCAGCGCTCCGGCAAGATCATCAACATCGCCTCGATGTTCTCCTTCCTCGGCGGCCGGTGGTCCCCGGCCTACGCCGCCACCAAGCACGGCATCGCCGGTTTCACCAAGGCCTACTGCGACGAGCTCGCGCAGTACAACATCCAGGTCAACGCCATCGCCCCGGGTTACTTCGCCACGAAGATCACCGAGGAGACCCGCGCCGACCCCGAGACGAACCAGCGCGTGCTCGACCACATCCCGGCCGGCCGCTGGGGCGAGGTCGCCGACCTCATGGGCGCGACCGTGTTCCTCGCCTCCCGCGCCTCCGACTACGTCAACGGGCACGTCCTGGCCGTCGACGGCGGCTACCTGGTCCGCTGACCCGGCCCTCCTCACCGTCCCCCCACCGACCTCCCACCTCCCACGAAGAAGCAAGAGGAAGATTCACCATGGCACCGTCCGTCTCCAAGCTGGACCGAGGGAACATCGTCGCCGGGCTCGCGAGCCTGGTCGGCCCCGAGAAGGTCGTCACCGACGAGCAGCAGCTGCGCGAGGCAAGCGTGGACCGCTTCAAGAAGTTCACATCCGTCCACGGCATCTACGACGGCCCCTTTCCGTGCGCCATCGTGAGGGCGAGGAGCACCGCCGACGTCGCCGCCGTGCTGAAGTTCGCGAACGAGAACCTGATCAACGTGGTGGCGCGAACCGGCCGCACCGGCACCGAGGGCGGTCTGGAGACCGCCGTCCAGGACACCATCGTCCTCGACGGCTCCGGCATCGACGAGATCATCAAGATCGATGCCGAGAACATGCAGGTGACCGTCGGTTGCGGCGTTCCGCTGCAGCGGCTCGAGGACATCCTGCGCGAACAGGGCCTGACCACCGGCCACTCCCCGCAGTCCAAGCCGCTGGCGCAGTACGGCGGCCTGGTCTCCACCCGCTCCATCGGGCAGCTGTCCACCCTCTACGGCGCCATCGAGGACATGGTCGTCGGCCTGGAGGCGGTCTTCCCCGACGGCACCGTCTCGCGGATCAAGAACGTCCCGCGCCGCGCCGCCGGCCCGGACATCCGGCACATCGTCATCGGCAACGAGGGCGCCCTGTGCTACATCACCGAGGTCACCCTCAAGGTCTTCCGGCACCACCCGGAGAACAACGAGTACCACGGCTTCCTCGTCGACGACATGGCCACCGGTGTGTCGATCATCCGAGAGGTGGTCACCAACGGCTTCCGCCCCTCCGTCGTGCGCGTCTACTCGCCCGAGGACGCCCGTCAGCACTTCTCCCACTTCTACGAGGGCAAGTGCGTGGTGGTCTTCGTCGCCGAGGGCCCGAAGGGTCTGGTCGAGGCGACGAGCGAGGAGATCCGGCGGGTCGCGGACCGGCACCCGCACAGCGAGGTCGACCCCGAACTGATCTCCACCTGGTTCGCCCACCTCAACTGGGGCCAGGACAAGATCGACGCGGAGAAGGAGACCATGCTCCGCGAGAACAAGCTGGGCTACACCACCGAGGTCTCCGTGGACTGGTCGCACACGGTCGAGCTGTACGACAACGTCATCGACCGGATTCGCAACGAGTACCCGGACGCGGGCGACCTGACGATGCTCGGCGCCCACTCCTCGCACTCCTACCAGACCGGCACGAACCTCTACTTCGTCTACGACTACGAGATCAACTGCGAGCCGCGGGAAGAGATCGAGAAGTACCACATCCCGCTCAACGCGATCATCGTCGACGAAGCCCTCAAGGTCGGCGGCTCCATGGTCCACCACCACGGCATCGGCAAGTACCGCGCCCCGTGGACCAAGGAGGAGCACGGCTCGGCCTACTACATGCTCGCCAAGCTCAAGGCCGCCTTCGACCCGAACGGCATCATGAACAAGGGCACGATCTTCCCGATCGAGGGCTGAGCCCACCCCGGTGGGGGGGGGCCCCGCGGCGGGGGGGGGGCCCCCCCCCCCCCCCCCGCGCCACCCCCCAAACAAAGACGGGGAGCAGCGCCCC
>NZ_JBHWJQ010000033.1:0-69440 GCF_042731435.1 Streptomyces sp. NPDC059861 | reverse complement strand
CCACCGCCTTCTTCCCCTGGGCCCCCTGCGCCCCGCGGGGGGGCGCCCCCCCCCGGGGGGCCGCCCCGCGGGGGGGGGGCCCCCCCACCCCCCGCATCGCCTCTTCACCCCTCTCACTTCCTGCCTGGACGACGGCGCCCGGGCCCCGCACCCCCGGAGTGGGCATGACCCGGTACTTCATCGGCATCGACAACGGCTCGCAGTCCTCCAAGGTCAGCGTCTTCGACGAACACGGCCACGTCGTCAGCGAGGGCCGCTGCGCCCTGCGCCCCTACGACACCCCGCGCCCCGGTGTGGTCGAGCACCCCGACGACGACCTGTGGACCTCGATCGGCACGGCCGCCCGGGCCGCGATGGCCGCCTTCTCCGGTGACCCGGCCGACATCGCCGGCGTCGGCCTGTGCACCATCCGGTTCTGCCGCGCCGTCCTGAAGGCCGACGGCACCCTCGCCCAGCCCGTCATGAGCTGGATGGACGCCCGCGTCTCCCGCCCCTACGAGCGCGAAACGCCCGACGCCGCCTACGTCACCACCTCCTCCGGCTACATCACCCACCGCATGACCGGCCGGTTCCGGGACACCGCCGCCAACTACGCCGGGATGTGGCCCCTCGACTCCGACACCTTCGACTGGACGGCCGACGACGCCGGGATCGCCGGGCTCGGCCTGGACCGGTCGATGCTCTTCACCCTCGTCCAGCCCGGCGACATCCTCGGCACCGTCACCGCGGCCGCCGCCGCCCACACCGGCATCCCGGCCGGCCTGCCCGTCGTCGCCACCGCCAACGACAAGGCGGTGGAGGCCCTCGGCTGCGGCCTGCGCTCCACCGACACCCTCCTCGTCTCCCTCGGCACCTACGTCGCCGGCATGACCGTCGGCAGCCGCAGCGTCAAGGACGGCGCCGACTTCTGGACCAACTACGCCGCCACCCCGCACGCCTACCTCTACGAGAGCAACGGCGTACGGCGCGGCATGTGGACGGTCAGCTGGTACCGCGACCTGCTCGGCGAGGAGGCGGCCGGTCCGGCGCGCGAGGCGGGCATCAGCGCGGAGGAGTACATCAACCGGCAGGCGGCCCTCGTCCCGCCGGGCTCCGACGGCCTCATCACGGTCCTGGACTGGCTCGCCCCCACCGAGGCCCCCTTCCGCAAGGGCTCCATCCTCGGCTTCGACGGCCGCCAGGGCCGCTTCCACATCTACCGCTCGATCCTCGAAGCACTCGCGCTGACGATCGGCGACACCGCCGGCAGGATGGCGGCCGAACTCGGCGCGGAATTCGAGGAAGTCGTCGTCTCCGGCGGCGGCTCCGCCTCCGACGTCATGATGCAGATCTTCGCCGACGTGTTCGGTGTCCCCGCCCGCCGCTGCGCCGTCGTCGGCGCCGCCGGTCTCGGCGCGGCCATCACCGCCGCCGTCGCCACCGGCACCTACCCGGACTTCGACACCGCCACGGACGCCATGGTGCGCCCCGGCGAGGTCTTCACCCCCGCCTCGGCCCCCCACGCCCTCTACGCGAAACTCCAGAAGATCCACGCCGAGGCCCGCCGACACACCGACGGCATCTACGAGAAGTCCTACGAGCTGTTCGGCTGAGATCGCGAAATGCACCTTTGTGAGGCTTTTCACCAGCAAATTCCTGGACGGGTACGCATCGCGGATTTACTTTCGCTGGAAAGAGCAGTGCGCACGAGAGGGGCAACCCCAGCCCGGAAGGTGGGACAAGTGAGCGAAAACGCCGTGTGGGTCAGGGGTGTGACCGGCATCCAGCTGCACCACGTCACTGATCTCCAAGACGCACGACGGTTCCTGGGCAACGCCGTCATGGCACTCCGCGCCGCCCATGTGAGGACCGGCGACACCCGGTTCTCCGGTCTCGCCGACCAGCTCAAGGCGGTGGTCGCCGAAACGCGGGACCTGGAGGGCCAGGCCCGGGACGGCATGCAGCAGCTCCACTCCACCGATCCGGAGCGGTTCGTGCGCTGCCGGGAGGGCGAGGAGCCCTGGCCGGACGAGCTGCAGGCGGGCTTCATCCCACGCCACACCTGCCGGGACGAGTGCCTCTACCACGACCGCGATGTGCTGGACGCCATCATGCAGTGCACCTGTGGCCGACCTCCGTGCCGCGCGTGCGCCATCGCGGGCGCGCCCTGACACACCCCAGGGGCGGCGGTGCGGGGGGCACCGCCGACCCGTCTTGACACGCGGTCGTCGCGGGCGTCCCCTTGAATGAGAGATGACTTCTCCGGCGGAGACAGTTCATGGCGACGTACGAGTATTCCTGCGACCGCTGCGGTTCGTTCGACGTGAAGCGGCCCATCGGCACAGCATCGGCCGAGGAGATCTGCCCGCGGTGCTCCAGTACCTCTCGCCGCGTGTACTCCGCGCCCGCAACTGCCCTCACGCCCCGCGCGGTCACGGCCGTGCGCGAGCGAGAGGAAAAGTCTCGGGAAAACCCCGTGGTGGTCACGCGGGGGCCTGCCAAGGAGGCAGCACCGAGGCCTGTTCATCCGGCCCACGCCCGGCTTCCCCGACCCTGACGGTGAAGTCCCGAACCGACCGGTCAGCCCTTCCTGGAAGGGTGTGAAGCGGCTTCGGCA
The DNA here is from genome assembly GCF_042731435.1 of Streptomyces sp. NPDC059861. Classification (NCBI taxonomy): domain Bacteria; kingdom Bacillati; phylum Actinomycetota; class Actinomycetes; order Kitasatosporales; family Streptomycetaceae; genus Streptomyces; species Streptomyces sp. NPDC059861. The sequence continues at coordinate 66,844 of NZ_JBHWJQ010000033.1, read as the reverse complement.
CCGCTGCCTCCCCAGAGGACCGGGAGGTGCGTTCCCTTGGCCAATGTCGGACTTCTCTTCGTGGGCGCAGTGCTGTTCCTGAACGGGCTGATGCTCCTGGGTAAGGTGGACAGCCGGTCAGCCGCGGTCTTCAATCTGTTCGTGGGCGGGCTTCAGGTTCTGACACCCACCTACCTCATCATCGCCGCGAACCAAGATGCCCAACAAATCCTGCTGGCATCCGGCATATTCCTCTTCGGTTTCACCTACCTCTACGTAGGGATCGGGCTGCTGATGGGGCTCGACAGCACAGGCGTGGGGTACTACTCACTGTTTGTGGCGATCGTGGCTCTGGGCTATTCCTTCGTCAGCTTCCGGCAGTTCGGCGATCAGCCCTTCGGAGTCATATGGCTCTACTGGGCGTTCCTCTGGTTCCTCTTCTTCCTCCTTCTGGGTCTGAAACTGGAGAGCCTGACGACCTATGTCGGCTGGGTGACCGCGATCGAGGGCTGGGTGACCGGCGTCATTCCGGCATTCCTGTTGCTGTCCGGTTACTGGGCTGCGGAGAACTACTACGAGATCGCGATCGCGCTGGGCGCGTTCGGCGTGCTGACCTTCGGCGGGCTGTGGTTCGCACTGCGCCACAGGCGGCCCGTGCCACCCGCGCAGGAGTACGGCACACCGGGCCATCCGGCCGGGAGCCACGGCTAGGCGCGGCGGGACGATCGCCGCTCACATCACAGAAGAACATGGGGAATTCACATGCCTGAGGTAATCTTCAGCGTCGACCAGTCCCGTTCGATGCGTGACCAGGAAGTACCGGGACACAACAGGTGGCACCCCGACGTTCCCAACGCGGCGATGGTCCGCCCTGGTGACGAGTTCCGCGTCGAATGCCGCGAATGGACCGACGCGCAGATCGGCAACAACGACTCCGCCAACGACGTGCGCGACGTCGACCTGAAGGCATGCCACATGCTCAGCGGTCCGATCGGCGTCGAGGGCGCGGAGCCGGGAGACCTGCTGGTCGTGGACATCCTCGACCTCGGGCCGGTACCACAGAAGGTCGGGGACGCGCCCGGTGAGGGCTGGGGATACACCGGCGTCTTCGCCAAGGCCAACGGCGGAGGCTTCCTGACGGACTACTTCCCCGACGCCTACAAGGCGATATGGGACTTCCACGGGCAGGTGGCGACGTCCAGGCATCTTCCCGGTGTCCATTTCACCGGCATCACCCACCCCGGCCTCTTCGGCACCGCGCCGTCCGCGGAGCTGCTGGAGCGGTGGAACAGGCGTGAGCAGGCCCTGATCGACACCGACCCCGACCGCATACCGCCTCTGGGCCTGACGCCCGACCCGGATGAGTCCCTCGCCGGCAAGGCGACCGGATCGGATGCCGAACGCGTCGCCCGGGAAGGCGCACGAACCGTTCCCGCGCGGGAGAACGGCGGCAACCACGACATCAAGAACTTCACTCGTGGATCGCGCGTCTTCTACCCCGTGCACGTCAAGGACGCCAAGCTCTCGGGCGGTGATCTGCACTTCAGCCAGGGAGACGGTGAGATCACCTTCTGCGGTGCCATCGAGATGGGCGGCTACATCGACTTCCACGTCGACCTGATCAAGGGCGGCATGGAGAAGTACGGTGTCACCACCAACCCCGTCTTCATGCCCGGCAACGTCGAGCCGCGGTACTCGGAATTCCTTTCCTTCATCGGAATCTCCGTGGATCACGACACCGACACCAACTACTACCTGGACGCGACGGTTGCCTATCGCCGCGCCTGCCTCAACGCGGTCGAGTACCTGAAGAGGTTCGGCTACACGGGGGAGCAGGCCTATCTGCTCCTCGGCGCGGCCCCCATCGAGGGACGCATCAGCGGAATCGTCGACATCCCGAACGCCTGCTGCTCCCTGTACCTCCCGACCGGGATCTTCGACTTCGACGTCCGTCCCACCTCGGAGGGACCGAGGTCCGCGGACCGCGGCCAGTGCGCGGTGGCGACCTGAGGCCGACCGGTCACGGCAACGCCGCCCCCGGCCGGGCCCTTCCTCCGGAGCCCCACCGACCGCCCGGAGACCAGGCCCGGCCAGGGGCAGCTCAGCGGTATCAGATGAGTTCCAGGCCGCCGTCGACGGTGATCACCTGGCCGGTGGCGTGGCGCCCGGCGGGCTCCGCCATCCGAAGGATCCAGTGGGCCATCTCTTCAGCGCTCGCGATGTGATGCGTGGGAATCCGGTCACGCTCGTAGGCGTACATGTCGTTGGCGGCCTCCTGGGTGAGACCGGCGTGCAGCATGACGTCCGTGCGCGTGGGACCCGGAGCGACGGAGTTGACGCGAACGCCTTCGCCGGCGAGTTCCAGAGCCCAGCTCCTGGTCATCTGCTCGATGGCCGCCTTGGTCGCCGCGTAGTGGGCGCCGCCCGCCATGGGGCGGTGGCCGTAGGTGCTGGAGAGGTTGATGATGGTGCCTGACGTCTGGCGCAGGTGTGGCAGAGCTTCGTGAGCCAACAGACTCGGCGCGACGATGTTGAGCGCGAGCAGGTCGAGGATCACCTGCTTGTCCGTCTCGGCCAGCGGCATGACCGCTGTCGCGCCGGCATTGTTGACCAGATAGTCCAGGCGCCCCCATTTCTCCACGGCACGACTGACGATCCTGGCGGGGGCTCCGTCTTCGCAGATGTCGACGGCCAGGACGTCGATGCCACCGGGATGGGCCGCGGCGGTTTCCTTCAAGGGCTCCTCGCGACGGCCGACGCCGAGCACGTGGGCGCCGGCCTTGGCGAAGGCGACAGCGGTGGCCCGTCCGATGCCGGATCCTGCACCGGTGACGATCGCAACGTGCCCGGAGATGTTGTGATCAACGGAGTTGACGCTCATGAAGAAACCCATTCGTTCGATGTTCGCTGTACGTCGAAACTGTGAGTACGAACTCCAGACAGCACAAACCGACGGTTTGTGACAGAACGGCGCCGGGCCAGGCGCCCGCTAACGCTCATCCGGTACAGGGCCAGGTCCTGGCACGCGGCTGCCGTCTCGTTCCGTACTACATCTGCGTCTCGGGGCGCTCAGGGTGCGCCCAGTGCGTGTGGAAGCTGCCGGGCTGATCGGTGCGGTGGTAGGCGTGGGCGCCGAAGTAGTCGCGCTGTCCCTGTACGAGGGCTGTCGGCAGGCGTTCGGCGCGCAGGGTGTCGTACGCGGTCAGTGCTGCGGCGAGGGATGGGACGGGAACGCCCCGACGTGCGGCCGAAACGATGGTCTCCCGCCAGGGGACCTGCGCCTCGGCGATCTCTTGGGCGAAGTGTTCCTCCGCGACCAGGCTGGTCATGTGCGGGTGGGCTGAGTAGGAGGCGCGTATGCGGTCGAGGAGGCCGGCGCGGATGATGCAGCCGGCCCGCCAGATGCGGGCCACGGCGGCGAGATCGGTCTTCCAGCCGTACTCGGCGGCCGCGTCCTGGATCATCGTCCAGCCCTGGTCGTAGGCGATGACCTTCGATGCATACAGCGCGTACTCGACGCGGGAGGCGAAGCGCTCGGCCTCGGTACGGCCGAGCGACGCGCTGGTGGCGCCCGGCAGACCGCGGTAGGCGGAGCGGAGGTGGTGCCGGCCGGAGGCGGATCGGGCGAAGGCGGCCTGGGCGACGGTGGTGACCGGCGAACCGAGGTCCAGTGCGGTCTGCACGGTCCAGCGGCCGGTTCCCTTCTGGCCCGCCGTGTCGGCGACGATCTCGACGAAAGGGGCGCCTGTGTGGGCGTCTGTGTGGGCGAGGACCTCGGCCGTGATCTCCAGCAGATAGGAGTTGAGCCGTCCCTGGTTGTAGGTCCGGAAGATCTCCGCCGTCTCCGCGGGCGTGTACCCGGCGATCTGCCGCAGCAGGTCGAATGCCTCGGCGAGAAGCTGCATGTCGGCATACTCGATGCCGTTGTGCACCATCTTCACGAAGTGCCCTGCGCCGTCGCTGCCGACGTGAGCACAGCATGGCTCGCCGTCGACCTTGGCGCTGATGTCCTCCAGCATGGGGCCGAGAACGTCGTAGGCCTCCACTGACCCACCGACCATGAGGGAAGGCCCGTGCAGGGCACCCTCTTCGCCGCCGGATATGCCGGCGCCGACGAAGTGGATACCGCGGTCGCGGAGCGCCTCCTCGCGGCGGCGGGTGTCGGCGAAGTGTGCGTTGCCGCCGTCGATGATCATGTCACCGGCGTCCAGGAGTGGCGCGAATTCATCGATCACCGCGTCGGTGGCAGCCCCCGCCTGTACCATGATCATCAATCGTCGCGGCCGCTCCAGCGTCGCCACGAGCTCCTTGGCGTCCACGGCCGGGACGAAGGAGCCCTCGTGCCCGAACTCCTCGATGAGCGCTCGCGTGCGTGACACGGATCGATTGTGGACTGCCACGGTGTAACCGTGCCGGGCGAAGTTGCGGGCGAGGTTACGGCCCATGACGCCGAGACCGGTGAGCCCGATGTGCGCTGTCGCATACATGGTGAGCGTGTTCCTTCGTCGAGAAGTGATGGGTCGCGCAGGCGGTTCGCCGCGGGTGTGTCGGCCGTTGACGGAAGTCGATGGGACGTTCCCGATGCCCCTGCTCAAGCCGACCGACGTCGGTGGACGCTGCCACATGGTTGGTACCGGCCTCCACCACACCGTTCAAGCCGTGGCGCGAGCACAACCTCAGCCGCGCCCCCATGATCAGTCAGCCGTGCCGTGCGCATCCGCGACCAGGGTTTCCGCAGCTCTTCAGGCTGCCTGCCGCGGGGGAAGGAAAGCGCCCGCCGTCTTCGGATCGGGCCACGGTGTGACAGTCTCTCCGGCGACAAGCCACCCGTAGGCGCCGCCGCGCCGCAGTCGCAGTTCGTAGAGGAAGGGCGCGGCGGCGTCGCTCATCCGACGGTAGAGAAGCGCGGTCGCGTAGTCGCCCTGCTCCTCGAGGTGCAGAATCTCGTACTCCGTGGACAGGGGCGCCTCACCCGCCCTGCCGCGAGCAGCGAACTCCGCGAAGACCTCATTGCGGGGAGCTGCCGCGATCGCCCCCTCCCGGGTCGGGAAGAGGATGGCCATGTCGTCCGTGTAGAGCTTCTCCATCGCGTCCATGCGGTAGTTGCTCCCGTCGTGCACGACACGCGAGATGAACTCCTGGATGGCCGGGGTGATGTCACTCAAGGCATTTTTCCTTCTGCTGGAACTCGGTTGCGCCCGTGGGTGGTCGACACAATGGGGACGACTGGCAGCAGCGTCACGGGACGGCTCTATTTGGTCGGGATGTGCACGCAGGCCAGGGAACAACACCCGTCTCGGCCGGCGCTCCGACCGGCGGAGCCTGCGTGATTCATGTCGATCACATCGTTCGACGTACAACGAACAACCTAACACGGCCGGCTTCACCTGAACCCTCCGAAGCACCGGTGACGACGCTCTCACCGACGAATACATCTCCGCTCGGCGAATACACGGTGTGACATGTGAGCCCTGCCACCTCGACCACCGATCGACGACTTCCTGGTGTTACGGTCGCGATGTTCGATGACTGACGAACACATCCCTGATGGTGCCAGGTGCCTTGTTTCCCTGCGCATACGGGTGATCGTCTCGGCCATCCCCGCGAGACAGGTCGCGAATCAGAGCCGGCCCTTTCCCGTTCTGACGCCGGCTGTCCGACGCACACATACCGACTGGAGTGAAAAGCGCATGACGAGTCGAGCTGCCAATCTCAGCCGTCGACGGTTGCTGTACGCCATGGGTGCCCTGGGAGCGGGGTCGGCCGCGTCCGCGATGACATCCGGAGTGGCCGAGGCCCTGGCCGGGCCGGGAACAGAGGCGACGGGCCTCACCGTGCCGCGACCCGCCAGTGGAGCGGTCGTGCCCATGAGACTGCACGTGCCGGAGCGCATGCTGCAGGACCTGCGGCACCGGTTGGACCTGACCAGGTGGCCGAGCGAGGAACTCGTGGACGACTGGTCGCAGGGAGCTCCGCTGTGGCGAGTCAAGCGGCTTGTCGAGTACTGGAGGCACCACTACGACTGGCGCCGCGTCGAGGCCCTGCTCAACGGGTTCGGGCAGTACCGCACCGTGATCGACGGCGTGAGCATCCATCTGCTGCATGCCAGGTCACCGCACCCCGGCGCCATGCCCATCATGCTGACGCACGGCTGGCCCGGTTCGGTCCTAGAATTCCGCAAAGTGATCCGGCGTCTGACGCACCCGACCGAGTTCGGCGGATCCCCGCGAGACGCCTTCCACGTCGTCACTCCGTCCCTGCCGGGATACGGATTTTCCGACCACCCGGATGAGCTGGGGTGGGGCCGTGTGCGGACGGCCAAGGCCTGGTCCAAGATCATGCCGCGCCTCGGATACGACCATTACCTTTCCCAGGGCGGGGACTGGGGCGCGGCGGTCAACGTTCAGTTGGGAGTCCTGCGACCCAAGGGGCTGCTGGGAATTCATCTGAACTTCCCTCAGATCGTGCCGCCCGACCTCGACCTCAAGCACCTCACCCCGGAGGAGCAGCTCGCGATGGGGCAGTTGGACGCGCAGGGGAAGCACGAAATCGGGTACCAGCTGCAGATGATGACCAGGCCCCAGACCGTTTCCTACTCTCTGGCGGACTCCCCCGTCGGTCAGGCAGCCTGGATCTACGAGAAGTTCGGGGTCTGGACAGACAGCAACAAGAATCCGGAATCGGTCCTCACCAGGGACGAGATGCTGGATGACATCACGCTCTACTGGCTGACCAGGACAGCCGACTCGGCGGCGCGCTTCTACTGGGAGAACTCCGACATCACCATGAACGCCGTAAAGATCGACCTTCCCATGGGCGTCACTCTGTTCCCCAAGGAGTTCTACACGCCGCCTCGCGCATGGGCTGAAAAGGCGTTCTCCCACCTCGTCTACTGGAACAAGGCGAGCGCAGGCGGGCACTTCGCGGCCTTCGAACAACCGAAGATATTCGCGGAGGAGATTAGCAGGTTCGGCCGGCTGTTCCGCTGACGACCTGCCAGGCAGCATGCTGCGCGCAGTACACAGGATGGGGCAGTCCGACATGTGGTCGTGAGGTCGATGTCGTGCCAGGCCATGGAACACAGGGCGCGGTGCGAACGGAGGCCGACGCGGGCAGCGCCGCAGCCCGGGCGGCAAGCGGTCACAACGCGCGCCGAGCACCACGGGCCCCTGCCCGCCCGCCTCGGGCCTGTGACCCCGCAGTGGACGGCGGCGGGCCTGTGCTTGGCCCTTGGCGCGCTGCTCATCGTCGTGTCCGCAGGGTCGGTCCGGGCACGCTCCGGGTTCCGCTCACGCAAGATCCCCGTCGAGCCCCGCTGACAGGGCGCGCTTCCATGCCGCTGTGCCTCGCAGACGGATCGCGAGAACCCTGTGTTTGCGCTGCACGCCCCCAAGCGGCCTGTGAGTAGCCTCACCAGGCATCGGACAGAACATGAGGGCCCCCTCAGGTAAGCTGGCGGCGTCTGAACATGAGGAACCCCTCCGGTTCCATCAACTCCCAGGAGACGACGATGAAAAGGTTCATCAAGCGCATGTCGGTCGTTGCCGCCTCTGCCGCGATCGCCGGCGGAGCCGTCCTCACCACCGGGGGCACGGCGTCGGCAGAGACCTCGGATGGTCCCGGGCGCCTTGTGTCCTCGTCCGTGCGACACGAGAGCCGTGACGGCCACGACCGGGACATGCGCGGGGAACGCGACGACGGCAGGCACGGACGCCGGGACCACTACCGGGACTGGCGGTACGACCACGACCACCGTGGTCACGACCGGTCCTGGCACCACGAGAAGCAAGACCGCTGGGACGGTCACCACTCGTTCCGCCTGGTGGACGGCCGTTGGGCAGACGTGACGCCGTACGCCCACGTGGCCGTGGAGCGCTGGCACATGGACCAGGTGCTCGCGTTCGAGCGCTGACGCGACGGCCCGAACGCGGGCCGCAATACGGGGGCGCGGCCGGTCATCGGCTGCGCCCCCGTATTGTGACAGGAGCATCGGAGTGACAGCCCATGGAACGTGCCGAACAGCGGAGATGGACCTGCCCGTACGTCTCGTACGGCGCTACGCGGAATCGGTACCAGTCCGGATGAAGTTGAGATACACCGCGCGGGACCCCTATGCCCTCCACGCGACTTTCCCCGTCGAGGAGTTCAGCGGGACGGTGGAGTGGGCCTTCAGCCGCGATCTGCTCGCCGAGGGGCTGACGCGCCGCGCCGGTGAGGGCGACGTGCGGGTGTGGCCGACGGCCGTCGGTCCCGGGCGTGACGTGCTGTACATCGCCCTCGGTCCGCTCGTGGATTCGGCCCTCGTCGAAGCCTTCCTGCCGGACCTGGAGACCTTCCTGCGCCGGACACAGTCGGTCGTGCCCCCGGGGGCCGAGTCCCAACGGTTCGACATGGACGCCGAACTGGCTCACCTGTCGGCCGGAAGCTGAACGCCCCTCAGCAGTCTTCGACGCAGCATTCCAACGCGTCGATGGTCTGCGCGACCTGCTGGGGACTCAGCGGAGGTTCGGGCAGTTCATGGGCACATTCGGCACGGAAGGCATCGAGCAACAGGTACAGGTGACGCCGCCACGCGCGGGGCGCGACCACGCTGGTCGCCTGGATGATGCCCTCCATGGACCAGGCGACGAACGCCATGTCCTCTCGCGTGACATCGGCGCGCACGGCGCCCTGCTGCTGGGCCCTCTGCAGGATGGTGCAGGCCAGTTCCTTTGCGCGTTCATTCATCTGTCCGCTGTTGGTGCGCGCGGGCAGGCGAGCGCCGGCCAGTGCGTTGAAGGCCCGGTCGCACGCCTGGAGTTCGCAGAAGCGCTCCAGGAACGAGCAGAACCCCTCCCAGGTGTCGTCCATGACGGCCGACGCCTCCGCGGCATCCAGCAGATAGGCGAACTTCTCGGCGAAGAGCTCGTCGACCAGGGCGAGCCGGGTGGGGAAATGCCGGTAGAGCGTGCCGATCGCCACGCCGGCCTCACGGGCGATTCCCTCCAGCGAGGCCTCCAAGCCCTTCTCGGCGAAGGCCACGCGCGCGGCCGCCACGATCGCGTCGCGGTTGCGCTGGGCGTCACGGCGTCGCGGTCGGGCTGGGGCGTCCTGCGGGCGGGACGCGGTTCGCTCGGTCACGAAGCCAGTCTAACATGAGGGGACCCTCCACATTGAGGCGCCGGGCCGGGCACCGCGCCTGCGCCGGCTCGGCGCCCCCTCCTGCCCCAGCCGGACTTCACCGTTCGCCCAGCTCAAGAACGGGCGCAGATCGTTGCTCTTGCTCGTCTGCTCGGCGATGGCCGAGCAGACGATGCGGTCATGATGCGGGGCGGACCGCTCGATGGACTGACCCTCGCAGGTGCGGCTGGGCGGTAGCGCGGCCTCATTCCGCATGAGCAGAGCCCGTTGTCCGCGGAGGGGGCATGTGCGTGTCAGGTGAGTTCGAGGCCGCCGTCCACGGTGAGGACCTGCCCGGTCATCCATGCGCTGCGGGGGTCGGCCATCCGTGTGATCCACTCGGCCACCTCCTCGGGTTCGCCGCGGCGCCCCAAGGGAATGCGGGCGGCTTCCGCGGCCTTTATCTCGTCCACCTGGTCCGGGGTCAGACCGCCACTGGCAAGCGCCTCGCTTTCTGTGGGGCCTGGGGCAATCGCGTTGACCCGCACGCCGTCGGGGGCCAGTTCCAGGGCCCAGCTGCGGGTCAGGTGCTCGATGGCCGCCTTGGACGCCCCGTAGTGGGAGGCATGCGCGAGGGGGCGATGGCCGAAGGTGCTGCTCAGGTTGATGATGGCGCCGCGCTGTTCCCGCAGGTGAGGCAGGGCGGCCGCTGACAGGAGGCTGGGGGCCGTGACGTTGGTGGCCCAGATGCGGTCGATTCCTTCGCGGGTCGCCTGCTCCAGGTCCATGCCGGCGAACACACCGGCGTTGTTCACCAGGACATCCACGCGCCCCCACTGGTCGAGGGCTTTCCCGACGATGCCCTGAGGGGCACCCTCGGCGCAGACGTCGGCCACGAATACCTCGATGCGGGGATGCCGGTCTGCCGTCTCCCGCAGCGGACCCACCCGCCGCCCCACGGCCAGAACGTATGCACCGACCTCCGCGAACCTCACGGCGGAGGCGGCTCCGATGCCGGTACCGGCACCGGTCACGATCACGACTCGGTCCCTGAAATGGTCGTTCACGCAAGACCCTAACCTTCGAGATTCAATGAACAACGAACATATCAGATGGTGTGTTCGTGTTGCACACACTCACCGAGTGCGTGTGTTGGGGCCGCCCAAGGGACGCTCGCGACGCCGGGGCCGGCCAGGGCCGGGGCTCAGCGGGTGCGCGAACGGCTTGGGTGCCGGCCGCTCACGACCCATCCGAGGGCCACGCGGTGCTCATGGATGCCGAGGGCAGCGGTCACCATGCAGGGTCAAGTCCGGCGGCGATCGACTGCAGGCGCGGGCTGCCACCCCGGGTGGGGAACCGTCAAGCGGCTGACACGTTCGGCGAATGTCTGCCGTCTCGGCACAGGGCACCCGGCATCCGGTCCCGGCCCGCGATCGCGCCGCTGCCACCGAGCGGCCCCGAATGGCGTGCCGCCCCGGCGAAGGCTGGCGCGAGGCAACCATGTGGAGGGGCAACGGTGTTACCGTGGCTACTGTTGTTTTGAGCTTCACCTACCTTAGGTCGCCACACCGTAGGAATTCTGCGCGTGTCAGGGCGACGTCGGGATGCCGGAGGACCTGACCGTGCTGGTCGAACTTCTGCATTCCGATGCAGTGTCCGTCACCGACGGTGGTGGCAGGTCTACGCGGCGCGCAAGGGCATGCACGGTGGGACACGCATCGCCGACGTCATGATGCACGTGGCGACCTTGTGTCACCCGGACCGCATTGACTTCCCAGAGATGGGCGCGAAGCGGCGTTCGTGTACCGCCGGCAGGGCCGCGTGCACTCCGTCGACACCGTGCAGGCCGAGACCGGTCTCCTCACCGCCTACCGCAGGTCATCAACCCAGACGAACTCCGCGACATCGAGGCCACTGCATCAGCGGTACTCACGCTGATTCGTGCCTGACAAAGGCTTGCGTGCAGCGTGCCACCCCGGAGCCGGATGCGGGGACGGCGATGCGGTCACGCCACTGCGTCGCGTTCGGTGACATGCTCTCCGACGTTGTCGGCCACGCTCGCGGACAGCAAGGCCGACAGCAGGCCGGGAAAACGGGCGTCAAGAATATCGCGTCGCAATTTCACAAAGCACCGCGTACCCTCCTCGCGGGTCTGCGTCACACCAGCCTCACGCAGCACCTTCAGGTGATGACTCAAAGTGGACTTGGCGACAGGGGCACACAACTGACCCCATCCGCGCTCACGGCCGTCGGACAGCACGCGCACGATCCCCAACCGCGTCGGATCACTCAGCGCCCCCAACAAGCGCGGAAGCTCGATCTCACGGTCGGCGGGTGACGAATGATTGCGCATGTCAACCATGCTACCGCCCGTTCGGCGCAGGCCGAAGGCCGCGGCCGCTGGTCAGACACCACCCTGTGCTGTCACATCCCACAGGGCTGTCCAGTCTGAAGTACGTACCGGCCGCGCGAACCGGAGACTGTCATGGGGCCAGTGGTCATCGGGCAAGTGGCGGTGTCCCGCGCCAGGGTGGCCCACGCTGCCGCCGGCATCCTGCGGCGGACACCTCGGTGTCGTCCCGGGCCTGATGTCGGCATACGGTGTCACACGCCGCCGATCGACGCGTACACATGCTGTGTAAGGTGCCATATGCCGGATCAGGCGGATCCACGAGTGCGTGGCCGCCCTCGGCGCGATCCCACAGGAGACGGGAAAGACGGCACATGAACACGGTTCGACTGGGCAGCCAGGGACTGACGGTATCGGCGCAGGGCTTCGGCGCGATGAGCATGAGCGGGGCGTACGGCGCGAGTGACGACGAGAAGGAGTCCATCGCCACCCTCAACCACGCCGCGGACCTCGGCATCACCCTGTTCGACACGGCCGAGTCCTACGGCCCCTTCGAGAACGAGCGGTTGCTGGGCCGCGCGCTGGGACACCGGCGTGATGAGATCGTCCTGGCGACCAAGTTCGGTCTCGACTTCACCGACGACGGACAGCCCGGCCCGCTGGACGGCCGGCCGGAACACATACGCCGCGCCGTGGAGCGCTCGCTGCGCCACCTGAACACGGACCGTATAGACCTGTATTACATGCACCGCCTCGACCCGGACACCCCGGTGGAGGAGACGATCGGTGGCATGGCCGAGTTGGTCGCCGCTGGGAAGGTCCGCTACATCGGCTTGTCGGAGGTCTCCTCGGACACGATCCGCCGTGCCCACGCGGTGCATCCGCTCACCGCGGTCCAGTCGGAGATGTCGCTCTTCAGCCGGGACCTGCTGGAGTCGGGCATCAAGCAGACCCTGGAAGACCTGGGCATCGGCCTGGTGGCCTATTCGCCCATTGGACGGGGGTTCCTCTCGGGCGCCATCCGCAGCGTGGACGACATGGACCCCGACGACTCCCGCCGAGGGCTTCCCCGGTTCTCTCCCGAGAACATCGCCGCCAACCTGGAACTCGTCGATTACGTGCGGGGCATCGCCGAGCGCCATGGCGCCACCCCGGCCCAGGTCGCGCTGGCCTGGGTGGCCGCGCAGCGGGCGGTGCCCATCCCGGGCACCAAGCGCCGCAGCTACCTCGCCGAGAACGCCGCCGCCACCGACCTGATGCTCACCGAGGAAGATCTGACCTCCCTGGACGCGGTGGTCCGCCCCGACACCGTCCACGGCGCCCGCTACACACCGCAGCAGCTCGCCTCGACCAACCGCTGACTCCGAGGCGACGCGCCGGCTCGCCACTGCGACGTAACGGTCCCGCGTCTGGGACATCCCGGCCGTACCGGGTGTCACGGCCGCGGGGCGTCTCGTTGCGGCGCCCACTCCACGAAGTACGAGTCGTGCTTGTCGAAGAACGCGGCCCGCTCCTCCTCCGGGGCATGGCCACCTGCGACACCTGCTCGAAATACTCCTCACGCGGCGCGCCCGGGGTGAACAGCAGCAGCCCACCCGACGGCGCGTGCACCGCCCACCCGGATGTCAGTCGACGGCGCGAGCCGCGAACCACTCCTCGGCGAGCAGGCATAGAGGCCGGACGCATAGTCCGGCCCTGAACTATGTTGTCCCACCACATGTGCGCCTGACCTGCGTCTTCCTACGGTGTGCCGACACGTACCGTCCCCACCGCACACGAGGAAGTGGCGCACATGGCCTCCGCAGCATCCGCTCCACCGACGCAGAACAACCTGAAGCGCATCGTCGCCGCGTCCCTCATCGGAACCACCATCGAGTGGTACGACTTCTTCCTGTACGGCTCCGCCGCCGCGCTGGTGTTCAACCAGTTGTTCTTCCCGGACTCCGACCCGCTCGTCGGCACGCTCCTGTCGTTCCTGACCTACGCCGTCGGCTTCGCGGCCCGGCCGCTCGGCGCGCTGGTCTTCGGGCACTACGGCGACCGGCTCGGGCGCAAGAAGCTGCTGGTGCTGAGCCTGTTGCTGATGGGTGGCGCGACCTTCGCGATCGGCCTGCTGCCCACGCACGCCACGATCGGCAGCGCGGCGCCCGTGCTGCTGACGGTGCTGCGGCTCGTACAGGGCTTCGCGCTCGGTGGTGAGTGGGGCGGCGCCGTCCTGCTGGTCTCGGAACACGGCGACGCCCGACGCCGTGGCTTCTGGGCGTCGTGGCCGCAGACCGGCGCGCCCGCGGGGCAGTTGCTCGCCACCGGTGTGCTGTCCTTCCTGACCGCCGTCCTGTCCGAGAGCGCCTTCAACAGCTGGGGCTGGCGGATTCCCTTCCTGCTCTCCGGTGTGCTGGTGATCGTGGGTCTGTGGATCCGGCTGTCCGTCGACGAGTCGCCCGTGTTCCAGCAGGCGCTCGCCCAGGCCGAGGCGCGCAAGGCCGACCGCACCGCGCAGGCCGAGAAGATGCCGCTCGTCGCCGTGCTGCGCCACCACTGGCGTGACGTCCTGGTGGCGATGGGCGCCCGCATGGCCGAGAACATCAGCTACTACGTCATCACCGCCTTCATCCTCGTCTACGCCACCACCGCCGCCGGCATCTCCAAGCAGACCGCCCTCAACGCCGTGCTCATCGCGTCGGCCGTGCACTTCGCGGTGATCCCGCTGTGGGGCGCGCTCTCCGACCGGATCGGCCGCCGTCCCGTCTATATGATCGGCGCGGTCGGCGTCGGCCTGTGGATGTTCCCGTTCTTCTCGCTCATCGACACCGGCGGCTTCGGCAACCTGATCCTCGCCGTGACCGTGGGCCTCGTGCTGCACGGGGCGATGTACGCGCCGCAGGCCGCCTTCTTCTCCGAGATGTTCGCGACCCGGATGCGCTACTCCGGCGCCTCCATCGGCGCCCAGTTCGCCTCCGTCGCCGCGGGGGCCCCGGCCCCGCTGATCGCCACTGCCCTGCTGTCCGAATACGACAGCTCGACACCGATCGCCCTGTACGTGATCGCCGCCGCGCTCCTCACGGTCGTCGCCGTCGCGGTGGCCAAGGAGACCCGTCACCGGGATCTGGCCGACTTCGAGCCCGACACCGGCACGGCGTCCTCCACGGTCAAGGCAGCCGACGCGCACACCGTCTGACCCGCCCACCCGGGCCCCCGTACGCCGCGTGCGTGCGGGGGTCAGGTGCGTATCGGGGAGGCCGCCAAGCGGTGCAGGCGCAGGGCGAGCTGGATCTCCAGGGCGCGCGAGGGGGTCTGCCAGTCGTCGCCCAGGAGGCGGCCGACGCGCTCCAGACGCTGGGCCACCGTGTTGACGTGGACGTGGAGTTCGTCCTTGGTGCGGGCCGGGCTCATCCCGCACGCGAAGTAGGCGTCGAGCGTACGCAGCAGGTCGGTGCCACGGCGTTCGTCGTACGCGACCACCTGGCCGATCGTGCGGTCGACGAAGCCACCGATGTCCCGGTCGCCTGCCAGCAGCAGGCCGAGGAAGCCGAAGTCCTCGGCGGCGGCGCCGTCCCCTCTGCGCCCGAGCAGGCGCAGGGCGTCCAGGCAGCGCCGTCCCTCGTCATAGGCGGCGGCGACCGCGTCCGGGTGGGCGGTGAGGTCCTCGACCGGCGCGGACGCGCCCACCGTGACCGCCTCGTGGACGGCCGTGCCCAGTTGCCGGGCGGCGCGGCGGGCCAGGCCCGTCGCGGTGTCACCGGCGTCCAGGGGCAGCAGCAGGACAGTGCCGCCGTCACGGGCGGCGGCCAGGCCGTGCCGGGTGGCGGCGAGGTGGGACGCGGCGGACCACAGGCGCCGTCGGGCGTCCGCCTCCTGGTCGGCGTCGGCCGCGGGGCCGTCGAGGCGGGCGGCGAGCACGACATGGGTGGCGTCCAGGTCGGCGTGCAGCCGGGTTGCGCGTTCGCGCAGCAGGCGCGGGTCACGGTCGCGGGCGTCGAGCAGGTCGTCGAGGAGTTCGCCCCGGACGCGCTGCTCGGCCTCGGCCGCGGACCGCCGGGCGAGGAGCAGCAGCGAGGTGACCATCGCGGCGCGCTCCAGGGTGCGCTGGTCGACGGGGTCGAGGCCGGGATGGCCGCGCAGCACGAGCGCGCCGAACAGTTCACCGCCGGCGGCGACGGCGGCGATCCAGTCGTCGCCGTGCCGTACCGCGTGTCCTTCCGTGCGGAAGGCCTCCAGGGCCTGCGCGGGTGCCGCGGTGGCGTCGGTGAACTCGACCGTGCCGTCCAGGACTTCGGAGACGGCGGCGGCCACGTCGTGCACCCCGCCGCCGCGCAGCACCAGTTCGGCGAGCCGGTCGTGCACGTCGGAGGCGCGTTCGATCACGCCGCTGCGGTCGCGGATGATCTCGTTGGCGCGCTCCAGGCCGGCGAGCGCCGAGCGGGTCTCGGTGAGCAGGTTGGCGGTGTCGATCGCGGCGGCGGCCAGGGCGGCGAAGGAGCCAAGCAGCGCGATCTGCTCCCGCTCGAAGACCCGGGCGCGCCGGTCCGCTGCGAAGAGCACGCCGATCACGTGGTGCCCGAGCATCAGCGGCACGCCGAGGATGGCGACGAGGCCCTCGTCACGCACACCCGTGTCGATGGAGTCGGTGTGCTGGAAGCGGTCGTCCTTGAAGTAGTCGTCGGTGACGTACGGCCGGGCCGTCTGCGCGACCAGGCCGCCCAGGCCCTCCCCCATGCCGAGCCGCAGCTGCTGGAAGCGGGCGGCGACCGAGCCCTCGGTCACCCGCATGTAGGTGTCGCCGCGGGCCGGGTCGTTCAGGCTGAGGTAGGCGACATCGGTGCCGAGCAGCGACCGGGCGCGCTGCACGATCGCCTGCAGCACGGCGTCCAGGTCACGCAGTCCGGCCAGGTCGTGGGCGGTCTCGAAGAGCGCCGACAGCTCGGCCTCCCGGCGCCGCCGCCCCTCGAGCTCCGACCGCACGCGCAGCGCGAGCAGCTTGGCGTGTTCGAGCGCCGCGATCCACGATGCCGGCCGGCCCTGGGCGCGGGCCAGCAGCACGGGCTGCTCGTAGGCGTCGGCGGACGCGCCACGGGCCAGGAGCTTCAGGAACGGCGCCTCGGCACCGTCCAGGAATGCCTCAGGGGCGCCGGTGGGGCGCTCGGCGGACTGCACGTGATCGCGGGACATGGTCACAGGATTCCTCATCGCCGGGCCGCCCCGTCAGCCCTGTGGAAAACTCCGGGCACCCCGAACACGGGTCGAACTAGTGCGCGGTCCAGCCGCCGTCGAGCACGAGCGACGCACCGGTCATGAAGGACGCCTGGGGTCCGCACAGGTAGGCCACGGCCTCCGCGACCTCCTCGGGCTCGATGAGCCGCTTGACCGCGCTGTCCTGGAGCATGACCTCCGAGAGCACGCGCTCATGAGGGATGCCGTGCGCCCGGGCCTGGTCGGCAATCTGCTTCTCGACCAGGGGCGTGCGCACATAGCCGGGGTTCACGCAGTTCGAGGTCACACCGTGCGGTGCGCCTTCCAGGGCGGCGGTCTTGGAGAGCCCCTCCAGGCCGTGCTTGGCGGCCACGTACGCCGACTTGAAGGCCGAGGCGCGCAGGCCATGCACCGAGGAGATGTTCACGACGCGGCCCCAGCCCTGCCCGTACATGTGCGGCAGCGCCCCCCGGATGAGCCGGAAGGGTGCCTCCAGCATCACGGTGAGCACGGTGTGGAAGACCTCGGGCGGAAAGTCCTCGATGGGTCGGACCAGCTGCAGTCCGGCGTTGTTCACCAGCACGTCGGTGCCGGCGGCCGCGGCCTCGGCGGCGTCCAGGTCGGTGAGGTCGAGGACGCGCGGTTCGAGGCTGCCCGGCAGGCCCGCCGCCTGCTCGGCCAGCGCCTCCAGGCCGGCGTCGTCCCGGTCGACCGCTCTGACCTTGGCGCCGGCGGCCGCGAGCCGCAGGGCACAGGCACGGCCGATACCACTGGCGGCGCCGGTGACGAGGGCCGTGCGGCCGCCGAGGTCGAGCAGAGGGGCGTGGGGGCCCGGGAGGGCACGGGACGCGGTCATGGGACCGACCCTAGGCAGCCCTCGCCCCCCGACCCATGTGGTCATCCCCCATACTTCGCTAGAAAGCCGTGGGGTCGAACCATGTGGGGGAGTCCGACAGGGACTGCTTGATCCGCTGCAGCCCGAACTCGTGGAGATCCGGCAGGGCGTCGACGTCGAACCACGCGACGTCCAGTGACTCGTCGTCGTTCACGCGTGCCTCGCCGCCGACGGCCCGGCAGCGGAACGTGATGTCCATGTACTGGCAGATGTCGTCGTTGTCGTACGTGACCGCCTGCAGCGCCTGGACCATCACCACCCGCTCGGGCCGGCAGTGCACCGCGGTCTCCTCGTGGACCTCCCGCACGGCGCAGGCGGCGGGCTGCTCCCCGGGGTCCGGGATGCCGCCGATCAGCGACCACCGTCCGGTGTCGGAGCGGCGGTTCAGCAGCACTCGGCCGTCGTCGTCGAAGACGACCGCGGTGACCCCGGGGAGCCACAGCAGCTGGTGCCCGGCGGACGCCCGCAGGGTGCGGATGAAGTCAGGAGTAGCCATGGGGCGACCCTAACGGGCGGTATCCGCGGTCCCGGACGGACTCCGGGAGAGTACGGCGGGCTTACCGCTAGACATCACCGGCGCGCCGTCCGCGCGCGACGGTCGCGCTCACCCATCCGAGGCCACCCGCCGCGACCAGCACCAGGGCGATCTCCGGCAGGATGCCGAACCGGGTCGCGGGCGTCTGGGAGGAGCGCAGCGGCACCTCCTGGACCAGCGAGTCGGCGACGAACATGCCGGTTCGCCGGGTGATCGTCCCGTCCGGCATGATGATCGCGCTGACGCCGCTGGTCACCGGCACCGCGACGGTCCGACTGTGCTCGACGGCGCGGACGCGGGACATGGCGAGCTGCTGGTAGGTCATCTCGCTGCGGTCGAAGGTCGCGTTGTTGCTCGGCACGGAGATCAGCTGCGCGCCGTCGACGACCTCGGAGCGCACGGCCCAGTCGAACGCCGCCTCGTAGCAGGTGACGAGGCCGACCTTGGCGCCGTCCATGGCGAACACGCCCGGCTCGCTGCCCCGGCTGAAGTCCTGGCGGACCATCGACGTCCAGCTCTCGTTGATCATGTCGAGCACCGAGCGCAGCGGCAGGTACTCGCCGAACGGCTGGATCTGCCGCTTGTCGTAGGTGTCGACGGGCCCCTTCTGCGGGTCCCACAGGATCTGCTCGTTGAGGAGCTTGCCGTCGCGCTCGACGACACCGCCGACCGAGATGGGCACACCGATCGACTTGGCCGCCGCGTCGATCACCGCGTAGGCGTCGGGGTTGGCGAAGGGGTCGATGTCGGAGGAGTTCTCCGGCCAGAGCACGAAGTCCGGCTTGGCCACCTTGCCCGCCTCGACCTCGGCCGCCAGGCGCTCGGTCTCGCGCGCGTGGTAGTCGAGTACGGCCCGCCGCTGGGAGTTGAAGTCGAGTCCCGCGCGCGGCACGTTGCCCTGGACGACGGCGACGGTGGTGGTGCCGTCCTCGGCCCGGTCGCTCACCAGGGAGCGCGCCGCGAAGGCACCGATCAACGGCACGGCCACACTGAGCAGCGCCACGGCCGCCGCACCCCGCCGTACCACGCGCGTGCGCCGCGCCTTCAGGCCCAGGCGTACGACGTCGTACAGGCCGAAGCCGCACAGGACCACCGCGAAGCCGAGCACCGGTGTGCCGCCGACCGCGGCCAGCGGCAGGAAGACGCCGTCCGCCTGCCCGAAGGCGATCCTGCCCCAGGGGAAGCCGTTGAAGGGCACGCGCGCGCGTGCCGCCTCACCGGCGATCCACACGGCGGCCGCCCATACGGGCCAGCCGGGCAGCCTGGACACCGCCGCGACACCCACGCCCACCAGGGCGACGAAGATCGCCTCGATCACCACCAGGGCGAGCCAGGGGCCGGGACCGACCTCCACGCCGGTCCACACCAGCAGCGGCAGCAGGAAGCCGAGGCCGAAGACGTAGCCGAGACCCAGGGCCGCCTTCCAGCTCCGGCCGCGCAGCACCCAGCCGAAGACGGCGAAGGCCGGCAGGGCCAGCCACCACAGGGTGCGCGGCGGGAAGCTGACGTAGAGGAGCACTCCGGAGAGCGCCGCGGCGGCGGCCGGGACGAGGCGGCGCAGCGACCGCGCGGCGCGCGAGTCGGGCGCGGTTCGCGGGGTGGGGGCGTCCGACTCGTCCACGGAGGTTGCGGTGACGGTCACTCCGGGAGTCTACGGCGGCCCGCCGCGCAGCCGACAACGCGGTCGGGACGCTCCGGACGCCGCCGCCACATCGTTTCTGCACAAGTCGGTGACACACATCCACAAACCGCCCACAAGCGGTTACGGTGTGGCCGAGCCCAGGTCGCGCGGCGGGACGGCCCGGGCCCGTACAGGTCGAGAACGGCCGGTTGCGGGGGGACGGGTGGGGTCCACGGGAGTGACGTCTGTGGCCGATGCGCATGCCGACGGCGGAAGACGCAGCGCGTCCGACGCGGCGGGTGTCGTCGCGCTCGGCGCCTGTGCCCTCTGGTCGCTGATCACGGCGGCCGTGCACGGCGGGCGCCCCGAAGGCGTGCTGCTGGCGGTGCTGGCCGTGACGGCCGGTTACGCCGCGGGCCGCATCTGCGGGGCGATCGCGCCGGTCGCCGCGCCCTTGACGGGGGCGCTGGCGGGAGCCGTGCTGACGATCACCGTTCCGCACCTCTCCCCGGGGCCGCCGCCCGGTGTGCCGTTGGGACACGCAGGTGCCACGGCCGCCCTGCTCACGCTCGCGACCGGCGCCGCGTGCTGCGCCGCCTGGTCCACGGCCGTACCGGCGCTGCGTCCGGCCCTGTGGGCGCTGGCGGCCGGCATCGTGGCGACCGCGGCCGTGCTCGGCACGATCACCGGGGTCGTCGCCTGTGCCGGAGTCCTGCTCTGCTCGCTGGCGGCCGGGCGCATGGGTCACCGTGGGATCGGCCTCGCCGGCCTGGCCGCGGTGGCGGCGTCGGTGACCGGCCTGACCTGGGCGGTCGCGCGCGGCGTGCTGCCCGCGGGGCTCGCCTCCGCCCTGGAGGGTCCGCTGACCGGGCACCGGGTGGAGCTGTGGCGCGACGCGCTGGCGATGGCCCGCCGGGACCCCACCCTCGGGGCCGGCCCGGGGCGGTTCGGGGAGCTCAGCACGACCTCGGCGGCGTCGCCGCTGTCCGACGGCAAACCGCACTCCGCGGTGCTTCAGCAGGCCGCCGAACAGGGGGCCATTGGAGTGACGCTGCTCGCGGCGGCCTTCTGCTGGCTGCTGTACGCCCTGTGGCGCACCGCGCGGCCGACGCCGGTCGCGCTGAGCGCGGGCGCGGCACTGACGGTGCTCGCGGCCATCGCCGCGGTGGGCAACGCGCTCAGCTTCACGGCGGTGTCGGTGGGAGCCGGTCTGCTCGCGGGGCTGGCCACCGCACGACCGCTGATGGCGGAGCCGACGCACCAGGTGGACGTCGTACCCACGGATCGTCCGGTGCCGTGATCCTCGCCACGCTGTCCGCGAGGTCGCCACGCCGCACCGGCGTCGTGAACAGGGCAGCCGCTCACGGCGGCCCTCGGCCTCAGCGCACGGCCCCCGGCGTGGTCGGCCGCAGGCGCTCCTTGATGACCCGGACCGCCGCCTCCGCGTCGTCCACGGTGATCGTGAACGTGTGGCCGTCCCACAGCCGCAGTTCCACGCCCTCGCCGCGCCGCACGACGACCGCGGTGCCCTTCTCGGGCCGCCAGCGGTAGCCCCAGCCGCCCCAGTGGCGCGGGGTGACGTGCGGCACGAACTCCGCGCCTGCGACCTGCGACAACGGGATGCGGCGGCGCGGCACTCCGATGTGGCCGCAGCGCACTTCGAGGCACTCCTTGTCCACCCGCAGGGCGACGTGCACGAAGGCGAGCGTGCCGAACAGCACCAGCAGTCCGGCGGCGATGCAGCCGACCACGGACATCACCAGCGGTGCCAGACCCTCGTCCGTCCACGCGGAAGCGACGGCCAGCTGGATGCCGAGCGCCAGGCAGGCGGCGCCGACGAGCGCCAGCAACCACTGGACCCGGTTGGTCGCCCGGCCGGTCCAGATGTCGGGATGCGAGGTGCGCTTGCCGTGGGGGTGGTGCCTCATGCCATCGAGACTACTCAGGTTTCGCTGAGCGGGTAGGGGGTCGCACACAGTGACGAGCAAGGGCAGGGCTCGGTGCGGACCGAGGGATTCCGGTCAGTGACCGGCGGTCACCGTACGGGGCTGGCGGCGGCGAGCAGGCGGCCTTCCTCGTACGTCAGGGCGGCTGCCGGCAACGCGCCCTCGCGGCCGCTCAGCAGCACCGTCACTGCGCCGAGAGGCGTGGCCGACGGGTCGGGACGCGTGCCGATCCGCCGCAGCGCCTGGGCGGCCACCGCCCCGGCGGAGCCGTGCAGGACGAGCGGGGGCAGACCGGGGCGCTGCACGGCGGCGCGGATGCGCTCGGCGACCAGTTCGTAGTGGGTGCAGCCCAGCACGACGGTCGTGACGTCGTCCGGTGTCAGCGCCGCGGCGGCGGCGACGGCGGCGTCGACGGCCGTCTCGTCGGCGCGTTCCACCGCCTCCGCGAGTCCCCAGCAGGGCACCTCGGCGACGTCGACGCCGTCGGCGAAGTTCTCGATGAGCCCGCGCTGGTAGGGGCTGCCGGTGGTGGCGGGCGTCGCCCAGATCGCGACCGGTCCCCCGCCCGCCGCCGCCGGCTTGATCGCCGGGACCGTGCCGACGACCGGCAGGGCGGGCTCCAGGCGGGCGCGCAGGGCGGTCAGGGCGTGCACGGTGGCGGTGTTGCAGCCGACGATGAGCGCGTCGGGACGGTGGGCGGCGGCCGCCTCGGCGACGGCCAGGGCGCGCTCGGTGAGGTCCTGTGGCGTGCGGGGTCCCCAGGGCATGCCGTCGGGGTCGAGGGAGAGCACGAGATCGGCGTCGGGTCGCAGGCGCCGTACCGCTGCGGTGGCCGCCAGCAGACCGATTCCGGAGTCCATGAGCGCGATCTTCACCCGGTCACGATAGACGATGGCCCTCCTGCGGCCGGTCCGGTGGGGCAGACTGCGCGGGTGAGCGCCCTCCTGTGGATCGTCGCCGGATCTCTCGCCGCCTGGCTGTGGCTGCTGCTCTGTCAGGGCTTCTTCTGGCGCACGGACGTTCGTCTGCCACCCCGGACGCCACCCGCCGTCTGGCCGTCCGTCTGCGTCGTCGTACCCGCGCGCGACGAGGCCGCGGTGCTCCCGGCGGGCCTGCCGTCCCTGCTCACGCAGGACTATCCCGGGCGGGCCGAGATCTTCCTGGTGGACGACGGCAGCACGGACGGCACCGGGGAGCTGGCGCGCGCGCTGTCACGCCGGTACGGGGGGCTGCCGCTGACCGTGGACTCACCGGGCGAACCGCCCGCAGGCTGGACCGGCAAGCTCTGGGCGGTGCGTCACGGCATCGGCCTCGCCCGCGCGCGTGACCCCGAGTACCTGCTGCTCACCGACGCCGACATCGCGCACGCGCCGGACAGTCTGCGCGAGCTGGTGGCGGCGGCGCGCACCGGCGGCTTCGACGTCGTCTCCCAGATGGCCCGGCTGCGCGTCGAAAGCCTGTGGGAGCGGCTCGTCGTACCGGCCTTCGTCTACTTCTTCGCGCAGCTGTATCCGTTCCGCCGGATCGGCCGGGAGCGCGCGCGGACCTCGGCCGCGGCGGGCGGCTGTGTGCTGCTGCGCACCGAGGCCGCCGAGCGGGCGCGGATCCCCGACGCCATCCGGCACGCCGTCATCGACGACGTGGCTCTCGCGCGGGCGGTCCGGAGCGGCGGCGGGCGGATCTGGCTGGGGCTCGCCGAGCGGGTGGACAGCGTGCGCCCCTGTCCCCGGCTGCACGATCTGTGGCGCATGGTCTCGCGCAGTGCCTACGCGCAGCTGCGGCACAACCCCCTGGTGCTGGCCGGGACGGTCGCCGGGCTCGCGGTGGTGTACCTGGTGCCGCCCGTCGCGCTCGTCGCGGGCCTGGCCCTGGGGAGTACCGCGACCGCGGTGCTGGGCGCCCTGGCCTGGCTCGTGATGACGGGGACGTACCTCCCCATGCTCCGCTACTACGCGCAGCCGCCGTGGCTCGCTCCGCTGCTGCCGTTCACCGCGTCCCTGTACCTCCTCATGACGGTCGACTCGGCGGTGCAGCACTACAGGGGACGGGGTGCGGCCTGGAAGGGCCGCACCTACACGCGTCCGGACGCCGTTCCCGACGAGGGGTGAGCCGGCCGCGGGCTCACTTGCGGCCGGGCGTCCAGTTCATGCCCCACCCGTAGGCGTGGTCGACGGCGCGCTGCATGCTCACCCCGCGGTCGGGGACCAGGTAGCGGGCCTCGCGCCGGACGACCAGGTCCTGGCCGGTGTTGGTGATGAGCGCGAGCGCGCACACCGGGGAGGGGACCGTGCACTCGTCAAGGGAGAACTCGATCGGCGCGCCGAACTGCGGATGCAGGGTGACGGTGGCGTGCAGGTCGGCGAAGGAGCGGGCGCCCTCGTAGATGGTGACGAAGACGAGGATGCGCCGGAACGCCTGCTTGTGGTCGAGGTTGATGGTGAGGTTCTCACCGCTCGCCACGGCACCGGTGCGGTCGTCGCCGTCCAGGTGGATGTACGGCGGCTGGTGCAGCGACCCAAAGGTGTTGCCGAGGGCCTGCACGACGCCCTTGCTGCCGTCGTTGAGTTCGAACAGGGCGCACAGGTCGAGGTCGAGGTCCGCGTGCAGGGCGACCGCCCGGCCGCGCTTGCTGCCCCACCCCGAGAACTGTTTGCGCACCTGCCAGTTGAGGTTCACACGCATGGCACCCGACGTTCCGCCCTGCTTGGTGAGCGAGACCGACGGGGACGCCTTGGTGAGCGTGACCTTGGTGAGCTGGACGGGCGCGGGTGGGGCGGGAGGAGCCGGACGGGAGACCGGCGGCGCCGCCGGGACGGGCCGGGGGACGGTCGCCGGCCGGACCGGGGTGACCGGCGGCGCGCTGGGCGCGGTGTGCTGCGGCTCGTCCACCGTGATGCCGTAGTCCGTCGCCAGGCCCTCCAGGCCGCTGCTGTACCCCTGCCCGACGGCACGGAACTTCCAGGCGCCCTGGCGCCGGTAGAACTCGCCGAGCACGAACGCCGTTTCGACGGTCGCGCCCGCGCTGTCGAAGCGCGCCGCCACCGTTCCCCGGCCGGCGTCCTTGACCTCGATGTACAGGCCCGGCACCTGCGCGAACGTCCCGCCGTCGGCGGACGCGACGAGCACCACCGTCTCGATGGCCGGCTCCACGCGCGTGAGGTCGACGATCAGGGTGTCCGTGACCTGGCCGCCGGCCTCCCGCTTGCCCTCGTGCCGGATCGCTCCGGAGGAGTGCTGTGGCTGGTTGTAGAAGATGAAGTCCGCGTCCGAGCGGACCTTGCCGCCGACCAGCAGCAGTGCCGAGGCGTCGGTGTCGGGCACTCCGGGCCCGGAGCGCCACCCCAGTTCGACCCGCAGCGCCGTCGTCGGCACCGGGACGTTCGATCCCTTCGGCATTGGCATGTCCGCCCCCATCAGCTGTCACCACGCCAGGTCTCGCGCCCCGGCATCCCGTCGCGTTCTTCGTCTCCCAACGTATTGCCCAGGACGCCGGACGCCCATGAGGAGTGCGAGAAGACGAGTGGTCAACCGCCGGTAACCCCCTGGGAACTGAGCTTTTACACGATCCGACCACCGTCTGGTGCCCTTTTTTCCCAAGTTCGCTCGCATTGGGGATCCCACGTCACCGCCGACACGGAAAACAACCCTCTTATCGGTCTCCCCAACCAGCACATCGTGGGCTTAACTTATGTGCCATGACCTCCCCCCGCTCCACCTATGGCGGCGGCTACTACTCCGCCTCCTTCCCGGACACCCCGATCTACGACTCGCTCGTCGCCGAACGGGGCACCCCGCAGATCGCCCCGATCCGGGTCCCCGCCGCGTACGACACCCCGGGCGGCCACCTGCCCGCCCTCCCGTCCGCGCTGCCCGCCCTCCCGGCGGCCCCCTCCCAGCCCGCGTACGGCTACCCGCAGGCGCAGCACCACGCTCCGCTGCAGCAGGCGCCGACGGCGTACATCCCGCAGCAGGCCGGCCCGCCGCGCGGTTATCCCGGCCCGCAGCAGCCGCGCCCCGCGGCGCCCGGCGGCACGGGTTACGAGGCGATGCGCCCGGCGGCTCCCCGGCCCAACCCGGCGCCGTACCAGGACCCGTACAACAACCAGCAGTACCGGGGTTACTGATCTCTCGGTGAGGCCGTCGGCGCCGACTGGCACGATGGCCTCATGGGGAACGCGGAGCTGCTGTCGATTCATGTCCATCCGGTCAAGGCGTTCCGGGGCCTGGCGCCCCGTGAGGCCGTCGTGGAGCCCTGGGGGCTGGCCGGGGACAGACGCTGGGTGCTGATCGACGACGGGGGAAAGGTCGTCACCCAACGTCAGCAACCGCGCCTCGCGCTGGCCGCCGCCGAGCTCGTGCCCGGCGGCGTCCGGCTGTGCGGCCCCGGCCTGGAGCCGCTGATCGTGCCCGTCCCGGAGGCGGCGGGCACGGTCACGCTGGACATCTTCGGCAACAAGGTGGAGGGGGTCCTCGCCGGCGAGTCCGCACACGCCTGGTGCAGCGCGTACCTCGGTGTGCCCGCGCGTCTGGTCCACATGGACGACCCGGCCACGCGCCGGCCGGTCGACCCGGACTACGCGCTGCCCGGCGAGACGGTCTCGTTCGCCGACGCCTGCCCGCTGCTGCTCACCTCGGCCGCCTCGCTCGACGCCCTGAACTCGCTGATCGCCGAGGACGGTCCGGCCGAGGAGGGCCCCCTGCCGATGAACCGGTTCCGGCCGAACGTGGTCGTCGGGGGCACCGCGCCCTGGGCCGAGGACCACTGGAGGGGCATCGCCGTCGGCGAGGTCGAGTTCCGTGTCGCCAAGATGTGCGGCCGGTGCGTCGTGACGACGACCGACCAGGACACCGCCGAGCGCGGCCGGGAGCCCCTGCGCACCCTCGGGCGGCACCGCCGGATCGGCGGCAGCCTGGTCTTCGGACAGCATCTCGTGCCCCGGTCCCTGGGCACGATCCGCGTCGGTGACCCGGTGCGCGTCCTCGAATGAGCGATGCCGCCGGGCAGTGCGGCCGGTCGGGAACCCGGTGGCGCGACCCGGGCGTTGGATTCTTCGTGAGGCGTTCGTGCGGCGTTCGTGAGGGGTCCGGGGCACAGGTGATGTCGCTCTCTCTTCGACCGGTACCGCGGGTGAACGGCTCCGCCGGGGGTTGTCATGGAGCGGGAAGGGGGGTGGGCGGAAGATGCGCGCTGTTCGCGGCCTGTGGCGCTGGCGGCACAATCCGCTGTGCCGCACGACCGATCTCATGGAGGCCTGGGTGGCACTGGCCGCCCTGCTGCTGATACTCCTCGTCGCGCCCGTGATCGGCACCCTCTCCGGATCCGCCGCCCAGGACGACCTGCGGCGGTCCGTCCGGGAGCAGGAGGAGTCCCGGCACCTGGTGACGGCCACGGTGGTCCGGGAGCTGGAGCGGTCCACACTCGCCGCCGACCCCGAGACGGCCGTGCGGGACAACAGGACGCGGGTGCAGGCCCACTGGACCGCCCCGGACGGCACCGGGCGCAGCGGTCCGGTCGTCGCCCGGCTCAAGGACCCCGAGCCGGGCGACCGGTTCGCGCTCTGGACCGACGAGCAGGGGCGCACGGTGGCCCGTCCGCTGGACCCCGCCACGGCGACGACCCACGCCGTGCTCGCCGGTGTCGGCGCGGCACTGCTGACCATGTGCCTGGCCGAGGGCGGCAGACGGCTCGTCGTGCGGCGCATGCTCCTCCGCCGGTACGCGCGTTGGGACCAGGCATGGGACCGGGCGGGCCCGGACTGGGGCAGGACCGGCACAGGCAGCTGACGGCCTTCCGGCTCCGGTCAACCCGGCGTCCGCGCGCACGCTACGGTGGACCGGCCGAAGCGAATTTCGGCATCGACCTGCGCGCGAGCTAGCTTCAGGGGCGCGCCGGTGTCGAGCGCGCGAGCGCGCGACGGCTTCAGCGGCCGGGCGCGATCGCGGGTCGGCACCGGCTGTGGTGCCCCGAGGGCGAACGAGCCATCAGTACGACCGAGGTGGGGGCACAGCAACGCCATGGCACAGGGCACGGTCCAGGTGACGCACGCCGGCACCTCGCGGTGGCGGCGCCGCACAGGTGAGTACGCCTCGCTCGCCGCCGCCCTGGAGGCCGCGGCCGACGGTGACGTCCTCACCGTCGCCCCGGGGACCTACCGGGAGAACCTCGTCGTCCAGCGGGCGGTGACCCTGCGCGGACCCGAGGGTTCCCCGGGCTCGGTGCGGATCGCGCCCGTCGACGGGGTGCCGCTCACCGTGCGCGCCTCCGCGGTGATCCAGGACCTGCACGTGGAGGGCCAGGACGCGGCGGCGCCCGCGCTGCTCGTCGAGGAGGGCACACCGGAGCTGACCGACGTCCGGGTCGTCACCCGGTCCGCCGCCGGCATCGAGGTGCGCGGCAGCGCCCGGCCGACCGTGCGGCGGTGCACCGTCGACAACCCGGCGGGCATCGGGATCGCCGTGGTCGACGGCGGCGCCGGGGTGTTCGAGGACTGCGAGGTCGTCGCCGCCGGGCAGGCCGGCGTGGCCGTGCGCGGGGGCGCGCATCCGCGTCTGGAGCGCTGCCGGGTGCACCACGCCGCCGGTTCGGGCCTCACCGCGACCGGGGAGAACTCCGCGCTGGAGGCGGTGGGTTGCGAGGTGTACGAGGTCCGCGGCAGCGGTGTGCAGATCACCGGCCGGGCCACGGCCCACCTCACCGACTGCGACGTCCACCGCACCACGGCCGACGGTGTCACCCTCGACACGGACGCCGTGCTCACCCTCGCCGACTGCCGTATCCACGACATCCCGGAGAACGCGGTCGACCTGCGCTCCCGCTCCGTCCTGACACTGACCCGCACCAGCGTGCGGCAGTTCGGACGCAACGGCCTGTCGGTGTGGGACCCGGGCACCCGCGTGGACGCCAACCAGTGCGAGATCTTCGACAGCACCGGCGACTACCCGGCGGTCTGGGTCAGCGACGGCGCCACGGCGGTGCTGGACTCCTGCCAGGTGCACGACGTGCCCGACGCGCTGTTCGTCCTCGACCGCGGCTCGCGCGTGGACGTCGTCGACAGCGACCTCTTCCAGGTGCGCAACACGGCCGTGTCGGTGAGCGACGGGGCGACGGCGCAGCTCGACGACTGCCGGATCAGGGACGCCGCGACCGGCGCGTGGTTCCGCGACCACGGCAGCGGCGGCACCCTCGGCAACTGCACGCTGGACGGCACCCAGACCGGCGTGATCGTCACCAAGGGCGCCGACCCCACCATCGAGCGGTGCACCGTCGACTCCCCCGCCGAGGCCGGGTTCTACGTCTCGGCCGGCGGCCGCGGCAGCTTCCTCGACTGCCGGGTGCGGGGCAGCGGCGGCTACGGCTTCCACGTGCTCGACGGCTGCCGTACGACGCTCCGCAAGTGCCGCACGGAGCGGTGCGCGCGTGGCGGTTACGAGTTCGCGGACGGCGGACCCGACACCGAGTCGGGCACGGGACCGGTCGTGGAGGACTGCACCAGCGACGAGAGCGCGGGACTGCGCACCCCCACGGCGCCCCCCGAGCCCGCCGTACAGAGCGCCGGTCAGACGCCGGGGCTGCTGGGCACGATCCCCGGCCAGCGCACGACCGAGCAGGAGCCGCTCGTCACCTCCGAGCAACCGAAGACACCTGCCCGGACCTCCAAGGCCGTCATGGGTGAACTGGACGCCCTGGTGGGCCTGGACAGCGTCAAGCGCGAGGTGCGGGCGCTCACCGACATGATCGAGGTGGGCCGGCGCCGGCAGCAGGCGGGCCTGAAGGCCGCGTCGGTCAAGCGGCACCTGGTCTTCACGGGCTCCCCCGGCACCGGCAAGACCACGGTCGCGCGGCTGTACGGCGAGATCCTCGCCTCGCTCGGGGTGCTGGACAAGGGCCACCTGGTCGAGGTGTCCCGTGTCGATCTGGTCGGCGAGCACATCGGCTCGACGGCCATCCGCACCCAGGAGGCGTTCGAACGGGCCCGGGGCGGCGTGCTCTTCATCGACGAGGCGTACGCGCTGTCCCCCGAGGACGCGGGCCGGGACTTCGGCAAGGAGGCCATCGACACGCTGGTGAAGCTGATGGAGGACCACCGGGACGCGGTCGTGGTGATCGTCGCGGGCTACACGGCCGAGATGGAGCGCTTCCTGTCCACCAACCCCGGGGTGGCGTCCCGCTTCTCACGCACCATCACCTTCAGCGACTACGGCCCCGAGGAGATGCTGCGGATCGTGGAGCAGCAGGCGGAGGAGCACGAGTACCGGCTGGCGCCGGGTGCCGCGGAGGCCCTGCTGAAGTACTTCACGGATATCCCGAAGGGCCCTGCGTTCGGCAACGGCCGGACCGCGCGGCAGACCTTCGAGGCGATGGTGGAACGCCACGCGAGCCGCGTCGCCCAGGTCGACGAGCCGAGCACGGACGAGTTGACCCTGCTGTACGCGGAGGATCTGCCCGACCTCACCTGAGCGTGGGCGGTCGGAGCGTGTCCCCGGGGCGCTGGCCCGGCAGCCCTGGGTGGAGCCGGTCGAGCAGGTGGCCACGCTCCCGGTCGAAGGTCGGGTCGGCCTGGTAGTCGGAGTGGCCGAGGATCGGGGCGGGCAGCGGATGGAGCTCACTGCGGGCGTGGGCCAGGGGATCCCGCATCGGCTCGCAGTCGACCTGCGGACCGTCGCCGTCGGACACCTGCACGGGGCCGCCGATCGGGTCGGTGAGCCGGTACAGGTTGCGCCAGCAGTCGACCTCCTCGTGCAGCGCGGCGAGCGAGGCCGGGCCGAAGTGGGCCGGGAACCAGCGGCCGTACAGGCGCTCCAGCGGTGAGCCGTACGTCAGCAGCGCGACCCGTCCGCGCACGGCCGGCGGCAACTGCCAGGCAGCGGCGGCGGCGAGGACGCTGCCCTGGGAGTGGCCCGAGATCACCAGCCGGCCGCCCGTCGTGCGGGTCCAGGTGGTGATCCGCCAGGTCAGGTCGGGCACCGCGCGCTCGGCGTAGCAGGGCGGTGCGAAGGGATGGGCGGCGCGCGGCCAGAAGGTGCCGACGTCCCACAGGACTCCGACGGTGCGCCGCGCGGACATGTCCTTGTAGGCGCGCCGGCCCAGGGTGACGAACAGTATGAAGCCGAAGCCGACCAGCCAGGAGCCGAGCGCCTGGGCGGTGTCCGCGGCGCCGTGGACGAACGGGTGGGTGTGCTGGGCGGCCGCGCTGGGGGTCTTGTCCGTCGCCATCGCGCCGACCAGCGCGGCCGTGCCGAGGATCAGGGAGACGGTGGAGACTGCCGCGATGAAGAGGGGGCCGCGGTCGGTGAGCGTGGCCATCGCGCGCGTGCGGGCGATCCGGCGGGTGCGGTCGGGGTCCGTGGCCTCTCCCGCGTAGTCCTCCTCCACGACGGCGCGTTCGGCGCGAGCCAGCCGCAGGGTGCGCCAGGCCTGCCCGCCGGCGAGCAGCAACAGGACCACGAGCAGGGGCGGGATCACCGACGCCTGCCAGGTCAGCACGACCGGCGGGCCGGGAAGGGAGGCCCGGGTGCCGTCCACCCAGTCGGCGACGCGTTGGGACACGCCGCCGGACATCACGCCGCCCAGCGCGCAGGCCAGCATCGCGACGGCGGGCCCGGCGAGGCCCCGCATCGCGGCGCGGGGGTCGGGGTCGCTGCGGTACAGCAGGTGGGCGACGACGGCGAGGACGATCACCAGCAGGCCCTGGGCCAGGGCGATGCCGCCGAAGGCCGCGTCGCCCGGCAGCCGGCCGCCCGACTCCCATGCCGGGCGGTCCCAGCAGGCGTAGGCCAGGGTGATGGCGAGCAGGACGAGGGTGGCGAGCGGCAGGTGCCGTACGAAGGTGGCGTCGATCTCCCGGTCGAGGTGCTTCTCGGTGCGGCCGCGCCGGCAGACCACCACGACCACCGCGACCGCGGCGAGGACGAGCGCCGCCTCCAGCACCCGGCCCACCGTCGCCAGGGCGGCCGGGCCGCCCGACTCGCGGTCGTACCGGGCGGCGGCCTGGACGACGGCGGCGGCGACCGTGAGCAGACCGGCGGCGGTGTGGGCGCCGCGCAGCCGCGCCACCAGGCGCCTGCCGTACCAGAAGCCGGGACGGCCGAGCGCGCTGCGGGCGGGGTCCTCGTCGGGTTCACGGACGAGCGGCTGCTCGGACTCGTACGCGCTCCAGGTGCGCCGGGAGAGGTACCAGAGCAGGCCGACGAGGGCGGCGGGCACCAGGGACGCGAGGGCCAGGCGGCGGCCCGGCGGGCTCCACCAGCCGTCGCCCGACGCGGTGGGCGACAGGAAGCCCAGCCAGGTGTGCCGTTCCGCGCACGCGCGCGTGCCCGCGCACTGCCAGGCCGTGAGGTCCAGGGCGACCTCGCACGCGGCCGCGGCCAGCAGCACGGTCAGGCTGAGCCCGACGAGACGCACCAGCAGCCCGTAGAGACGGATCGTGCGGGCGCGGTCGCGGGCCGAGGGACGCATCCAGTGGGCGAGGTTGGCCACCATGAACGGCAGTAACAGCAGCCACAGGGCTCGGGCGCCGTTCCCGGAGGTGAGGTTGCACCAGACGTACGCCTCGGGCACCGGGCGGCCGTCGGTGCCGGTCTCGTGGTCGGCGGGGCGGTTCTCCGCGTCCACGTCGTCGGCCCGGCGGAAGACGGCCGCCGTGTCGTCGCCGGAGACCCGCACGGTGCGCGGATCGTCCAGCATGTGCTCGGGCGTGGCGCCGCCCACGCCGTGGACCAGAAGTTCCAGGGTGGCCCCGGTTCCCGCCGGCCGTGCCGTGGGGCCCGTCGCCCCGGCGTCCAGGCCACTTTCCTGCGCGCTTTCCACTCTCCGCACTTCCCCCGTGTCTTCCGCACTTCCCCCGGGACGCGCCGTCGGCATGTCCATGCGGCACCAGGATCTCCCGTGGAGAGGCGTTGCACACCCCTCGTCACGGAATCTCCCCGATCCGTGTGAGGGGCGAGCAACGGATGAGACCGAGGTGACATGTGCGCGTCGGGCAACCGGTGGCGCGACTCGGGCCAAGCCGTGCGAATATGGGACGCCCACGCACCGGGGGCGCGAGAACGTCCTAGTGGGAGCAGGTGCGAGGGTGTGCAGGACGGCTTGAGGAAAGGACCGGAGCGTACGTGAGTGAGAATCAGAACCTCCTCGCGGAGCAGCGGCGCGCCCTGATCCTGGACGAGGTGCGGCGGCGCGGCGGCGTACGCGTCAACGAGCTGACCCGCAAGCTCGGCGTGTCCGACATGACCGTGCGCCGCGATCTGGACGCGCTGGCCCGCCAGGGCGTCCTGGAGAAGGTGCACGGCGGTGCGGTGCCGGTGCTGGAGGCGAGCACCCACGAGCCGGGCTTCGAGGCCAAGTCGGGTCTGGAGCTGAGCGCCAAGGAGGACATCGCGAAGGCCGCCGCCCAGCTGGTGGCTCCGGGTTCCGCGATCGCGCTGTCGGGCGGTACGACGACGTACGCGCTGGCGCATCATCTGCAGGAGGTCGCCGACCTCACCGTGGTCACGAACTCGGTGCGGGTGGCCGACGTCTTCCACGCGGCGCAACGTTCCTCGGGCCAGCGGCAGGGCGCCGCCACCGTCGTACTGACCGGCGGGGTGCGCACGCCCTCCGACTCCCTGGTGGGGCCGGTCGCCGACCAGGCCATCGCCACGCTCCACTTCGACGTGCTGTTCCTCGGCGTGCACGGGATATCGGCGGAGGCCGGTCTGTCGACGCCGAACCTCGCGGAGGCCGAGACCAACCGGCGCCTGGTGCAGTCGGCGCGGCGGGTCGTGGTGGTCGCCGACCACACCAAGTGGGGCACGGTGGGGCTGAGTTCGTTCGCGACGCTGGACCAGGTCGACACGCTGGTGACCGACTCCGGGCTGGCCGAGGAGGCGCGCGAGGAGATAGCGGAGCATCTGCGGCAGCTGATCGTGGCGGGTGAGGACGAGAGCGCCGACGAGCTCTGATCCCGTGCGCGGCGCAGACACGCGGCGGAGCGCCGACTAGGGTGAGCGGCCCTGTCCCTGCCCGACGCACAGGGGGTTCCGCATGGCGCGCCGACTGCTTCCGGTGGACGTCGACTTCGTCCGGTCCGCTCCGGTACGGCTGGTCTTCGTACGGCAGCTCGCCGCTTCCCCCGCGTCCGTCTTCCGCGCGCTGGCAGAGGACGTGACCGACTGGCCGCAGTGGTTCTCGGCGGTGACGCTGGCCCGGCCGGCCGGCGACGGGACCGGGCGGGAGATCAGGCTGCGGGGCGGTACGCGGTTCGCGGAGACGATCCTGGTGGCGAAGGGGCCCGAGGTGTACGCGTACCGCATCGACGAGACCAACGCCCCGGGCATCCGTGCGCTGGTCGAGGAGTGGCGGCTGACACCCGCCGGCACCGGTACGCGGGTGCAGTGGACGTTCGCGGCCGACGGACCGCCGCCCTTCCGCGCGGCGCTGAGGCTGGCGCGGCCGGGCTTGGGACGGGCGTTCCGCAACGCGGTGGCGGCACTGGACCGGCGGCTGACGCGGTAGGGAGCCTCGGCCGGACCGGACGCGCTGGACCGGCGGCCGGCGCGACAGGGCGCCTCGGCCGGACCGGCAGCGGCGACGGCGACAGCGACGGCCTGGGCGGTACACCTCAGTCCGGCCGGACGCCCGTGGCCGGCAGGGGGCCGAAGGCCGGGGGCACGGCCGCCGCGCTACGCCTCAGTCCAGGCCGGACACCCATGACCCGCAATGGGTCGAAGACCGCGGCGGCACGCCTTCCGGACCGGACACCGGTGGCCGGCGCGTCGAAGGCCGCGGGGCACGGCCGCCGCGCTACGCCTCAGTCCAGGCCGGACACCCATGACCCGCCGTGGCGGTACGCCTCACTCCGGCCAGACGCCCGTGGCCAGCAGTGATTCGATGGCCGCGCTGTACGGGGCGATGTCCAGGCCCTGATCGGCCAGCCAGACGTCCGAGTAGTACTTGTCGAGGTAGCGGTCGCCCGGGTCGCACAGCAGGGTGACGACGCTGCCGGTACGGCCCTCGTCGACCATCTCCGCGACGATCTTCAGAGCGCTCCACAGCCCGGTGCCCGTCGAGCCGCCCGCCTTGCGGCCGATGCCCTGCTCCAGGGCGCGGACGGCGGCGACGCTCGCCGCGTCCGGCACCTTCATCATCCGGTCGATCGCGCCGGGCACGAAGCTCGGTTCCATCCGGGGGCGCCCGATGCCCTCGATACGGGAGCCGCAGTCACACGTGACGTCCGGATCGCCGGTCGTCCAGCCTTCGAAGAAGCAGGAGTTGTCCGGGTCGGCGACGCAGACACGCGTGTCGTACTGCATGTAGTGCACGTAGCGCGCGATGGTCGCGGAGGTGCCGCCGGTGCCGGCCGTGGCGACGATCCACGCGGGCTCCGGGAACCGCTCCAACTCCAGCTGGCGAAAGATGGATTCGGCGATGTTGTTGTTCCCGCGCCAGTCCGTGGCCCGTTCCGCGTAGGTGAACTGGTCCATGTAGTGGCCGCCGGTCTCGGCCGCGAGGCGGGCGGATTCCTCGTACATCCTGCGGGAGTCGTCCACGAAGTGGCAGCGGCCGCCATGGAATTCGATCAGGCGGCACTTCTCGGCGCTCGTCGTGCGGGGCATCACCGCGATGAAGGGGACGCCGATCAGCTTCGCGAAGTACGCCTCGGAGACGGCCGTCGAGCCGCTGGACGCCTCGATCACCGGGCGGTCCGGACGGATCCAGCCGTTGCAGAGGCCGTAGAGGAACAGCGAGCGGGCGAGGCGGTGCTTGAGGCTGCCGGTGGGGTGGGTCGACTCGTCCTTGAGGTAGAGGTCTATGCCCCAGTGTTCCGGCAGCGGGAAGCGGAGGAGGTGCGTGTCGGCCGAGCGGTTGGCATCGGCCTGGACCTTGCGGACGGCGTCCTTCAGCCAGGCGCGGTAGGCGGAGTCGGTGCGGTCGACGTCGAGGGTGGCGCCGGTCCGGGTCTGCTGGGGGGTGGTCACGGCGGAACTCCTTAGGGCTGCGCGCCGACGGCGGGTCGCGCGGCCGACACACCGATCATAAGCAGCTTGCGCACGCTTCTCACCTGCATAAACGCATCTTTGGGGCACTCAAAGGGGGCCATGGGGGCGGGGCATCAGCGCGCCGCGGGCCGTCCGCCCGGGCATCTCCCCTCGGGCCGGCGTCATTCACCGCACCCGCGGCGGACCGTGACCGCACCCCACCCACGGCGGCCGGGAACGCCTCCCCGCCGACCGCGCCCGGGGGCGCATTCGCGTGAGTGCACCGGGTGGCCTATGCCTCGGTGACGTGCGCACTGGTGCGCGACTGCGGGGCCGTGCAGACTGCACCGGGTGGGACGGACACCCGGAAGAGGACCCGCGGGCGACGAGGGGGCGGGAGGGCATGGCGGAGCCGGAGTTCACGGCCTTGGGCGTGCGGATCGGGAAGGGCCTGCGCTCCCTCACCCGGGCCGGGCAGGTCCGGATCAGCGGCGGCCGGGTGGAACTGCTCACCAGCTACGGCAGCGAGATCGACAGCGCGCCGGTACAGGCCGTGCGGGCGTCGAAGCCGTGGTTCGCCTCAGGGGACCGCGCGCTGGCCGACCTCAACGGCAAGCGCTACGTGCTGACCCTGGGCGAGCAGGACCCCGCCCCCGGCGAGCCGGGGCCGCCTGCGGCACGCCGGTTCATCGAGGCCGTCCGCAGGGCGGCGGGGCGTGGCACCTGACGGGTGACGCAGGCACCGCGCCGAGGCGGACCAGCTCCTACGGGCGGCACCGGCCGGGACGAACCGGCTCCGACGGGCGGCGCGAGCCAGGGCGGACCGGCTCAGACGGGCGGCGCGCACCGAAGTGGCCGAGACCCAACCGTGCCACCCCCGTCCGGAACACCGCGAGTTGCGGCCCCACACCCCTTGCGCCACTCTGGTCTCACGTCACTCTGGGTTTACCGGCGATAACGCTGCGAACCAGCCCGCCGGACACGACAGCAGGCGGCCGTTTTCACGCAGGCGCTGCTGGATCCGAACTCCGTGTTCTTCCGGACCTCACGTCGGGGAGTCGCAGCCGTGATCAGTCACCCAAGCAGGCACTGCACGGTGGAGCTCCAAGCCCTGCCGTCGCGGATCGGCCAGGTCCGCAGAATCGTATCTGCGCAGTTGCGCTACTGGCATCTGGATCCCCTGATAGACCGAGCGGCGCTCGGTGTGACGGAGTTGCTCTCCAACGTCCACCGGCATGCGCAACCCGACAAGACATGCACCGTCGAGATCGAGCTCCTGCTCGACCGGCTCACCGTGTCGGTGCACGACCGCGACCCCCGTCTGCCCGTCGTGGCCGACGCGGATCCGCTGGCCACCTGCGGACGCGGGCTCGCCATGGTGGCGGCGCTGAGCGAGAGCTGGGGCGTTCGGCCGGACGGCGACAACGGGAAGATCGTGTGGTTCACGCTGCCCACGACGGCCCCCGCCATGAAGGCACCGCCGCACCCGGCCCGCCGTACGGTCACGGAACCGGTGCGCCGGTTCGCGGAGGTCGAGCCTGTCGGCCGCGCGCCCGAACACACTCCCGCCCGGTCGGCCGTTGCCGGCTGACCGGGCGGTGAGCGAGTCACGCGGGACGCGCTGAACGGCGTCGCTCCGTGGCACCGTCCCGCCGTACGTCGCGCCGGGCCGGACACTCACCCCGTCCGGGCCCGCACGGCCGCGCCCCCGGAGCCGTGCGGGCGGACGGCGTTCTGAACGGCGGCACGGATCGAGGTGGTCACGCTGCTCCGCCCTTGCCGGTGCGGCCGAACTGCTCGTCCAGGACGCACAGTCGGCGCCAGTACTCGTCCTCGTCGATCTCGCCGGAGGCGAAGCGCCGGCCGATGATGGCGATGGGCGAGTCGCCGGTCGGGCGGCCGTCGTCCGTCGCGCGCCACGGCGCCCGGCGGCCGCGCCCCAGGGTGCGACGCACCATGGTGACGAACCCGAGGATCACGGCGGCCCAGATCAGCGGGAAGAGCGGGATCCACGGGCCGGGGCCGCCGTCCCAGTGTGCGAGGGTCTGCATCGCGAGTCATCTCCAGTCGTCTCGGCGGTCGTTCGTCGACGCCTCCGAGACTCGCGCGCCAGGGGGGTCCGGGTCGTCGTGCGGCCGGCGGCAGTGTGGGTACCCCGCGGGGAGTGGATGAGCGTCCGGCGGCTGCTTCCGCACGGCGTCGGGCGGGGCCTGGCAGGGTGGCGCCCCGCCGCTGCGACCGGCCGGTCTAGGCCTCGGCCAGGGCTCCCAGCGGATCGTCCAGTACCGGCTGCCACGCCAACTCGGCGGCTCCCACGAGGCTGTTGTGGTCCAGGGAACAGGCGAGGATCGGCACCCCCCCGCTCTGGCCCCACAGGCTGCGATCGGCGACCACCGCCCGCAGCCGCTCGGGGTCGGCGTCGAGGAGGGTGCGGTGCAGGCCGCCCAGGATGATCCGGTCGGGGTTGAGGATGTTCACCAGACCGGCGAGACCCAGTCCCAGCCGGTCGATGAGGGCCTCGGTGGCCGTGCGGACGGCGGGATCCGTGTACTCGTGCCGGATCAGGTCGTCGGCCTGCTTCAGCAGGGACACCTCGGGGCCGGGTTCGAGGCCGGCCGTGGTGAGGAAGGCGAGCGGGTCGGCCTCGACGTCGAGGCAGCCGCGGCTGCCGCAGTGGCAGGGGCGGCCCTCGGGGTTGACGGTGAGGTGCCCGACCTCCAGCGCCAGGCCCGAACTGCCGGTGTGCAGCCGCCCGTCGAGCACCAGCGCGCCGCCGACGCCGCGGTGCCCGGTGGCCACGCACAGCAGATCGCGGGAGCCCCGCCCGGCGCCGTGCCGGTGCTCGGCGAGCGCGGCGAGGTTGACGTCGTTGGCCGCGAACGCGGGGCCGGTGATCCCGGCCGCGCGCACGCACTCGGCGAAGATCTCCCGCACCGGCGCTCCCGCCGGCCACGCCAGATGCAGCGGATTCAGCGCCAGCCCCGCCGGCTCGGCGACCGCCGACGGTACGGCGAGCCCGGCGCCCACGCACCGCCGGCCGGTCTCGCGCAGCAGCTCGGCGCCCGCCTCCACCACCGAGCCCAGCACCTTCGCCGGGTCGGCGTCGACGGTCTCGCAGCCGGGCGCGGTGGCGACGATCCGCCCACCGAGACCGACCAGCGCGGCCCGGAAGCCGTCGGCGTGCACCTGTGCGGCGAGGGCCACGGGGCCGTCCTCGGCGAGGTCCAGCCGGTGCGAGGGGCGGCCCTGGGATCCGGCGGCGGCGCCGGGGCGGGCGTCGACGCGGATCAGGCCCAGCGCCTCCAGTTCCGCGGCGACCGCGCCGGCCGTCGCGCGGGTGACGCCGAGTTCGGCGGTGAGGACGGCGCGGGTCGGGGCGCGCCCGGTGTGCACGAGCTCCAGCGCGGGCCCGAGCGCTCCTCGCCCCCGGTCCAGCCGCGTTCTCGAGGTGGTCCCTTCCCCCGCCGTCCGGGGGTCCGCCTTGCCACTCATGAGGGCGAGTCTCCCATGATCCGCTGCTGCGCCGGCGGTGGCCTAGAAGCCGCTCACGCGCAGGGTCACGTTCAGCCGCCCGGTCAGCCCCAGCACGCCGGGCGCCGTCCCCGGGCGTACCCGGGGCACTCCGTGGTGGGCGAGCCGTGACGGTCCTCCGAACACGAACAGGTCGCCGCTGCGCAGCTCGACGTCGGTGTACGGGTTCGTCCGGGTCTCGGTGTTGCCGAAACGGAAGACGCAGGTGTCGCCGAGGCTCAGGGACACCACCGGCGCGTCGGACCTCTCGTCGCTGTCGCGGTGCATGCCCATGCGGGCGTCGCCGTCGTAGAAGTTGATCAGCGCGATGTCGTACGCGGCTCCGGTCGCCGACTTCGTGCCGAGCGCCTCGGTCACCGCGCGCCGGCCCAGGTCGCCGAGCCATGCCGGGAAGGGCTTGACCGGGGAACCGTCGCCGTCGGCGACCGTGCGGGCGTAGGCGTACGGGTACCAGTGCCAGCCCAGGCAGACCTGCCGGGCGGTCATGGTGCCGCCGCCCGGGGTGCGGACCGTGCGCAGCCCCGCGGGCGGCCGCGCCCACTCCCGGCAGGCGCGCAGCAGCTCACGCTGGGCGTCCTCGTCCAGCCAGTCCGGCACGTGCACCGCGCCGGGCGCGACCTCCGTGCGCTCCCGGGGGAACAGTTCGGCGTCCATGCCCTCCATCCTCGCGCACCGGCCATGA
The DNA here is from genome assembly GCF_042731435.1 of Streptomyces sp. NPDC059861. Classification (NCBI taxonomy): domain Bacteria; kingdom Bacillati; phylum Actinomycetota; class Actinomycetes; order Kitasatosporales; family Streptomycetaceae; genus Streptomyces; species Streptomyces sp. NPDC059861. Next base: position 27,060 of record NZ_JBHWJQ010000033.1, on the reverse strand, counting down.
GCTGCGGCGGCCGTGAGCTGGCGGCGGCCAGGGCCCGTCCGGCGGATCAGGCCGCGGACGCGGGGGCCGGCACCAGCTCGTCGTGCCGGCCCCCGCTCACCTACCTCGATGAGGCATCGCAGACTCCCCGCGACCTGACCCGCCGGACAGGCCCTAGCCTGGACGACACCATGAACGACCGTATGACGACGCCCTGGGGCGAGCTCGCGCTGGCCCGTTTTCCCGAGGACCCACGTGACCGCCTGCGCGCGTGGGACGCCTCGGACGAGTATCTGCTCAGGCACCTCGCGGACCAGGACGTCCCGCTGTCGGGCACGGTCGTGGTGGTCGGGGACCGCTGGGGCGCGCTGGTGACGGCGCTCGCGCGGCACGCTCCGGTGCAGATCACCGACTCGTACCTCTCCCAGGAGGCCACCCGGGCCAACCTCGCCCGCGCCGGCGTCGAGCCGGGCACGGTGTCGCTGCTCACGACGCAGGACCCGCCGCCCGAGCGGGTCGACGTGCTCCTCGTACGCGTCCCGAAGAGCCTGGCGCTCCTGGAGGACCAGCTGCTGCGACTGGCGCCCGCCGTGCACGAGGGCACGGTCGTCGTCGGCACCGGCATGGTGAAGGAGATCCACACCTCGACGCTGGACCTGTTCGAGCGGATCCTCGGCCCGACCCGTACGTCGCTCGCGGAGAAGAAGGCCCGGCTGATCCTGTGCACGCCGGATCCGTCGCGCGAGCGGCCCGCGAACCCGTGGCCGTACCGCTACGCGCTGCCCGAGGGCGTCGGCCCGGTGTCCGGGCACACGGTCGTCAACCACGCGGGCGTGTTCTGCGCGGACCGGCTCGACATCGGTACGCGGTTCTTCCTCGCCCATCTGCCGCGGACCGGCGGGGCGGCCCGGGTGGTGGACCTCGGGTGCGGCAACGGTGTCGTCGGTACGGCGGTGGCGCTGGCCGACCCGGCCGCCGAGGTGCTGTTCGTGGACGAGTCGTTCCAGGCCGTGGCGTCGGCGGAGGCGACGTACAAGGCGAACGGGGTGCCCGGGCATGCCGAGTTCCGGGTCGGCGACGGGCTGGCCGCAGTGGCGCCCGGCAGCGTCGATCTGGTGCTGAACAATCCGCCGTTCCACTCGCACCAGGCGACGACCGACGCGACCGCGTGGCGGATGTTCACGGGCGCGCGGCGGGCGTTGCGGCCGGGCGGTGAGCTGTGGGTGATCGGCAACCGGCATCTCGGGTACCACCTGAAGCTGCGGCGGCTGTTCGGGAACAGCCACCTCGTGGCGAGCGACCCGAAGTTCGTGGTGCTGAAGGCCGTCAAGCGGTAGGCCCTGCGAGCGTACGCAGGATCGCCGCGACCGTCCGCACCATCGCCTCCCGGCCCACGCCGAGGTACTTGCGCGAGTCGACGGCCTCCGGATGCGCGGCGAGGAACTCCCTGACGGCGCCGGTCATGGCGATGTTGAGGGCGGTGCCGACGTTGACCTTGGTGATGCCGCCCGCGACGGCCGCCGTCAGCTCGCCGTCCGGGACTCCGGAGGAGCCGTGCAGGACGAGGGGGACGTCCAGGCTGCCGGAGAGGCGTTTGAGGAGGGTGTGGTCGAGGGTGGCCGTGCGGGTCGTCATGGCGTGGCTGCTGCCGATGGCGACGGCCAGCGCGTCCACCCCCGTGTCGGCGACGAAGGCGCGGGCCTGGGCGGGGTCGGTACGGGCGCCGGGCGCGTGGGCGTCCAGCGGCGGCCGGCCGTCCTTGCCGCCGACCTGGCCCAGCTCGGCCTCGATCCACAGCCCTTGGGCGTGCGCCCAGTCGGCGGCGGCGCGGGTCGCGGCGAGGTTCTCGGCGTAGGGCAGACGCGCGGAGTCGTACATGACGGAGCTGAATCCCGCGTCCGGTGCCTGGCGCAGCAGGCTGTCGCTCTGGATGTGGTCGAGGTGCAACGCGACGGGCACGGCGGCGCGTTCGGCGGCGGTGACGGCGGCGCGGGCCAGCGGGAGCAGCCGGCCGTAGCGGAAGGTGACGGCGTTCTCGCTGATCTGGAGCACGACCGGGCTCGCGGTGGTCTCGGCGCCGGCGACGACGGCCTCGATGTGTTCCAGCGTGATGATGTTGAAGGCGGCGACGGCGGAGTGGGCGCCGGCGGCGCGCGTGACGAGCTCGCCGGTGGTCACGAGGGGCACGGCTTCTCCTTGCTGGCGCTGCTCGGAGGATCACGCGGGTAAGGGGCGGGGCGGCCCCTCCTTGCGGGCGCGTCTCAGAGGATCACCGAGCGGGTGAGGTGGCGGGGCCGGTCGGGGTCGAGGCCGCGGGCCGTCGCCACGGCCACGGCGAGGCGCTGGGCGCGGATCAGTTCGGCCAGGGGGTCGAGGCCGCTCGGCACCCACTGTCCGCCGGTGGCCCGCACCTGCTCGGCGAGGCCTTCCGGCGCGGGTCCGAGCATCCAGGTCGCGGTGCCCTCGGTGGTGATGCTGAGGGGGCCGTGCCGGTACTCCATCGCGGGGTAGGACTCGGTCCACGCCTGGGCCGCCTCGCGCATCTTCAGCGCGGCCTCGTGGGCGAGCCCCACGGTCCAGCCGGTGCCGAGGAAGGTGAACTGGCCGCGCTCCACGAGCCCTTGTGGCAGCTCGGCGTCGAGTGCGGTGCGGGCGTCCGGGACGACTGCGTCGGTGTGCAGGCCGAGGTGGGCGCGGAGCAGGGTGAGCGCGGTGGTGGCGAAGCGGGTCTGCACGACCGACCGTTCGTCGGCGAAGTCGAGGAGGACGACGTCGTCGGCCGCCTCCATGACGGGCGTGTGCGGGTCGGCGGTGATCGCCGAGGTGCGGGTGCGTCCGTTCACCTTGCTCAGGAGGTCGAGCACCTCGGTGGTGGTGCCGGAGCGGGTCAGGGCGAGGACACGGTCGTAGCCGCGGCCGTACGGGAACTCCGAGGCGGCGAAGGCGTCCGTCTCGCCCTGGCCGGCCTCCTCGCGCAGCGTCGCGACGGACTGCGCCATGAAGTACGAGGTGCCGCATCCGACGATCGCGACCCGCTCTCCCGCGCCCGGCAGCGCCGCGCGGTGCTCCGGCGCGAGTGCGGCGGCCCGGGTCCAGCACTCGGGCTGGCTGCGCAGCTCGTCCTCGACATGCGTCATGCCGTACCCCTCCCTGCGTACTGATTGTTGCTGCAAGATACAGCGCCTTTTCGAGCAGAATCAAGCATTCTGCTGATCGGGGGCTGCGCTAGGGTCTCGGGTACCGAGGAACGTGCAGGGAGGTGCGGATGTCGCGGGACGCCCGCTGGAAGGCGCTGCTGGAACTGCTCGTCGAGCGCGGCCGGCTGGACGTCGAGGAGGCCGCCGCCGAACTGGAGGTGTCGGCCGCGACGATCCGCCGGGACTTCGACCGGCTCGCCGAGCAGCAGATGCTGGTCCGCACCCGGGGTGGCGCGGTCGTGCACGGAGTCTCGTACGAGCTGCCACTGCGCTACAAGACCGCCCGCCGCGCCTCCGAGAAGCAGCGCATCGCCCAGGCGGTCGCCGACCTGATCGCGCCCGGCGAGGCGGTCGGGCTGACCGGCGGCACGACCACCACCGAGGTGGCGCGGGCCCTGGCCGTGCGCGGCGACCTCGCCGCCGGCACGCCCGCGCTGACCGTCGTCACCAACGCGCTGAACATCGCCAACGAGCTGGCCGTGCGTCCACAGTTCAAGATCGTGGTCACGGGCGGGGTCGCGCGGGCCCAGTCGTACGAGCTCATCGGGCCGCTCGCGGACGGCGTGCTGAGCCAGATCACGCTGGACGTGGCGGTACTCGGGGTCGTCGGCCTGCACGTCGCGGACGGAGCGGCTGCGCACGACGAGGCGGAGGCCGCGATCAACCGGCTGCTGTGTGAGCGCGCCGAGCGGGTGATCGTGGCGGCCGACTCCAGCAAGCTGGGGCGGCGCGCCTTCGCCCGGATCTGCGGCACCGAGCTGGTGGACACGCTGGTCACGGACACGGCGGTGGACGCGGAGACGGTGCGGCGCTTCGAGGAGGTGGGGGTGACGGTCGTGGCGGTCTGAACACCCGCTCACCCCTGCCCGGCAGGCACCCACCCGGCACCCATGTCCGATCCATCCGGTACGCCCATCTCGTCCCGCCACCCTGTTCGATCGCGCCTAAGCTGGAAAGGCGCTGTACGGGCGGTTCTGGGAGGCGGCGATGGACGGAACATCAAGCGACGCGGCGCCCGGTCGCGGCAGGTATCTGCCGATCTCCGAGCACGGGCTGATCGGCGATCTGCGCAGCGTCGCCCTGGTGGGCTCCAACGGCACGATCGACTGGTACTGCTGTTCGGCGTTCGACGCGCCCAGCGTGTTCGCGTCGATCCTGGACAAGGAGCGCGGCGGCTGCTTCGAACTGGCGGCGTCCGTGCCCGCGCGGACCAAGCAGTTCTACTTCCCCGACACCAACGTCCTCATCACCCGCTTCTTCACCGAGGACGGCGTCGGCGAGGTGCAGGACTTCATGCCGATCACCGGCGAGTCCGCCGAGGCGGAGCGGCACCGGCTGATCCGGCGGGTGCTGTGCGTCCGCGGTGCCATCCCGTTCCACGCGCGGGTGGCCCCGCGCTTCGACTACGGCACCAAGCCGCACACCCTGCGCATGGTGTCGGACGTGGCGGTGTTCGAGTCCGCCGACCTGTCGCTCGGCCTCACCTCCACGGTGCCCCTGGACGCCGCCGGTCTCGACGCCCACGCCGACTTCAAGCTCTCCGAGGGCGAGTCGGCGGTGTTCGCGCTGGACCAGGTCGGCGACGAAGTGGCCCCGCGCTGCTGCCCGAGCCAGGAGGCGGAGCAGCAGTTCTCGGCGACGGTGGCGTACTGGCGGCGCTGGCTGTCCGCCTCCAAGTACCGCGGCCGCTGGCGGGAGATGGTGCACCGCTCCGCGCTCACGCTGAAGCTGCTCACCTACGCGCCCACCGGCGCGATCGTGGCCGCGCCGACCACCAGCCTGCCCGAACAATCGGGCGGCGAACGCAACTGGGACTACCGGTACGTCTGGGTACGCGACGCCGCCTTCTGCGTGTACGCCCTGCTGCGGCTGGGCTTCACCGGTGAGGCGGACGCGTTCATGAAGTTCGTGACCCGGCACATCACCCCGGGCGACGGCAAGCCGTCGGGGCCGCTCCAGATCATGTACGGCATCGACGGCCGCACCGACCTGCCCGAGCGCGAACTCGACCATCTGGAGGGGCACGAGGGCTCGACCCCGGTGCGGATCGGCAACGCCGCCGCCGACCAGCTCCAGCTCGACATCTACGGTGCGCTGATCGACTCCATCTACCTGTACGACAAATGGGCGCGGCCGATCTCCAGCGCCCAGTGGGACGACGTGTGCGCGCTGGTCGACTGGGTCTGCGAGCACTGGCACCAGCCGGACGAGGGCATCTGGGAGACCCGCGGCGGCCGCAAGAGCTTCCTGTACTCGCGGCTGATGTGCTGGGTGGCGATCGAGCGGGCCATCCGGATGGCCAACCGGCGCGGCCTGCCCGCCGACATCGTGCGGTGGCGGGACGTCCGCGACACGATCTACCGGCGGATCATGAGCGAGGGCTGGTCCGAGCGGCGTCAGGCCTTCGTCCAGCACGAGGACGACGAGGTGCTGGACGCGGCGGTGCTGATGATGCCGCTGTCGAAGTTCATCGCGCCCACCGACCCCAAGTGGCTGTCCACCCTGGACGCCCTCACCCAGGACCTGGTGTCCGACTCGCTGGTCTACCGCTACGACCCACGGGCCAGCCCCGACGGGCTGCGCGGCGACGAGGGCACGTTCTCGATCTGCTCGTTCTGGTACGTCGAGGCGTTGGTGCGCGCCGGGCGGGTGGAGGAGGCACGGCTGGCGTTCGAGAAGATGCTCACCTACGCCAACCATCTCGGCCTGTACGCCGAGGAGATCAGCCACACCGGCCAGCAGCAGGGCAACTTCCCGCAGGCGTTCACCCATCTCGCGCTGATCAGCGCCGCGTTCAACCTGGACAAGGCCCTCGGCTGACCGGCCGACCGCGAAGGCCGGCCGGTCAGCGAGACGGACAGCGGGGTTCAGCCGCGGAGGATCAGGGCGTCGCCGACCAGCCGCTCGGCGGTGCCGCTCGGCCTGTTGACCAGTTCGCCCCGGACGGACATGGCGGTGGAGCCGCCGCCGTCGAGGTTGACCGCGTCGTGCATGCCGAGCGCCTGGGCGACGGCGGCGGTCTCGTCCATGGTGGTGCCGACGCTGCTGGTCATCCGGCCGTCGATGGTCGCGAGGACGATCCGGCCGTCCTTCGTCGTGCCGCCGACGGTGCGGGGGTTGCGGTCGAAGAAGCTGCCCGTACCGTCCGGGACGACGATCCGGCCGTCGGCCGTGAGCCGGTAGCGGCCGTTGACGCCGGTCAGGCCGCTGTGCAGCGGGACCCGCTGGCCCTTCTCGTTCACCAGGTCGGACTTCGTCCGCAGGCAGCCCTCGCCCGCGACCTGCAACAGCGAGGCCGTCTCACGGCCGGTCGCCTGGAGGGAGGTCTGACCGGTGGTCAGCTCCGTGCCCCGGCTCGTGGCGGTGCGGACCACACAGCCACGCCGGTCGAGGACGACCTCGGCACCGGCGCCGGACGGGGTGGCCGCGGCGAACTCGGGCGTGAAGCGGACGACGTCACCGGGCTGGGTGCACTGCGTCTGGTCCGGGAGCGCCGTGCACCCGGCGGGGATCACCGGCGGGTGGTTGATGAACTCCAGTGGCAGGCTCGCCCCGGTGTCCCGGTGGTGCACGCTGCCGGACCAGCTCAGCTTGCCCATGACGACCCGGTCGGTGCGGGAGTCCACGACGAAGTTGACCTCGGCGGGATCGCTGGACGGCTCGCTGAGCAGCTTGCCGCCGTACAGGCCGAGCCCCACGGGGTCGCCCGGGTACTGCGCGTTGGCGGTGAAGGTGAAGAAGGAGGCGTTGACGCCCACGAGCGCACCGGAGGCGCGGACCAGGTCGGTGGTCTTCTCGGTGCGGGCGAGGTCGGGGCCGTAGGTGGCCTCCAGGTGGCCGCGCGCCTTGCGGGGGTCGATGGTCAGGACGTTGACCACCCAGGGGCCCCGGGTCGTGGTGTTGATCTCGTCGGCCGGGGCGGGCTCGGTGCCACGGACGATACGGGTGAGGGTCACACCCCGGGCCAGGGTCTGGCTCGTACGGGTCTCCACCAGGTCGGCATCGCCGAGGGGCAGGGTCCGGGCCGCGAGGGTGGCCTGCGCGGCAGTGGCGGCCTGCGCAGGAGGGGCGGCCTGGGCGGAGGGGGCGGCCAGGATGGCCAGGGCTGCGGCGGTGGCCGCGGCGACACGGGACAGTCCGGCTCTGGTCGTTGTCATGCTCGCGAGGGTCCGAGCCACAGGCAACAGCCACCGCTTCGCCAGTTGACCCCATACCACCGTGTGGGTTAACAACCGCCCCCTCGGCGGGACATGTTGGCCGGGAGGTGACGGCCACGAGGTACGGCGCGTTGCCTGCCGGTGAAGAGCCTCGGCGTGGCCCGGTCTCGGGCGACGCGCCGTCAACTCCGTGCCGCCAGGCGCATTGTCGTCATCATGAGGGACAGGGTAAGGACGTGACGGGGCGCGTCCAGTACCTGATCGGCCAAGCCGTGTTCGACGAGTTGGCCCGCGTCCAGGACGGCGATGCGGTGCCCCAGGCGAGCGGTGTCCCGGTCGTGGGTGATCAGGACGAGGGAGATGTCACCGCGGTGGCGCTCGCCGTCGCGTTCCCGGTGATGGCTTCCGTGGCCGTCGCGGAGAAGGCCCGCGAGGACGTCGAGGATGCCGCGGCGGGTCACGTGATCCAGCCCGGAGGTGATCTCGTCGCAGATCAGGACCCGCGGGCGGGCGAGCAGGGCGCGGCCCAGGGCGGCGCGCTGGAACTCACCGCCGGACAGCCGCCCGGGGCGGCGCCCGGCCAGGTCCTCGGGGAGGCCGAGGCGGGCGAGGGTGGCGAGCGCCTCCGCCCGGGCGGTCGGCCCGTCGGCGCTGCGCAGGCGTACGGCCGTGCGGGCGACCTGCGGAAGGACGGGCCGGAACTCGTCGAAGGCGGACCGGCCTCGGCACACGACCCGGTCACGCCCGTCGAGGGCGCGCGGGAGCTACGGCGGCTGCTGCCCGGCTCACGCCTGGTGACTCGGGAGAACGACTATCCCACGGGGTGTTCGCCGGCCGAGGCGAGGCGTGCGTCGACGACACGGTGGCGGCGTACCTGGTCGACGGGAGGGTCCCGGCGGCGGATGTACGGTGCGTGGGGCCGGGACTGCCGGAGCCGTCGGGCCGCTGAGAACGCCGACGCCCGGACCACAGGTGAGCAGGGTCCGGGCGTCGCGACGGCGTGCGGTGGGTCAGGCGACCGGTGCCGGGTAGGTCGGGTACTCGACGCCGGAGACGTACTGGACGACGCGGACAACCTGGCAGGAGTAGCCGAACTCGTTGTCGTACCAGAGGTAGAGGATCGCGTTGTCGCCCTCGACCTTGGTGGCGCCGGCGTCGACGATCGAGGCGTGACGCGAGCCGATGAAGTCGCTGGAGACCGCGTCGGGGGCGCTGGTGAAGTCGATCTGGCGCTTGAGCGGCGAGGTCAGCGACACCTCACGGAGGTGGTCGAGGACCTCCTCGCGGGTGGTCTCGCGGGCGAGTTGGAGGTTGAGGATCGCGATCGAGACGTCCGGCACGGGGACGCGGATCGAGTTGCCGGTGATCCTCGCCTTGAGGTCGGGCAGCGCCTTGGTGACGGCCGAGGCGGCGCCGGTCTCGGTGATGACCATGTTCAGCGGCGCGGAGCGGCCGCGGCGGTCGGCCTTGTGGTAGTTGTCCAGCAGGTTCTGGTCGTTGGTGAACGAGTGGACGGTCTCCACGTGGCCGCGCAGCACACCGAACTCGTCGTCCATCGCCTTCAGCGGCGGGACGATCGCGTTCGTGGTGCAGGACGCGCAGGACAGGACGGTCTCGTCCGGCTTGAGCATGTCGTGGTTGACGCCGTGCACGATGTTGGGCACGTCGCCCTTGCCGGGGGCGGTCAGCACGACCTTGGCGATACCCGGCTGCAGGTGCTTGGACAGGCCCTCGCGGTCCCGCCACCTGCCGGTGTTGTCGATGAGGATGGCGTTCTTGATGCCGTACGCCGTGTAGTCCACCGACGTCGGGTCGTCGGAGTAGATCACCTTGATCTCGTTGCCGTTGGCGAAGATCGTGCTGCTCGCCTCGTCGACGGTGATCGTGCCCTGGAACTGACCGTGGATGGAGTCCCGGCGCAGCAGCGAGGCCCGCTTGACGATGTCCTGGTCACCGCCGCCCCGGACCACCACGGCGCGCAGCCGCAGGCCGTTGCCGGAGCCGGCCTTCTCTATCAGCAGACGGGCGACGAGGCGGCCGATGCGGCCGAAGCCGTAGAGGACGACGTCGCGCGGCTCGCGGCGCTCGGCCCGGTCGTCACCGGTGGCGCCGGCGACGGCCTCGGCGGTGAACTCCTCGACGCTCAGGCCGCGGTCGTCGGCCGTGTACGTGGCCGCGAGCATGCCGATGTCGATCTGGGACGGGCCGAGGTCGAGGGTGGTCAGCGCCTGCAGGAAGGGCACCGTCTCGGTGACCGAGAGCTCCGCGCCGGCGATCTGGCGGGCGAAGCGGTGGGCCTTGAGGATGCTGATGACCGACTTGTTCACCAAGGAGCGGCTGTGCAGCAGGACGGTGACGTCCCGCTCGCGGTGCAGCTTCCCGATGATCGGAATCATCGACTCCGCGATCTCCTCGCGGTTCTTCCAGTTGGTGAACGAGTCGTCGTTGATCGTCACGGGCCTATCTTTCGAGCTAGGTGGCGCTCATATGCTAACCACACCGCCGTTTCGATCATTCACCGGGTGGTTGCGTGGGGTTCTCCGGCCGGCCCGGTCGAAAAGACGTGACGACCCGATCGAGGCGGCGTTACGCTCACCGGCGACTCACTCCCTTGGGAGATTGGGGATCCCGTCCGCGCAAGGTGAGTGCTGACGCGCCCTCCCACCGCGAACGGCGAATCCCGCCTTTCCCTCTGGCTGCGCGTGCGAGAGTTCGCCGTGCCGCCGTCGATGACCGATACCGCCACCGCCCGCCGCCGTGCCGGGGACCGGGCCGGGGCGTGCGCCGCCGCGGGCATCGGCGTCGACCTCAACCTGCGTGCCGCGGCGCGTACTTACGGCCGCGGGCCGGCGAGCCTGCTCCGCGCCGACCTCCGTCATCTGGTCGAGCTCCGGGTGCCGACCTATCCACCGTGCGTCGAGAGCCCGCTGCCGACCTATCCACCACGCGCCGAGAGCCCGGTACCGACCTATCCACCACGCGCCCAGAGCCCGGTACCGACCTATCCACCACGCGCCGAGAGCCCGGTGCCGACCTATCCACCACGCGTCGAGAGCCGGTTCGACCCTGTCGCCGTACGGCGAGCCCCGGGCCCGCCTGCCATCAAGCCGCGTCGGGCCCCTGACACCCCTCCCGCTGCTCCCCCTGCCCTTGCCTCCCTCCCCGTCATCGACCTAACCTCATTTTGTGCCGCTAATAAACAAACTCCGCTCGCACAGCGCCGTGCCGGGCAAGGGCAACGACCTCACCCGCCTCCGCATCGCCCTGACCACCTTCTTCGCCCTCGACGGCTTCATCTTCGCGGGCTGGGTCGTCCGCATCCCCGCGATCAAGGAGCAGACCGACGCCACCGCCAGCACCCTCGGGCTGGCCCTGCTCTGTGTCTCCGCCGGCGCGGTGGTCACGATGACGCTCACCGGACGCCTGTGCCGCCGCTTCGGCAGCCACCCGGTGACCGTGGTCTGCGCGGTCCTGCTCTCCCTCAGCGTCGCCCTGCCGCCGCTCCCCCACTCCGCCCCGGCCCTCGGCGCCGTCCTCCTGTTCTTCGGCGCGGCCTACGGCGGCATCAACGTCGCCTTCAACAGCGCCGCGGTCGACCTCGTCACCGCGCTGCGGCGCCCGGTGATGCCGAGTTTCCACGCCGCCTTCAGCCTCGGCGGCATGGTCGGCGCCGGCCTCGGCGCGCTGGTCGCGGGGTCCCTCTCCCCCACCCGGCATCTGCTCGGGCTCACGGTCGTCGGCCTGCTGGTCACCGCCCTGGCGGGACCGGCGCTGCTGCGCATCGAACCGCCGGCGCCACCGGAGCGGATCCCCCACGACGCCGAGGCCCGCCGCCGGATGGCCCCCCGCACCAGGGGCCTCGTGTTCGTCTTCGGCCTCATCGCCCTGTGCACGGCCTACGGCGAAGGCGCGCTGGCGGACTGGGGTGCCCTGCACCTGGAACAGGATTTGGACGCCTCGGCCGGAGTGGCGGCGGTGGGCTACTCCTGTTTCGCCCTCGCCATGACGGTGGGCCGACTGAGCGGGACGGCACTGCTCGAACGCCTCGGCCGCACCCGTACCGTCGTCGCCGGCGGCGCGACCGCCGCGGCAGGGATGCTGGTCGGCGCGCTCGCGAACTCCCTGTGGGCGGCACTCCTCGGCTTCGCGGTCGCCGGACTCGGTCTCGCCAACCTCTTCCCCGTCGCCGTGGAACGCGCGGGCGCGCTCGCCGGCCCCAGCGGCGTCGCCACCGCCTCGACACTCGGGTACGGCGGCATGCTCCTCGGCCCGCCCGCCATCGGGTTCATGGCCGACTGGTTCTCCCTCCCGACCGCGCTGACCAGTGTGGCGGTGCTGGCGGGGATCGCCGCGGTGATCGGCGTCGCCACCCGCAAGGTCGGCGGAGGGTGAGGGTGCCGAGCGCCCCGCACGGCGCCCGAAAGTTTCCCTGCCGGACATACGGACATGCGCAGAGCCACCGGACAGGCGCCCCGACTCCCCCGTGCGCCCTCTCCATACGGCAGACTCACCCGCATGGAGACCGCCGACTTCATCAACACCCTCGACCGCGAGGGCCGGTTGCTCGCCACGGCCGCCGCCGAGGCCGGGACCGGCGCCAAGGTGCCGACCTGCCCGGACTGGCAGGTCAGGGACCTGCTGCGGCACACGGGCATGGTGCATCGCTGGGCGTGCGTCTTCGTCGCCGAGGCGCGGACCTCCTACCGACCTGGCGGTGAACTGCCCGGCCTGGACGGCGAGGACCTGCTGAACTGGTACGAGGAAGGGCACCGCCGGCTCGTCGACACGCTCGCCGCCGCCCCTGCCGACGTGCGGTGCTGGCAAGTGCTGCCCGCGCCGTCCCCGCTGGCGTGCTGGGCACGGCGGCAGGCGCACGAGACGACCGTGCACCGCGTCGACGCGGAGGCGGCACGCGGCGGTACGGGCACGGAGATCGCTCCCGAGTTCGCGGTGGACGGCATCGACGAGCTGCTGCGCGGCTTCCATGCCCGCCGCAAGAGTGCCGTGCGCACCGAGGAGCCACGGGTGCTGCGGGTGCGGGCGACCGACAGGGACGACGCGGTGTGGACCGTACGGCTGTCCGCGGAACCGCCGGTGACGGAGCGGGGCGACGCAGGTGCCGCCGACTGCGAGATCGGCGGACCGGCCGTACAGCTCTATCTGTCACTCTGGAACCGGCTGCCGTTCCCCAGGATCGACGGGGACACCGCGCCGGCGGATCTGTGGCGGGAGAAGTCCGGGATCGTCTGGAGCTGACGCCCCATCCGGCCGGGGGTCAGTCCGTCAGCATCCGGGTCAGCACCGCCCGCTGTACCGGCAGCACCTCGCCGTGCAGCTCGCGCCCCTTCGCCGTGAGCGCCACGCGGACGCCGCGCCGGTCCTCGGGGCACATCGCGCGCTCCAGGAGCCCGTCCTTCTCCAGCCGGGCGATCAGCCGGGACAGCGCGCTCTGGCTGAGGTGGACCCGCTCGGAGATCTCCTGGACCCGCAGGGCACAGGAGCCGGTGTCGGCCGTGGAGCCGGCGGCGAGCACGTCGAGCACCTCGAAGTCGCTGGCGCACAGGCCGTGTTGATGCAGTGCACGGTCTATCTCGCACTGCGTGCGCGCGTGCAGCCCCAGGATGTCCCGCCACTGCTCCTCAAGCGCCTGCTCGGCCTTCTTCGCCGCCATGACCGCACCGTAGCAGAGTAGTGCATTCATTGCACCGGCATTAAATGTACTTGCATTGAATGCATGCGCATGTAGTGTCTCTGCCATGACCTCTCCGCTCACCACTTCGGCGTCCGAGGGACGCTGGACCCCGCGGCTGTGGGGCACCCTCCTCGTGCTCTGCGCCGCGATGTTCCTCGACGCGCTGGACGTGTCGATGGTCGGCGTCGCCCTGCCGTCCATCGGCGCCGACCTCGGCCTGTCCACCTCGGCCCTGCAGTGGGTCGTCAGCGGCTACATCCTGGGTTACGGCGGCCTGCTGCTCCTCGGCGGACGCACCGCCGACCTGCTCGGCCGGCGCCAGGTCTTCCTGGTGGCCCTGGGTGTCTTCGCTCTCGCCTCGCTGCTCGGCGGCCTCGTCGACTCCGGCCCGCTGCTGATCGCCAGCCGCTTCATCAAGGGCCTCAGCGCGGCCTTCACGGCCCCGGCCGGCCTGTCGATCATCACGACGACCTTCCCCCAGGGCCCGCTGCGCAACCGCGCCCTGTCCATCTACACCACCTGTGCCGCCACCGGCTTCTCGATGGGCCTGGTGCTGTCCGGCCTGCTCACCGAGGCCAGTTGGCGCCTGACCATGCTGCTGCCCGCGCCCATCGCCCTCATAGCCCTGATCGCGGGCCTGAAGCTGCTGCCGCGCAGCCCCCGCGAACGCGACCACAACGGTTACGACATCCCCGGCGCCATCCTCGGCACCGCCTCGATGCTGCTGCTGGTCTTCACCGTGGTCCAGGCACCCGAGGCCGGCTGGACCTCCGCCCGCACGCTGCTGTCCTTCCTCGCGATCGCCGTCCTGCTGACCGTGTTCGTCATGGTCGAGCGGCGCTCGCCCGGGCCGCTGATCCGGCTCGGCGTGCTGCGCTCGGGCACCCAGATCCGCGCCCAGCTCGGCGCCATGACCTTCTTCGGCTCCTACGTCGGTTTCCAGTTCCTCGTCACGCTGTACATGCAGTCCCTGCTCGGCTGGTCCGCGCTGCACACGGCGCTCGCGTTCCTGCCGGCGGGCGCGCTGGTGGCGCTGTCCTCGACGAGCGTGGGCTCGATCGTGGACCGGTTCGGCACCCAGCGGCTGCTCGCGGCGGGCTTCGCGCTGATGGTCGTGGGCTACGTCCTGTTCCTCGGCATCGACCTCGACCCGGCCTACGCGGCCGCCATCCTGCCGAGCATGCTGTTGATCGGCGCGGCCTGCGCACTGGTCTTCCCGTCGCTCAACATCCAGGCCACCAACGGCGTCGACGACCACGAGCAGGGCATGGTCTCCGGTCTGCTCAACACGTCCGTGCAGGTCGGCGGCGCGATCTTCCTCGCCGTGGTCACGGCGGTGGTGACCGCGGGCGCCCCGGCGGACCCCACACCGCAGGCCGTCCTCGACAGCTACCGGCCCGGTCTGATCGTGGTGACGGGCATCGCCGTCGCGGGACTGCTGATCGCCCTGTCGGGACTGCGTCGCACGGAGCAGGCACAGCAGACGGTCGTGGTCGCCCAGTCCGGCGCCCGACCCCTGGTGAAGGAGACGGACGCGGAGCGGGTACCCGTCCGCGACTAGCGGACCGGGGCTCGGTGCGCGGGTGGCGCAACCGGGACCGCGCCCCGGACTGGCGGAGCCGGGCCCAGCTCGCGAGTGGCGCGGCCGCCGGGCCGGATTCGCGGTTGTGGCACCGCGCCCCGTACGAGTGACAGCGCCGGGCGCTCACGACTGGTGGCGCCGGGACCGCTTCGCGACTGGTGGCGCCGGACCCTGGTCACGACCGGCCCAGCCGAGCCCTCTTCACCACTGATGACACCGAGCCCTGGTCACGACCGGCCCAGCCGAGCCCTCTTCACCACTGATGACACCGAGCCCTGGTCACGACCGGCCCAGCCGAGCCCTCTTCACCACTGATGACACCGAGCCCTGGTCGCGACTGGTGGCGCCGGGACCGCTTCGCGACTCGCGCGGAGCCGATGCCGGTCCGCGATCAGGGGGACGTCTCCGGTGTGCGCCCGGCGGGGCCTGCTTGCTCCGCCGGGCGCACGCATGTTTGATGCGGTCATGGAGAGCTACGGGGGCCGGCGGACGCAGGCCGAGCGCGACGCGATCACCGTCGAGATCGGATACGCGCTGTGCAGCGCGGCGTTCGCGGCGGTGGTGCTCCTCGGGGCGATCGCCGGTCCGGCGTGGCTCTTCGATCTGCCGCGCGTGGTGGAGACTTCACTGGTCCGGACGGGACTGGTCCTCGGGCCGGCACTGTTCGTCGTACGGGTGGTCGCCGTGCTCGTCCGCTTCCGGCAAGCGGGTCAGCCGAGCCAGCCCGGCCGTACCAGCCCCGACTCGTAGGCCAGCACAACCAGTTGAGCCCGGTCCCGCGCGCCCAGCTTCACCATCGTGCGGCTGACGTGCGTCTTCGCGGTCAGCGGGCTGACGACCAGGCGGCGGGCGATCTCCTCGTTGGACAGGCCGATGCCGACCAACGCCATCACCTCCCGCTCCCGCTCGGTGAGACCGGCGAGGGCGCCGGCGGCCGCGGGCTCCTTGGAACGGGCCGCGAACTCCGCGATCAGCCGCCGTGTCACACCGGGTGAGAGCAGCGCGTCGCCCGCGACCACCGCCCGTACAGCGCGCAGGAGTTCGTCCGGCTCGGTGTCCTTGACCAGGAAGCCGGAGGCGCCGGAGCGGATCGCCTCGAAGACATACTCGTCCAGCTCGAACGTGGTCAGCATGACCACCTTCACGTCCGTCAGGGTCGCGTCCTCGGTGATACGGCGGGTCGCGGCGAGCCCGTCGAGGACGGGCATGCGGATGTCCATCAGCACGACGTCGGGCCGCAGTTCGCGCACGGCGCGCAGCGCCTCCTCTCCGTCCGAAGTCTCGCCGGCGACCTCGATGTCGGGCTGCGCGTCCAGCAACGCCTTGAAGCCGGCCCGGACCAGTGCCTGGTCGTCGGCGAGCGTCACACGGATCACCGGTCGTCGTCCTTCCTCGGGAGCGACAGTGTGGCGAGGACGCGGAAGCCGCCGTCGGCCCGGGGTCCCGCCTCGATCGTGCCACCGAGCGCGGCGGCCCGTTCCCGCATCCCGGCCAGTCCGTTCCCGCTGCCCCCTGCGTCGGCCTCGGTCGCGGGCCCGTCGTCGTCGACACGCAGCCGCAGCGTGCCACCGCTGTGATCCAGCTGCACGCGCGCGTGCCGGGACCCGGAGTGCCGTACGACGTTGGTGAGGGCCTCCTGGACGATCCGGAACGCGGCGAGGTCCGTGCCGGGCGGCAAGCGGGGCGCCGCGCCGTCGACCGTCACCGTCAGTCCGGCGCTCGCCGCCTGTTCGACCAGCTCGGGCAGCCGGTCCAGGCCGGGCGCGGGGGCGCGCGGCGCGTCCCCCGGCGTGCGCAGGGTGTCGAGCACCTGGCGGACCTCGCCGAGCGCCTCCTTGCTGGCGTCCTTGATGGTGGTGAGCGCGGTGCGCGCCTGCTCCGGATCGCTGTCGAGGAGGGCGAGACCGACGCCCGCCTGCACGTTGATCACGGAGATGCTGTGCGCGAGGACGTCGTGCAGTTCGCGGGCGATCCGCAACCGCTCCTCGTCCGCCCGCCGCCGCGCCGCCTGCGCCCGCTCGGCCCGCTCCCGCGCCCACTGCTCACGCCGCGTGCGTACCAGCTCCGACAACGCCACGACCGCCACCACCCAGGTGGCGATCACGACCTCCTGGGTCCACGCGGCCGGCACGTCCCCGGAGGGCGGCAGCCACCGGTACAGCCAGTGCGCGACGAGCACATGCGCCGCCCACAGCATCCCCAGCGCCGCCCAGGCCGCCTTGCGGTGCCCCGCGACGATCGCGCTGAAGCAGGCGACGGCAACCGTGAACAGCACAGGCCCGTACGGATACCCGGCGCCCAGATACACCGCGACAGTCACGGCGTTCCCGAACACCACGACCACCGGGAACCGCTGCCGCCACAGCAGCACCCCCGCCGCCACCACGAGCAGCACCCGCGCGAAGGGGTCGAGCATCGCCCGCTGCCCCTCCTGGGCGTGCGCGGCGAATTGGGAACCGACGAGCACGAAGACGGTGAGCAGCACGGTGGAACCCCACGGCCACCGCCCAAACAACCCACCACCCCAACGCCCCCGCGACCGGTCACTGCGCCCGTGCCCTCGCGACTGCCCGCCGCCCCCGTGCCCTCGGGACTGGTCACTTCCCCGCTGACCTCGCTGCCGGTCACTTCCCCGCTGACCTCGCTGCCGGTCGCCTCCCTGCTGACCTTGCTGCCAGTCGTCGCCCCAGCGATCCCGCGGCTCGGCGTCCCGGCGATCCAGCGGCTTGTCGCCCCAGGGACCCTGGTGCTCGTCGTCCCAGCGGGCCCGCCGCTCGTCGCTCCAGCGGCCGCGCCAGGGCGGCCCATGGCGCCACCACCTGCCGCGAGGTCCCCACTGCTCTTCCATGCCAGCCACGCTAGACCGCACCCGCGGCGGAGGGCGTCAGCCGTGCGGCGTGATCACGGGTACTCCCGCGGAAGTACATCCACGCAGCGAAGTCCAAGGTGCCCCGCGCATCGGGCACGGGGTCGGGCCCCTATGGCTCGTCACCTTGAAAGACGCACATCATGCGGTGCGCCGGCGTCACGTGCTCACCGGGCATTGGGGAGGGAGACCCCACGGATCCGCACAGCCACGATCTCAGTGGTGATGCACGTACCACCCGGCACCTTGATCAAGCGCCAGCGGTACGCCTCGGGCACCTCTTTGGCGGGGAGTTCCGTCACGGCCGGGTTGCGGGCTGGCAGCTGGACAAACGGCCAACGTTCTCGTCGATCGGCACGGCACCCCACTCGCCGTATCACTGACCGGCCGCAACCGACACGACGTCACCCAGTTGATTCCACTGTTGGACGCCGTTCCCCGCATTCGGGACTGCGAGGACGTCCCGGCACCGGCCTCGACGGCCGTTCGCCGACCGCGGCTATGACTTCGACAAGTACCGGCGCCTGATCCGCAAGCGCGGGATCACCCCGAAGACCGCCCGCCTCGGCACCCCGCACGGCTCTGGCCTGGGCAAGACCCGTTGGATGGTAGAGCGCACCTTCGCCTGGCTCCACCAGTTCAAACGCCTACGGATCCGCTACGAGACACGCGCCGACCTCCACCAAGGACTTCTCGAACTCGCCTGCAACATCATCTGCTTGAGACGACTACGCATCGCAATCTGAGTCGATCAGTTAGGAGTTCGATCCCCCAGCCGTACGGATAGCCCTGGCTCGTACCCAACGGGCGGTCCGTAGTCCGTTTCCGATCGCCGGGATCCGCCGCCGTCCGATGACGTTGATGATGGCAGCGGGTGATGTCAGGCCGTGGAGTGTTCGTTCGGCAGGGGGGGCGCGCACGAACTGGGTGCATCGCTCGTCGCAAGCCCCCGGAGCGCGGAAGTTCCTTCGCGCTTCCGTGAGGCTCAGCCGGCCGTTGGGCGGCGCTGTTCAGCGCGTATGTGGGGATGCGCCGGTACCTTCGGCTCTCTTGCTGGAACTTCTCGATGACGCCGGCTACGTCTTCGCGGTGGAGACCACGCAGGTCGGCCAGCGGGGTTGAAGGCGAGCATTGAAGGCTCGTAAGGCGGCACGATTCGATTCGAGTGCATGTCGTTGAAAACGGCTGCTCGGCCGGACTGGTTTCCCAGCCGTGCGCCGACCGGTCAAGTGATCGCCGGAGTGGTCCCGTCAGGCAGCGCGCAGGCGTCGCCGGCGTAGGGGCGTGAAACGATCTGTCCGCCGGCGGCCATGCAGTCGTCTCTGGAGATGTTCGGAGACGAGGCGGCCCCGGCGCTGACAGCGCCGAAGGCGCTCACGCCGGCAAGGGTTGCCGCGGCCAGGGCGAGGCCCAGGATTCTTCGCATGCGCATGACTTCCTCCTCCTCTCAGGCGCCTTCGTTCGGCCTTCGGGAAGGACAAGTCTCAGGACGACGGCGCCCTCTTACTCAGCATGGGCGCTCCGCATGAGGGCCGCGAGGCGAGGCTGGGCGCCGCGCCCGCGCGGTGACTGCCCGGCCCCGGAGAGGCATGACGTCACCGACCTCGACCGGCCGCATCGGGCGTGCGCCTCGGCAGGAGCGGAGCGACGTCGATGTCCTTGGCGGTCGAGACTGCCCACCGGGGCCGCGTTGTGGTCCGGGCAGGCCGGGGGTTGAGGAGGAGACGGGCCGTACCTGCCTCCGACCGGTGCCGGCGGGCGGCTGCCGCGCGCGGTCCTCTAACGCGGTTCGTGGGCCGCCGCCCGGCAGGCACCGGTCGCGGCGCCGCCCGCCACTCCGGCCCCGGTCAGCCCGGTCACACAACTCTGCAGGTCTCCGACCACGCCACGGCTGCAAGCCGCTGTGACGGAGTCGGAAGCGGTGGCACCGGCCAGTTCGGCCATCCGTGTACAGGCGGGGATGTCGGCCCGGACCGCGGGAGCCGCGAGGACCGCACCGCCGAGGGTGAGGGTCAGGCCGGTGAGGGCACCGGTGATACGGGTCGACGTGCGCATGGGACGCACCTGGCACCCGGGGGGCCGCGCTGAGTAACTGCGACGATGGCCGCGAACAGGGTCTCATCGCGGGTGCCCCGCGTCCCTTCACCCTGAGGCCGCACCTTCGACGGCGGGATCAACGGCTTCGCAATCTCCTACAATCCGTCCGGAACAATCCGACTCCATGCACCCCGCCCCATGACGAGACCAACGACGCCTCACCGCGTAGGACATCGTCCAAGGGCGCGTTTCTGCAGGTCAACACGGCTTTAGCATTGGCCGGTTGCGGACGCCGCCCCTCCGGAACAACGAAGAGACCGCCCATCCGGCCGGGGTGGTCTCTTCGTTCCAAAGCCTGTCCGACGGGTCGCGTCACCGACCCCGCACCCGACAGCACCGTCACCCGAATGGCCCAATAAGACGTGCCACCCACATGGGTGAACGTCAAGCTGATTAGTGCCCCAACCGAGGCAATCCGTGAAAGGCGAACCAAATGCGCATTCGACGAATTTTCGCCGCCGTCATCGCCACGGCAGCCCTCGCCGGACTCGGCCTCACAGGCGCCGCCACCGCCACCGCACAGGGTGCCCCATCCGACGTCACCCCTTCTGAGTGCAGGCAGGGCGGAGGAACGGCCGATCTGGCGGACAACCGCTGCAAGGGCGGTACGCACGACGGGGAGCAGGTCGACTAAACCCTACAAGGCGCCCCGCAGCCACGCGCCGTGGGGCGCTCCCGCGCGAGCGTAGCCGGGAGGCCTGCGGCAAGGCGGGATCCTCGGCCTGTCCGTCGATGACATCGACGGCGGCACCCTGCAGGTGGTGCAGCAACACGAGCTGAGCCTGAGCAAGGCCGTGTTCACGCCTCCAAAGGGCGGCAAGTTCCGTGACGTACCCCTGCCGGACCCCGCGGCCGACGCGCTCAAGGCGCACATGAAGCGGTTCCCGCCTGTGGAGATCAGCTCCCCTCAAGGCCCTCGCGGCTGCTGAGTGACACCATCCGGGCTGCTGCCATCGCCGCGCATGTCTCCGGTCCGGAGATCGACGGCCGAGCGCACAGTTTCGCCTTCGTCGACAGCTCGACGTCCGCCCGATCCGCTCCGCCGGAACACGCCCGCCTTGGTTCTAGTCAGCCCCTCCGCCCCAGGCGCGCCGACCAACGCGATGGGTACGGGACGAGGCCAAGCCGGCTCGGCTGGTGCCGGCATGCGCCGGACCCGCGTCAGGACCCCGGCCTGCTGCCCTTACCGCTGCCTCCGGCGCCCCGGCGGGACTGCGCCGCACCGCCCTCCTGCGGGTACACGAGGCCGACCGTCTGGGCGAGTTGGCCGACCGCTTGACGGAAGAAGGGTTCGCGGTCCTCCACGACTCTGGTGAACTGCCCGAACACCTCGAAGCCGACCAGCCCGTACAACTGCGCCCACGCCGCCACCAGCGTCACCACCACCTCGGGCGGCAGATCGGGTGCGAGATCGGCGGCCATCCGTACCGCTTCCGGCCGCAGTTCCTTCGCCAGCCGCGGCTTCGCCACACCTAGCCCTCCGTGCGCGTCCCGGGCGATGCCGAGGAGCAGGTACCCGACCCGCGCGGCGGACGGGACGGTGGTCCGGGGCGCCGTGTAGCCGGGGACCGGGGAGCCGTAGATCAACGCGTACTCGTGCGGATGCGTCAACGCCCAGCCGCGCACGGCCTCGCACACCCGCATCCAACGCTCCACCGGGCCGGCGTCCGCCACCTCGCGGTGCGCGGCCTCGGCGGCGGCGCCCAGGGAGTCGTAGGCGTCGATGATGAGCGCGGTGAGGAGGTCGTCGCGGCTGGGGAAGTATCGGTAGACGGCGGAGGAGACCATGCCGAGTTCGCGGGCCACGGCGCGCAGGGAGAGCTTGGCCGCGCCCTCGGCCGCGAGCTGTCTGCGAGCCTCGTCCTTGATGGCCGCGGTGACTTCGATCCGGGCGCGGGCCCGGGCGCCGAGGGGGGTGCTGCTGGTGGTCATGGGAAGAGTTTTCCATGTTTTGGAGCACTGCACACGCGAGTGAGCGCTGCTCTCGGGGTGGATCGGCGCGCATGGATTGGAGCGGTGCTCTCAAAGTCCCCGGAGCTCGCGGAACCCACTCGCGCGGGACTCACGCGGGACGCACGCGGGACTCACGCGGGACGCACGCGGGACTTATGAAGTGGAGCAGGGCTCGCGATCTGGAGCGGTGCTCCCCACGCCCACTCCATCCCCGACCACCTCCCCTGCTCCTCTTCACTCCACCTCGCCCGCCATCACCTCGATCCAAGAGCGCCGTACACAAAGCAGAGCACCGCTCTTGCTTTAGAGCGCCGCTCTGCCGCAAACTTGCCCAAGCGAGAGCGAGAGCACCGCTCTCCCTTCCCACCCAGGAGCCCCGCATGTCCACGCATGTCCAGAAGCCAGGCTGGTTCACCGTCAACGTCTTCAACCGGGCGATCGCCTGGCTGACCCGCCGCGGCATCAGCATCTGGGGCTCCCGCGTCCTCGCCGTCCGCGGCCGCAAGAGCGGCGCCCTGCGCACC
Organism: Streptomyces sp. NPDC059861; assembly: GCF_042731435.1. Classification (NCBI taxonomy): domain Bacteria; kingdom Bacillati; phylum Actinomycetota; class Actinomycetes; order Kitasatosporales; family Streptomycetaceae; genus Streptomyces; species Streptomyces sp. NPDC059861. The sequence continues at coordinate 5,013 of NZ_JBHWJQ010000033.1, read as the reverse complement.
ACCCCCGTCAATCTGCTGACCGTCGACGGCCGGCAGTACCTCGTCGCGCCCCGGGGCCACGTCCAGTGGACGCACAACATGCGGGTCGCGGGCGGTGGAGAGCTGTGGCTCGGCAAGAACGTGGACACCTTCGCCGCGACCGAGGTCGGCGACGACGACAAGCCCGCACTGCTGCGTGCCTACCTCAAGCGCTGGAAAGCCGAAGTGGGCGTCTTCTTCAACGGCGTCGGCCCCAGCTCCTCCGACGAGGAGCTGCGCCGTATCGCCCCCGACCACCCCGTCTTCGCGATCACCTACACGAACGCGACAAGCCCCTCGGACCTCAGAAGCTGACCTCGCCGAGCGCCACGGACCGCAGCCGGGCCTCTGAGACTGACTCCGCCGACCGCGACAGACCCCTGGTCAGCCTCCGACCTGCCGCAGGCCGGCCTCAGCCAGACCTCAACCGGAACTCAGCCGGATCTCAGGAGTCGGCCTCGCCGGCCTCAGCGGTACCGCCGGCAGCCGTACCCCCCACAGCCGCTCCGGCCTCCACCGCACCGGCCTCCCCAGCCGTCCCACCCTCACCCCTGCGGTCCAGCGCGGTCAGCGCGCGCTGGGCCATCGGGTGGGTGCGGACGAGTTCGCCCAACGACGTGGCGCCCCGCGTGATGTCCCGGAACGTCTTCCACGCCGGCCGGAACCCGGTGAGCGCCGCGTGGAAGATCCCGGGCCGCCGTTCGAACGCCGTCAGCATCCGCTTGCCGACCGCCATCTCCACGCCCAGCCCGGCCTTGACGGCGAACGCGTAGTTGAGGGCCTGTCGGCGCGTGTCCACGGCGTCGTGCGCCTCCGCGATCCGAACCGCCCACTCCCCCGCGAGCCGCCCCGACCGCAGGGCGAACGAGATGCCCTCCCTCGTCCACGGCTCCAGCAGCCCGGCCGCGTCCCCGCACACCAGCACGCGCCCGCGCGACAGCGGTGAGTCGTCGGCGCGGCAGCGGGTCAGGTGCCCGGAGGAGATGCTCGGCTCGAAGCCGGCGAGTCCCAGCCGTCCGACGAAGTCCTCCAAGTACCGCTTGGTCGCGGCGCCTTCTCCGCGCGCCGAGATCACGCCGACCGTGAGCGTGTCGCCCTTGGGGAAGACCCACCCGTAACTGCCCGGCATCGGCCCCCAGTCGATGAGGACCCGGCCCTTCCAGTCCTCCGCGACGGTGTCCGGCACCGGGATCTCCAGCTCCAGGCCGAGATCCACCTGGCCGAGCTTGACCCCGACGTGCGCGCCTATCCTGCTGGCGCTGCCGTCCGCACCGACCACGGCCCGGGCCAGCAGCGTCTCACCGCCCTGGAGCACGACGGCGACAGTGCGCCGGTCCGGCACCGCCGACCCGTGCTGCTCGACCCGCGACACCGTGACGCCCGTACGCAGCTCGGCGCCCGCCTTCTGGGCGTGCTCGACGAGCTGCTGGTCGAACTCGGGCCGGTTGATCAGGCCGAACAGCATCTGCTTGGAGCGCCGCGTACGGCTGAAGCGGCCGTTGTTGGAGAAGGTGACCGCGTGCACCCGGTCCTTGAAAGGCAGTTCGAACCCGGGTGGCAGGGCGTCGCGCGAGGGGCCGATGATCCCGCCGCCGCACGTCTTGTAGCGGGGCAGTTCGGCCTTCTCCAGCAGCAGTACACGTCGTCCCGCGACCGCCGCCGCGTAGGCCGCCGAGGCCCCCGCGGGTCCCGCGCCCACCACGACGACGTCCCACACCTGCTGCCCGTCGTCCGCCGAAGAGTTCTCGCTGCTCACGATGGTCTACTGCTCCCGATCCGCCGCCTGCCGATCTGTCCCCCGCATCCTACGGCGGTGATCGCCGCAGGCCGCTGTGGGAGGATCGGCACCGTATGCGCCCCGCACTCCAGGGCGCGCCTACACTCACGCGGTCGGTGCAGCACCTGCGGCAGCCGCCGACCACGCGGACCGTACAGGTCCGGTACAGACAGACCCGTACAGAACCCGTACACAGAAGTACAACGTCGCACCTACGAGGAGCGTGCCCATGACGTCGAATCCGGTTGCCGAGACCGTCGCCTCGCTGATGCCGAGGGCGAAGGAGGAGCTCGCCGAACTGGTGGCCTTCAAGTCGGTGGCCGACTTCGACCAGTTCCCGCGCAGTGAGAGCGAGGGCGCGGCGTGCTGGGTCGCGGACGCCCTGCGCGGCGAGGGCTTCGAGGACGTGGCGCTGCTCGACACCCCGGACGGAACGCAGTCGGTGTACGGCTACCTGCGGGGACCGGAGGGCGCGAAGACCGTGCTGCTGTACGCCCACTACGACGTGCAGCCGCCGCTGGACGAGGCCGGCTGGACGACCCCGCCCTTCGAGCTGACCGAGCGCGACGGCCGCTGGTACGGCCGGGGTGCCGCCGACTGCAAGGGCGGCGTGATCATGCACCTGCTGGCGCTGCGCGCCCTGAAGGCCAACGGCGGCGTGCCGGTGCACGTCAAGGTGATAGCCGAGGGCTCGGAGGAGATGGGCACGGGTGGCCTGGAGCGGTACGCCGAGGAGCACCCGGAGCTGCTGGAGGCCGACACGATCGTGATCGGCGACGCGGGCAACTTCCGCGTCGGGCTGCCGACGGTGACCTCGACCCTGCGTGGCATGACCCTCCTACGGGTGCGGGTCGATGCGCTGGAGGGCAACCTGCACTCGGGTCAGTTCGGTGGTGCCGCGCCCGACGCGCTGGCGGCGCTGATCCGCGTACTGGACTCGCTGCGCGCGCAGGACGGGTCGACCACGGTCGACGGGCTGACCTCCGAGGCGCGGTGGGAGGGTCTGCAGTACGAGGAGGAGCAGTTCCGCAAGGACGCCAAGGTGCTGGACGGCGTCGGGCTGATCGGTTCCGGCACGGTCGCCGACCGGATCTGGGCGCGTCCGGCCGTGACCGTGCTCGGCATCGACTGCCCGCCGGTCGTCGGCGCCACCCCGTCCGTGCAGGCGAGCGCCCGCGCGCTGGTCAGCCTGCGGGTGCCGCCGGGCGTGGACGCGGCGGAGGCGACCAAGCTGCTCCAGGCGCACATCGAGGCACACACGCCGTGGGGTGCGCGGGTGAGCACCGAGCAGATCGGCCAGGGGCAGGCGTTCCGGGCGGACACGTCCAGCCCGGCGTACGAGGCGATGGCCGCCGCGATGGCCGTGGCGTACCCGGGTCAGGAGATGCAGTACGCCGGCCAGGGCGGCTCGATTCCGCTGTGCAACACCCTCGCCGCTCTCTACCCGCGCGCGGAGATCCTGCTCATCGGCCTGAGCGAGCCGGAGGCCCAGATCCACGCGGTGAACGAGAGCGTCTCGCCCGAGGAGCTGGAGCGGCTGTCGGTCGCGGAGGCGGAGTTCCTGCGCAACTACGCGGCGAGCTGAGCACCCGGCCCGTAGCCTCACGCCCCGGGCGACCAAGCCCCGCGCCCGGCTACGGGCCTACCCGCGACCGGAATGCCCCGCCGGATCCGGCCGGCCGCACACCCCGCCGCCCTACTCCGGCTACGAACCCGCACCCCGACCCGAACGCCCGCGCCAGATCCACGCCTGACCGCCGACCCCACGCCTGGCACGGCCTACGGGCCCATCCCGACCGAAATGGCCCCCACCCGGGTTCGGGCCGGCCGCAGGGCCGGCCGCACACCCCGCCGCCCTCCTCCGGCCTACGGGCCCCGCCCGACACGTGAATCTCCGCGTCCCGCCACGGGCGTACTCTCCGACCGAATTGCCCGCCTCCAGGTCCGGGCCACCCCGCCGAGGCGTCCCGCCACGGCTCACCCCTCGACCGGAACCCCTGCCTCCAGATATAGCGCCTTCCCGCGTTCCCGAGCCCGCAGGGCCCACCGGAGCCGCTCGTAGCGGACGGGTGGCAGCAGGCCCGCGGCCTCCTCCTCGGCGACGAAACGCCACCCACGCAGTTCGGGGCCGGGCAGCAGCAACTCCCGTGCCGCCGCGGAGTCGAGGCTTCCGCCGTCGAAGAGGAGGCGCAGACCGCCGTACCCGGGAGGGGCGGGCGGCTCCCAGTCGACGACGAGCAGGCGCGGTACGTCGTCCAGGTGGAGCCCGGTCTCCTCGGCGACCTCACGGATGCCGGCGCGGGCGGGCGCCTCGCCGGGTTCGACGACGCCGCCGGGAAACTCCCAGCCGGCCTTGTAGGTCGGGTCGACGAGCAGCACGCGGTCCTGCTCGTCGAAGAGCAGGACGCCGGCGGCGAGGGTCTCGGCGGTGGGTTCGGGCGTCTGCACGATGTCGCACACGGGCACCGCACCCGAGCCGACGGCCTCGGCGATCCGGGCCGCGGTCTCGAACGGGGTGAGGGTGCCGTTGTCGACGGGATGGGCGTCGGTGGTGAGCCAGGAGGCGAGCGCGGCCTTGTACGGCTCTATGTGGTCGTACGACCACTGCCGGACCCTTATCTCGCCGTCGGTCAGCTCCTGCGGTATCTCGCGGGCGGCTATTCGCTCGCGCAGGATCGTTTCGGCCGGGGCGAGCAGCACATGCCGGACCGTGATCCGGCGGGCGGCGAGGCCGCCGAAGATCTCGTCGCGGTACTCCTGGCGCAGCAGGGTCATGGGCACGACGAGCGTGCCGCCGAGTTCGGCGAGCATCGCGGCCGCCGTGTCGATGACGAGGCGCCGCCAGATCGGCAGATCCTGGAAGTCACCGACCTCGGCGAGGCGTTTGGCCGGCAGCAGATGCGTGAGTGTGCCGCCGATGACCTCGGGGTCGAAGAGCGTGCTGTTCGGGATCAGGTCGATCAGTTCCCGTGCGGTGGTGGTCTTCCCCGCACCGAACGCGCCGTTGATCCAGACGATCACGGTTCCCCCTCTTCTGTTGGCCCCCTGTGCCTTGCCCGCTCCACCCTGCCACGGAAACCAGCCCCAGTTGAGGGTGCACAAACGGAAGCGGCGGCACCCCGTTGCCCCGGGGCGGCGCCGCCCCCGATGGGTGGAGCCCCCCCCCGGTGGCCGTGGTGAGCGGGATGGCCACGGCCCTTGCGCCCCGGGGGCCCCGC